>JAAEPF010000034.1 GCA_024222295.1 Actinomycetes bacterium
GCCCTGTCATCCACCGCCCTGTCATCCACCGCCCTGTCATCGCTTGGTCCCTCGTCAGCAGTGCTATTGCCGCCCGAGTTGGCCTTGTTCATGCGGTCCTGTGCGACCGCCGCTGCGTGCCAGGGCAGGATCTCGCGGACGCACGCCTGTTCGTAGGCGACCGAGCTGGCGAGCGGATCCGGCTCCGCCAGAGCGTCACAGAGCAACGCCGCCTGCACCATGGCGAGGCTGCAACCGCGCCCGTACAGCGGGTTGGTGGCCGTGTGGGCATCGCCGACGGCGTGCACACCCGTGATCAAGGGGTGGCCGTCGACCAGGAAACCGCGCCGGCGGTTGATGAGGCCGCCCATCACCTCGACCCCGGTGATCGGCTCCGCCCTGCCATCGACATGTGCGGCGGTGGGCGGTAGGCACGACGCTGCGGCCGAGAAGGCATCCGGGTCCATCAGGAGCCGGCGCAGCTCCTTGTCGCCCGTGTTGGTGGCCAGGGTGATCGAGAACGTGCGGTCATCGCCCGGAAACACCCCGAACTTCAGGTAGCCGAGGTCGCCACCGATCGGGCCGAGCTGCGGCGGATAGTCGTGCGCGTCGAGGAGTCGGTAGAACCGGGAGAGGTACACGATCCCCGTGTCCTCGGTCTTCTCCTCCAGCTCCACCCCGCACGCGCCGTACAGCGCGGGCACGTCCATGCGACGTCCGCCGGCCAGTACCACTGTGTCGGCGTGCAGGTTCTCGCCGTCGGACAGGCGCACGCCGGTCACCCTGGGCCGGTCGTCCCGGGAGGCGACCAACAGTGAGTCGACGGACGCGCCGTGGTGCAGGGTCGCGGCACCCGTGTCCAGCACCGCATGGCGCAGCACCCACTCGAACGTCGTGCGCCGGCACGCCAGGGCCACGAGGTCCTCGTCGCCCAACATGGGCGTGCGGTCCATTCCGTCGGGGAGCATCGCGATGAAGTCCATTTCCGTGGCGCCGGCATCGAGCAATGCCGCAAGCACGTCGGGGTGGTCATCGCGCAGCTGGTTGTGCAGGCGGGCCAGGAATGCATGGGAGTGCCGCACCTGCGGCGCGCCGCGGCGGTCCCACGAGAAGGCCTCGGCCGGGGTGGGTGGCAGGGGCGTGTCGTCGCGCTCCACGATCACCACCTCGTGCCCGGCCCGCCCGGCGTACAACGCCGTGCCGAGGCCGGCGACGCCCGCCCCGGCTATCACGATTCTCCCCATGCAGCCCTCCTGTGGGCGTCAGTGCGGCACGTTAGCGGGGGGTCGCAGTCCGGCCATCAGTAACAGTTGTCACAGGAGCGGTGTGGAACCGTTAGATTCCCATGGATGCCCATGTCGTATCCGGGTCGCCGGCACCAGCAGCGCGCGTCCGCGTTCCGCATGCTCGTGTTCGTGCTCCTGTGCCTGGCCGCGATCGCATGGCCGGCCGCCAGCGGTGCGCAGGAAAACCCAGCTGCCGGAGACGACCCCACCGGCGGCGGCGAGGGTGAGGAGGCGCCATTCGCGGTCTTCGGCACGCTCAACGTGGTGCAGGACGGTGCCCGCACGGGTGTCGAGGGCGTGGTGGTCGAGGTCCTCGATGAAGCCGGCGACGTGCTCGGCTCGGCCACCAGCGGTGAGGACGGCAAGTGGGAGGTCGGCGTCGCGGAGCCCACCAGCTACCTGGTCCGCATAGACCTCGAGACGCTGCCCGCAGGTGTCACCATTGCCGACCCTGCAGCTGCCGAGCGCACCGTGGAGCTGAGCGACGGCAGGGTCCGCGTGGGTGCGCTCTTCCCGCTGGAATCGGGAGCCGAGGGCGCCGCCACGACCGGTCCCGACGGCGACCCCACGACCCCGACGGGTGACTCCGGTTCGGACGGATCCCGCAGCGACACCGAGCGGTTCCTCCAGCTCCTCGTGGAGGGCGTTCGCTTCGGCCTGTTGCTGGGCCTGATGGCGATCGGCCTGTCGCTGATCTTCGGCACCACGGGGCTCACCAACTTCGCCCACGCCGAGATGGTCACCTTCGGCGCGCTGGCCGCCTTCTTCTTCAACGTCACCGTCGGACTGCACGTGATCCCCGCGTTCCTGCTGGCTGCGGTTGCCGGTGGTCTGGCCGGAGCCCTGTTCGACACTGTGATATTCAGGCCGCTGCGGCGCCGCGGCACCAGCCTGGTCGCCCAGCTCGTGGTCACGATCGGCCTGTCGATCTTCCTGCGCTACCTGTTCCTCTACCTCTTCCGTGGCGACCGTCGCAGCTACCTGCAGTACTCGGTCCAGCAGGGTGTCGACATCGGCCCGGTCAGCGCCACACCCAAGGACCTCTGGACGATCGGCATCTGCATCGTCATCCTCGGTGCCGTTGGACTTCTGCTGCAGCGCACCCGCACGGGCCGAGCCATGCGGGCCGTATCCGACAACCGCGACCTGGCCTCGAGCTCCGGCATCAATGTCGAGCGGGTGATCGTGCAGGTCTGGATCCTCGGCGGCTCCATCGCAGCGCTCTCGGGCGCACTGTTCGGCCTTTCGGAGTCGGTCGCCTGGGACATGGGCTTCAAGCTCCTGCTGCTGATCTTCGCCGGGGTGACCCTCGGCGGGCTCGGCACGGCGTTCGGCGCCGCCGTCGGTTCTCTGTTCATTGGCGTCTTCGTGATGGTCTCGACCATGGTGATTCCGGCGGAGCTGAAGAACGTCGGTGCGTTGGTCGTGCTGATCCTGGTGCTCGTGATCAGGCCGCAGGGGATCATGGGCAGAAGCGAGAGAATCGGATGAGGGGGCAGCAACGATGAGCTGGTCGGACATTCTCAGCAACGCCCTCACTGCGGCGGTGGCCCTCAATGCCGCATGGTTCGCGCTCGCTGCGATCGGACTGAATGTTCACTTCGGCTACACCGGCCTGCTCAACTTCGGCCAGATCGGCTTCGCCTCGATCGCGGCCTACGGAGTTGGCGTATCGGTCACCTACTACGGCTGGTCGATCTGGGTGGGCATGGGCGTGGGTGTGCTCATGTCCGTGTTGCTGGCACTGCTGCTCGGGCTGCCCGCGCTGCGGCTGCGGGCCGATTACCTGGCGATCGTCACCATCGCCGCGTCCGAGATCATCCGGCTCGTCGCCCGCTCGGTGGCGTTGCGCGACTTCTCCGGCGGATCGAACGGGATCAACGGCTTCTCCAGCCAGTTCTACGAACTTTCGCCGTTCGACCCTTCCTCGGAATACCGGATCGGGCCCATCTTCTTCAGCAACGGCAGGCTCCTGTTCGTCACCCTCGTCACGTGGGGGCTGGTGGCGCTTGCGGCACTGGCGGTCTACCTGCTGATGCGCTCGCCCTGGGGTCGCATCCTCAAGGCCATCCGCGAAGACGAAGATGCCGCCCGCGCACTCGGCAAGTCGGCCTACTGGTACAAGATCCAGTCGCTCGTGTTCGGCGGTGTTCTCGGCGGGCTCGCCGGCATGATGTTCGCAATTGGCACGGCCACCGTGCAGCCCGACAACTTCCAGCCACCACAGACCTTCTTCATATGGGCGGCACTGATCATCGGCGGCATCGGGCGGGTCTGGGGTCCGATCGTGGGCGCCATGATCTTCTGGTCCCTGCTGAGCCTCACCGAGAACATCCTGCGCCCGATGGCCGCCGGCAACTATTCGGTGTTCGGCCTCTTTGACTTCAACACCATCATGGAAGGCGTGCAGGTCGGCCAGGTCCGGTTCATGCTGGTGGGGGTGGGCCTCTTGTTGTTGATGATCTTCAGGCCACAGGGCCTGTTCGGCGACCGGAAGGAGATGGCGCTCGATGACAGCTGAAGACACCACCTCCTCTGCCGCTGCCTTCGAGGGCGTGGAGCCCGTGCCCGGCGTGGCCAAGCCCGACCCGGTCATCGTCGCTGACAAGGTGGCCCGCCACTTCGGTGGCCTCGTCGCAGTCGACGTCGAGCACCTCGAGATCCAGCGCGGTGTGATCACGGCGCTGATCGGTCCCAACGGTGCGGGCAAGACGACGTTCTTCAACCTGCTCACGGGCTTCGACACCGCCGACGAAGGCACTCGTCTGTACAAGGGCCGCGAACTCGACCGACGGGTGGCGGTGGCCGAGTTGGGCCAGGGCGTGCGCTTCGCCCTCGGAGCATTCGGAGCCCTGGCCATGTGGCTGTCGGCAGGGTGGATCCTGGCTCGTGCCAACGACGCCATGGTCTACCTGTTCGTTGGTCTTGTTGCGGCCGTGGTGACCTTCGCGCTCGCCATGAGGCGCAAGGACGGCCTGGAGGCCGTGTTCACGGTCTCTCTTGGCTGTGTCCTGGGCGCCCTGCTCGGCGGTGCGTTCGGGCTGCTGCTGGATGTCGGAGAGGGTTGGGTCACCGTCGACATGGGTGCCGGCTGGTTGATCGGCATGGGCGTCGCCCTCGGTCTCTGGCGTTGGGCGACCGGTCCGTTGCCTCCGCACGAGGTGGCCAACCTCGGCATGGTACGAACCTTCCAGCTCACCAAGGCGCTCTCCAAGCTGTCAGTGATTGAGAACATGCGCCTGGGTGCGCCCAACCAGCGGGGTGAGAAGTTCCTGGCAGGGTTGTTCCAGCTGTGGCGCAGCGAGGAACAGGCGATCACCGAACGAGCGGACGCACTGCTCGAGAGGTTCCTGCTCACCCGGATGCGCGACGAATTCGCCGGCACTCTCTCGGGCGGCCAGCGCAAGCTTCTCGAAATGGCCCGCGCCCTGATGACCGACCCCGAGGTCGTGATGCTCGATGAGCCGATGGCCGGCGTGAACCCGGCACTCACCCAGTCACTGCTGGGCCACATCACGTCACTTCGCGACGACGGCATGACCGTGGTGTTCGTGGAGCACGACATGGACGTGGTGCGCGAGATAAGCGACTGGGTTGTCGTCATGGCCGAGGGCAAGATCATTGCCGAGGGACCCCCGACCGTCGTGGGCCAGAACCAGGACGTGATCGACGCCTACCTGGGTGCCCACCACGACGTGTCTCTCGAGGAGATCGACGAAACCGCGCTCGAGGCCGAGGCCACCGAGGAACTCGAGGCCGAGGCCGCCGAGCTGCAGCGGATCGAGGAGGAGTCCGGTGAGTGACGAAGACGAAACCACCGCACCGGAATCCGGGGAGTCCGCTGCATCCAGCGAGGCGGTGGTGATCGAGGATCCGATCGTCGAGATCAACGACGTCGTCGCCGGCTACCTGCCGGGTGTGAACATCCTCAACGGAGCCGACCTGGCGGTCGCCGAGGGCGAACTCGTAGGGATCATCGGTCCCAACGGTGCCGGCAAGTCAACGATGCTCAAGGCGCTGTTCGGGCTGGTGAAGGTGACGAGCGGCGGCGTCAACCTCCGCGGTGAGGACATCACTTCGCTCAAGGCCCACCAGCTCGTGCAGCGTGGCCTGGCATACGTCCCGCAGAACAACAACGTGTTCCCCCGCCTCTCGGTGGAGGAGAACCTCGAGATGGGTGCGTTCAGCCAACCGAGCCGGTTCGGTGAGCGCAAGGAATTCATCATCGACCTGTTCCCCCGGCTGGGCGAGCGGATCAAGCAGCGAGCTGGTTCCCTGTCAGGCGGTGAGCGCCAGATGCTCGCCATGGCGAGGGCTCTGATGACCGAGCCGAGCGTGTTGCTGCTCGACGAGCCCTCGGCCGGGCTGTCGCCGGCGCTGCAGGACCAGGTCTTCGTCCGTTGCCGCGAGATCAACCAGACCGGGGTGACGATCATCATGGTGGAACAGAACGCGAAGCGTTGCCTCGAGATCTGCAACCGGGGTTACGTCCTCGACCAGGGCCACACCGCCTACACGGGCAAGGGCGCAGAGTTGCTGCGCGACCCCAAGGTGATCGAGCTCTACCTCGGCACCCTGGCAACCGCCGACTGAACTGCGGCCTGTACGCGAAAGAGGCCCGGCCTTTCGGCCGGGCCTCCCTCGAAGTGTTCGGTCAGCCCGAGAGCTTTGCGAACTTGTACTCGGTCAGCGAGTCATCGGTCTGGCTGTCCGGGCCGTACTGCAGGATCGCGAAGCTCGCCTCTGAAGGCTCACCTGCGTCGATGAATGCGTACGGGCCACCGGCGCCGTCGTAGTCGATGTCCTCGCCGTCCTCGATCAGCTTCTTGCAGTCAGCGAAGGTCGTGCACGCCGTGCCGTCCTTGGTGACTCCGTTGATCTTGGACGCCGTGTCCTTCGGGTCGCCGCAACCGGCTTCCTCGGCCGCCAACGCAGTGATGATCACGGCGTCGTAGGTCTCGGGGCCATAGCTGAAGTCGGTGAGTTCCGGGTCCACCTCGAGGAGGCGGTCCTTGAAGTCAGATGTCAGCTCTGCAGAAGGCAGGGTGCCGCGCACGCCGGCCAGCTCGCCGTCGGGGAAGTTCTCACCGAGTGCGTTGCCGATGTTGCCGTCAACCAGCAGCAGCGGAACGGCATCCGGGCCGATTCCCTTGGCGATCATCTCCTTGATGATCTGCTCCGACTCGGCGAAGCCGATGAGCACGATCACGTCGGGAGCGGCTGTGACAGCCTGGTCGACCTCAGCGGAGAAGTCGGTGGCGTTCGGGTCATAGACCACGTCGGTCACCGTGGCGCCGGCCGCTTCGAGGGGCTCCTTGGTGAACTTGAGCAGGCCTTCACCGTAGGGATCCTGACGGGCGAAGATGAACGGCGCGGTGTAGCCCTCTTCAACGATGAGGTCCGAGAGCACGCGGCCCTGGAGTACGTCGGAGGGAGCCGTACGGAAGTACAGGCCGTTGTCGTCGTAGTCAGTGAAGTCCGGGCTGGTGTTGGCCGGCGAGAAGTGGATCACGCCTGCACCGGTGATCTTGTCGATCACGGTGAACGACACACCCGAGCTTGCCGCCCCGACAATCGCATCCACGCCGTCGGCGAGGTGCTTGTCGACGGTCTGGTTGGCGATGTCGGTCGTGGTGTCGCCCGAGTCACCCTGGGTCAGCTCCACGTCCTTGCCACAGACGCCACCGGCGTCGTTGATCTCCTGGACTGCCAACTCGGCACCGGCGAATTCCGGCGGGCCGAGGAAGGCGAGGTCGCCTGTCTCCGGCAGCAGCGTGCCGATCTTGAGCACGTCGTCGGAGCCACCCGAGCTGTCGCCCGATGAGTCCCCGCCCGACGAGTCCTCGTCGTCGCTGTCGTCGCTACTGCACGCCCCGGCGACCAGTGTGAAACTGGCCAAGATGCCGAGGAGGGCAAGCCACCATCGCTTCCTGTTCATATCCAACCCTTTCGTTGATCCAAACCCGAACCGGTTGGGACATACGCCCTTGCGATCCGGTGCGTCGGAACCTTAGTGACGTTTGCCATCCGGCAAGCGGAACTTCACTCAGCGTGAGACGCCACGCCCGCTCTCCGTGGTTGCCGAAGCCGGGCATTCGGTCGACGAGAATGGCCCGGTGCTCACTGGCTCCGTGCTCGCCGTGAACCTCCCCACCTGGGTGGTCGTGGCCGGCGCCGTGCTGGCCGGGTTCGGCGCCGGCGTTCTTTCCGCCCTCCTCGGCATCGGCGGAGCCGTGGTCACCACTCCGGTGGTGAGGTTGCTCGGAGCGACACCCATCGAAGCGGTCGGTTCCACCGTGCCGGCTATCGTGCCCGGAGCGATCAGCGGGGCGTACCGCTATGCCCGCGAGCAGATGGTCGAGTGGCGCCTGGCGCTGGGGCTCGGACTGACCGGTGCGTTCATGGCCGTGGCGGGTGCACTCACCTCCGACGTGGTGCCGGGGCGGCTGCTGATGGTGCTGACCGCCGCGCTGATGCTCTGGGCCGGGATCAGCGTGGTGATGAAGGTGCGCGGCGGATCGGCGGCGGCCATGGACACGCGCCGCGACCTCGACGACGGTCGCGCGTACCCGATGGTCGGCGTGGCAATGCTGGGAGCGGTCGCGGGGTTCGTGGCCGGGCTGCTGGGCGTGGGCGGAGGGATTGTGCTGGTGCCGATGCTGACCGGGCCACTGCGGGTGCCGATGCGCCGGGCGGTGGCCTCCAGCCTCGTGGCGGTGGCGATGTTCCAAGTGCCAGCCCTCGTGACGCACGTCGCCCTCGGCCACGTGAACTGGGCGCTTGCGCTGCCCCTTATGGCGGGGGTGGTGCCGGGGGCGCAGGTTGGAGCGAAACTCACGGTCGCGGCCAGTGACCGCACGATCCGCATCCTGTTCGGCTTGCTGATCGTGGTGCTCGCCATCGTCTACGGAGCCACCGAGGCCAGGGGGCTGATCTCGGGCAGCTGACTGCCGCGACCCGACAGCCCGTAGCATCGCGGGAATGACACGAGGCCGTACCCGTCGCCTGCTCGCGAGGGCACACAGCGACGACTCGGGTGGCCGGATGCCCGAGGAGGTCCTGGTCGAGGAGCCACTGGAGATCCGCCTCGACGGTGACCTCGTGGCCACCACGATGCGAACGCCGGGCCATGACTTCGAGCTGGCGGTGGGCTTCTGCTGGGCCGAGGGTTTCATCTCCGAAGCTCCCGGCAAGGTGCGGTACTGCGCCACCGGGAGCGCCACCGACACCGGTTTCAACGTGGTCACGGTGCAGCGGTCCCCGTCCGATGCGCGCACGACCCGGCCGCAAGGGCGCCTGGGCATCACATCGTCGTCGTGCGGTGTCTGCGGCTGCGAGCACATCGACGCCCTCACCGAAGACCTCCAACCGCTGCCGCCCACGCCGGGGCTCACCAGCAGGTTGCTGGTTGCGGCCGGCTCCGGCGCGCCGAGGAGCCAGGAGCTGTTCGGGGTGACCGGTGGGTCCCATGCGGCGGCGGCTATCGACCTTCACGGCGACCCGATCGTGCTCCGAGAGGACATCGGCCGCCACAACGCCGTCGACAAGGTGGTCGGCTCGTTGCTTCTGGGCGAAACCCGCCGGCCCGCCGGCCCGGCGGTTCCCGGCGATCCAGGCCTTGCGGCCGTGCTGTGGGTCTCGGGCCGTGCAAGCTTCGAGATCCTCCAGAAGGCCTGGGCCGCCGGCTTCAGCGCAGTGGTCGCTGTTGGTGCGGTCAGTTCCCTCGCGGTGGATACCGCCGAGCGGGCCCGGATCGTGCTCTGTGGCTTCGCCCGGGAGGGCCGGGTCACCGTGTATGCGGGTGAGGAACTACTGGGAGCACTGCCGTGAGCCCCGCCATGGCCCGCACGACGTCGAACGGCGAACCGATCCTGGGAGGTGCTGTCGCTTCCGGGCTGCGCAAGCTGGGCCTGCATCCGGAACTGTGGGCGGGATGGTCACCCAATGGCCGCGCAGAGCAGAAGCCGCGCCACTACCGCGACATGCTCCGTATCGCCCGCGAGCAAATGCCCAACGCTCCCTATGCCTGGAAGGTGCTGTCCAGGGGAGTATGTGACGGATGCGCCCTCGGAGTCGCGGGCCTGCACGACTGGACCCTCGACGGGGTGCACCTGTGCACCACGCGACTCGAGTTGCTGGAGCTCAACACCATGGGGCCGCTCGACGACCGACTGGTTTCGGACGTCGCCCCACTGCGCGAGCGCAGCTCCGCTGAGCTTCGCAAGCTCGGCAGACTCGCACATCCGATGAGACGTCGACGTGGGGAGGCGGGCTTCACGCGGATCACCTGGTCCGAGGCCCTCGACACCCTGGCGAGCGCGATCCGTGGCGCTGATGCCGGGCGGGTCGGGATCTACCTCACGTCCAAGGGCCTCACCAACGAGACGTACTACGTCGCGGGCAAGGCCGCCCGGGCGATGGGTACCCCCAACATCGACTCGGCTGCGCGGGTATGTCACGCGCCGTCGACGGTCGGCATGAAGGACACGATCGGCGTGTCGGCCTCGACCTGTTCGCTGCGCGACGTGATCGAGAGCGACCTGATCGTGCTCTGGGGAACCAACCCGGCCAACAACCAGCCGGTGTTCACCAAGTACCTGCACCGCGCCAAGGAGCGCGGCGCGAAGGTGGTGGTGGTCAACCCGTACCTGGAGCCCGGCCTCGAGCGCTACTGGGTGCCTTCGGTGCCGGAGTCCGCTGTGTTCGGCACGCGGATCTGTGACCTGCACGTGCCGGTGAAGGTCGGTGGCGATATCGCGCTCGCCACCGCAGCGCTCAAGCTGCTCGACGAACGCGGCGGGTTCGACGAACGGTTCATCGAGGACCACACAGAGGGGGTCGCGGCGCTTCGAGCCGCTCTGGGGTCCGAGCCGATGCAGCGGCTACTCGACCTGGCCGGCGTCGACCTCCCCACCCTCGAGGCGTTCGTGGACCTCTACGCAGCAGCGGACGCGTCCGTGCTCATCTGGTCGATGGGGATCACCCAGCACACCTTCGGGGTGCACGGCGTGCGGTCGATCATCAACCTCGCGCTGGCCAAGGGAAACATCGGACGTAACGGAGCCGGCGTGATGCCAATCCGCGGGCACTCGGGCGTGCAGGGCGGAGCCGAGATGGGCGCCTACGCGACCGCCCTGCCCGGCGGGGTGGCGGTCGACGCCGATGGTGCCGCACAGCTGTCCGCCCTTTGGGGGTTCGGGGTGCCGGACACGCCCGGCCTGACCGCACCGGCGATGGTCGATGCCGCCTCGGCGGGCTCGCTCGACGTGCTGTGGTCCGCCGGAGGCAACTTCCTCGACGTGCTTCCCGACCCTCCGGGGGTTCGCACGGCGCTGGAGTCGGTTCCCCTGCGGGTGCATTCCGACGTGCACCTCACTTCCCAGATGCTGGTCGACGGAGAAGACGTGCTGTTGTTGCCGGTCACCACCCGCTACGAGCAGGAAGGCGGCGGCACCTCGACCACCACGGAGCGGCGGGTGGCGTTCTCCCCCGAGATCCCGCGACGCGTGGGTGAGGCACGCTCGGAATGGCGGCTCTTCGCCGACGTGGCCCGGCGGGCCCGCCCCGAACTGAAAGGCGCGTTCGACTGGCGGTCCAACCGCGACCTGCGAGCCGAGATCGCCAGGGTCGTGCCGAGCTACGACGGTATCCAGCACCTCGAGGTCACCGGCGATGCGATCCAGTGGGGTGGTCGCCACCTGTGCGGCGACGGAAGGTTCCCCACGGCCACCGGCCGGGGCCGGTTCACGGTGCCCGCGGTGCCAGATACGTCGGTGCCCGAGGGCATGCTGCGGGTCACGACCCGGAGGGGCAAGCAGTTCAACTCGATCCTCTGGGCCGAGGTCGACCCCCTCACGGGAGCGGGCCGCGACGCTGTCTACATGGACGCCGCCGACGTCGAGGCCTTTGGTCTCGCCGATTCACAAACGGTCTTGCTGCGCTCACCGCACGGCGAGATGGCGGCTCGCGTGCGCACGGCGCGGCTCCCGCAGGGCAGTGCGCAGGTCCACTGGCCCGAGGGCAACTCACTACTCGAGCCCGGCGCAGACCATCGCGACCCCGACGCGGGCATTCCCGACTTCCAGGCCCTCGTGACCGTTGAGGCGATCCCGGAGGAGCAGGCCTGATGCCACCGAAGGTGAGCCACCCGGTGTTTGCGAGGGTCTTTGCCCGCCTCGTCGAGCTGGATGACCGCTCCGGGCAGACCGAGCACCGCGTCGAGATGCTGGCGGCACTGCAGGGCCGGGTGATCGAGGTGGGTGCCGGAAGCGGTGCCAACTTCGCGCACTACCCCGACACCGTGACCGAGGTGGTCGCGGTGGAACCCGAGCCATACCTGCGCGGCCTGGCGATGCAGGCGGCCGAGCAGGTCGACCTCTCGGTCACCGTGGTGGACGGCGTCGCTGAGGACCTACCGCTCGTCGACGGCTGGGCCGATGCGGCTGTGGCGTCGTTGGTGCTGTGCTCGTTCTCCGACCAGTCGGTTGCGCTGCGCGAGATGCACCGCGTGGTGCGCCCTGGGGGAGGCCTGCGGTTCTACGAGCACGTTCGGGCGGAAGCCCAACGGCCGGCACGGTGGCAGCGGCGGGTGGACGCCATCTGGCCACACCTGTTCGGTGGCTGCCACACCTCGCGCGACACAGCCGGCGAGATCGAGCGGGCGGGTTGGCGGATCGAGGCGCTGCGCCGCATCCACCTGGGACCGCCCCGCCTGCCCAATCCGGTGGCCCCGCACATCCTCGGCACCGCCGTTCGCGGAGGGGACGACGGTGCCTGACGACCTCCCGGTGCGCGGTGCCCTGGTGATACCGGGCGCCGAACTCACGGAGCGGTTCATGCCCTCGGGCGGTCCGGGCGGCCAACATGCGAACCGCTCCAACACCCGCGTGGAGCTCCGCTTCGACGTTGCGGCCTCGGCCGTGTTGAGCGACCACCAGCGGTCGATGATCCTCGACCGTCTCGGTGAAGACGTCCGCGTCGTCGTCGACGACGAGAGGTCCCAGCACCGCAACCGCGACATAGCCCGTGAGCGACTGGCCGGCCGACTGCGCAATGCGCTCACTCCCGAGCGCTCGCGGCGCGCCACCAGGCCTTCGAGGGGATCGAAGGAGCGTCGCATCAAGGACAAGAAGCGGCGCTCGGAGATCAAGCAGCAGCGCCGGCGTCCCGACTACTGAACCCGTCGCGCGCGGACGTCGGACTCCCTGATCTGGGAGTCCGACGCCACCGGCAGTGGGGGAAGGTCTGCTCAGCCCTGGCTGAGGCCCGATCGGCGGGACAGGTAGGACAGTGCGGCCACCAGGCCACCGGCGAGCAGGAGGCCTCCGCCGACGAGCGGCAGGTTCGAGTCGCTGCCGGTGTAGGCGAGTTCTTCGCCGACCGTCCGCTCGTCCTGTTCACCCTCGACCTCCACATCGGGGAACCCCGGCACCGTGGTCTCCGGGACTGAGTTCTCGGGTGCGGTGGTCTCCGCAACGGTGGTCTCGGTGGGGGTGTCGCCGGGCTCGTCACCGGGGTATTCATCGGGGTCGACCGGGTCGGTGGGGATCTCGGGGAAGTCGGGGAAGTCCGGTGCACCGGGGATCGTGTCGATGGTCGGCCTGCCGGGCAGGTCCGGCAGGTCCACGCCCGGGACGGTGAGCTGCGGGGTGCCGTGACCGGGCACGTCGGGGACGTCCGCGATGGGGAAGGGATTCTCGAGCTGCGGCAGCGTGTGCGCCGGCGTGATCGGCTCCGGGTCAGCGACCGTCTCCCAGGAAGGGCTCGGGACGTGTGACTCGGCCGAGGCGACTGCACCGGTGCCGACGGAGCCGGCTACGGCGATCAGCGCTGCAGCGGCCAGGCGTCGGCCGTTGCGGCCGAAGAAGGAGGTTGTCGTGTTCTCGTTGTGCGCGGTGTGTGTGTTCATTGCTGTCTCCAGGTCTCGGGCGACCCGTTGTCGCCTTCGGGGTGCAAGAGAACTCCTCTGGCGGATCTGACAGAAAACTGTGGCAATCCTCCGGATTCCTCCCGCTGCGGGCCGGCAGGGCCTGTTTTCCTAGAGTGTGGCGATGTCCAAGCCCGCCAGTTCCCAGCCCTCGATCGGCCTCGCCGTCCTTCACCTGTTCTGCAAGCCCGGTCCCCTGGTCGACGCAGCGGCGGTGCTCGCAGCCCTCGAGGCGGCGAGCGAACGCGGAGACCAGGTGGTCACCGCGGCGATGCTCGGCCACAAGGCCGACCTGGGGGTCATGGCGCTGTCGGAGGACCAGTGGAACCTGCGGGCGCTGCAGAGCGACCTCACCGATGCAGGCATGGAGGTCGTCGACTCCTACGTGTCGCTCACCGAGCTGAGCGAGTACGCAGCGGGCGTGCCCGAGGAGATGAAGCAGGCCCGCTTGCACCCCGAACTGCCTCCTGAGGGCAAGCCGGCATTCTGCTTCTACCCGATGTCCAAGAAGCGCGAGGGCACCGACAACTGGTTCGCCGAGGAGTACGACCGCCGCAAGGAGCTGATGTACGAGCACGGCGCGTCGGGGCGGAAGTTCTCCGGACGGGTGCTGCAGGTGGTGACCGGCTCGACCGGCCTTGACGACTACGAATGGGGAGTCACCCTGTTCTGCGTGAACCCTGACGACATCAAGGACGTCGTGTACACCATGCGATTCGACGAGGCGTCCGCCCGCTTCGGCATTTTCGGACCGTTCTACGTCGGTATGGTTGCCGATCCGGCCGTAGTACTCGAACGAATCGGCGTCACCGAGCAGGGCTGACACGGGGAGCAGGCACGATGGCAGAACTGATCAGCAAGATCGCAGACAACAAGGGCGACGCACCCGCCCTCGTTGACGAACACGGCTCGACTTCGTGGGCCGAGCTCGACGACCGGGTCAACCGGGCCGTCGAGGCCCTGCGGGGCCTCGGGCTGGAGACGCACGACACCGTGGCGCTCATGTCGGGCAACCGCCGCGAGTTTTTCGAGGTCTTCGTCGCAGCGGCCAACGGTGGGTGGATCGTCGTGCCCGTCAACTGGCATTGGGTGGCCGAAGAGCTCGCCTATGTGTCGGGCAACGCCGGGGCCAAGGTCGTGCTGGTCGACGACCGGTTCCTCGACGTCGCGATCGAGGCCCGAGCTGATGAGCGCACGGGAGACGTGCGTGCCTGGGTGGTGCTGGGCACCCCGCCCGGAGCCGACCTGCCCGAGGGCTTCATCTCCTATGAGGAGCTGCTCGCGGCTGCTTCGGGCGAAGCCCCGCAGGACACTTCGATGGGCGGCCCGATGTTCTACACGTCTGGCACGACCGGGTTCCCCAAGGGTGTGAAGTCCACTCTCGCCACCACGGGGATTCCCTCTGAGGTTCTCGAGCTCATCTCGCAGAGCTTCACCGGCATGCTCGGCCTGCCCGCGGATGGAACGAGCCTGCTCATCGGCCCGGCATACCACTCTGCGCAGTGGGTGTTCTCGGTCTTCCCACTGCTGTCCGGATCCACCATCGTGATGCGCCACCGCTTCGACGCCCAGGAGACCCTCGACCTGATAGACGAGCACGGGGTCACCAACATCCACCTCGTGCCCACCCAGATGATCCGCATGCTCCAGCTTTCCGAGGAGTCGCGCGCCGGCTTCGACGGGTCGTCGCTCACCACGGTCTTCCATGGTGCGGCGCCGTGCCCCGACCACGTGAAGCGCGACATGCTCGACTGGTGGGGCCCGGTCGTGTCGGAGTACTACGGCGGTACGGAGGGCGGCTTCCTCTCGCTCATCACCGGCGAGGAATGGCTCGAGAAGCCGGGAAGCCTCGGCAAGCCCGTCGACAACATCACCATTCAGGTGCTGGATGACGACGGCAACGAGTGCGCGCCCGGAACGCCGGGCCAGATCTGGTTCCGCAACGAGATGGGGACCGACTTCAGCTACCACGACGACGACGAGAAGACCGCAGCGGCGCATCGCGAGGGCTTCGGAACGCTCGGCGACGTGGGCTACATCGACGACGACGGCTACCTGTTCCTGTCCGACCGCAAGATCGACATGATCATCTCCGGTGGGGTGAACATCTACCCAGCCGAGATCGAACACGTGCTGCACGACCATCCGGCGGTGTCGGACGTCGCCGTGTTCGGTGTGCCCCACGACGAGATGGGCGAGAACGTTGCGGCAGCGTTGGAGCTGGCGCCTGGCACGGAAGGCACCGACGAGCTGCGCAGCGAGCTCATTTCGTACTGCCGCGAGCACCTCGCCGGCTACAAGTCACCCAAGCTGATCGAGTTCCACGACGAGCTGCCCCGCACGATGACGGGCAAGCTGCTCAAGCGCGAGCTGCGCGATCCCCACTGGGATGACTCCGGCCGCTCGATCTGACGGGCGTCCGGCTAGCCGTCGTCGGGGCGACGGTCCCATCCGGCGTCGGTGATCGAGCGGGGCTCGAAGAACAGGCAGCCCTCAGGGCAGGCGAACGGAGCCTTCTCCGCAGAGTCGACCCTGCAGCGCTGCACCAGTTCGTCGGCTGAAACGGTGCGGCTCGAGTAGTGACGGCAGTCTGGGCGCACGGCCATGTCCCAACGCTAGACAGCCCGCTTACGGCACCGGCGCATGCCTGATTGCGTAACCAAAAGGCTCATCGCAGGAAACACTGCCGAAACACTCCGTTCCTAGCGTCCTGCAGGTAACCCAACTGCCGTGGTGTGGGTCACTGCGGCATCCCGCGACGAAAGGGCCAATGAAATGGACGGAGCAAGTGTTGCCTGGCTGCTGGTTTGTGCAGCTCTGGTGATTTTCATGACACCGGGACTCGCCTTCTTCTACGGAGGCATGGACCGGAGTCGCAACGTACTCAACATGCTGATGATGAACTTCTGGTGCCTGGCGGTGATTCCGCTCGTGTGGGTGATCCTCGGATACTCGCTCGCCTTCGGCGGGGAAGGTTCGATAATCGGCAACTTCGACTTCGCCTTTCTGAGCGGAAGCGGGATCGGCGAGGACCAGGGCGAGACGCTCATCTGGATCATCTACCTCGGAGCTTTCGCCACCATTACCCCGGCGCTGATATCGGGTGCCGTGGCCGACCGCATGAAGTTCTCCGCCTGGGCATGGTTCGTGCCGCTCTGGAGCTTGCTCGTGTACGTCCCGGTCACCTTCTGGATCTATGGCGGCCTCGACGGTGACGGCAACATCACCGGTTGGCTGGCCGACCGCGGTTCACTCGACTTCGCAGGTGGCACAGCCATCCATGTGAATGCGGGCATCGCAGCCCTCGCGGCGGTCCTGGTGCTCGGCAAGCGCAAGGGATGGCCCAAGGAAGGCCACCCGCCGCACTCGATGCCACTGGTCATGATCGGCACCGGCATCCTCTGGTTCGGTTGGTTCGGCTTCAACGCCGGCGCAGGCGGCCTCGAGGACGGCGTCGCCATCCAGGCGTTCGCCAACACGTTCCTCGCAGCTGCTGCCGGTGGATTCGCATGGGCTGTCGTGGAGCGCATCAAGGATGGCCACTTCACCAACCTGGGCATCGCCTCCGGCATCGTTGCGGGCCTGGTGGCCATCACCCCTGCGGCCGGTTTCGTGGGTGACATGTCCTCGATCTGGATCGGCCTTGCGGCCGGCGTGATCTGCGCCTTCGCAGTAAGTCTGAAGTTCAAGGCGGGCTACGACGACAGCCTCGACGTAGTCGGCGTGCACTTCGTCGGCGGCCTCGTGGGCTCCCTGCTGATCGGGTTCTTCGCAAGGCCCGGCGCTCTCGGCGAGTTCGAGGCGGGCATCTTCGAGGGCGGCGGCGCAGGTCTGCTCGGTGAGCAGGCAATCGCCAACATCGTCACGATCGTGTTCTCGTTCGTGGTGACCTACCTCATCATGAAGGTCCTCGACATCACCATCGGCGTGCGCGTCGACGAGGAGGACGAGGAAGCAGGCCTCGACATCTCCCAGCACGCGGAGACCGGATACAACCTCGGCGAGTCCACGATGGCTCGCTGAGCCGCAGACCAACCCATCACTCGACCCAACCAATACGACAAGCACAGGAGAAGGCAATGAAGCTAGTCACCGCGATCATCAAGCCGTTCAAGCTCGATGATGTGAAGGCCGCACTCAAGAACATGGGAGTCGTCGGCCTTACCGTCACCGAGGTACGCGGCTTCGGCCGCCAGGGCGGCCACACCGAGACCTACCGAGGCACGGAGTACCAGGTGGACTTCCTGCCGAAGGTACGCCTCGAGGCAGTGGTGGACGACGGCGACGTCTCCGACGTCGTCGACACCATCGTTTCGGCCGCCAAGACCGACAAGATCGGCGACGGCAAGGTCTGGGTGTCCACGATCGACGAGATCGTGCGCATCCGCACCGGAGAGCGCGGCGCAGAGGCCGTCTGAGGACGGATTCTGGGTCAACGATCCCCGACCCACGGGGCGTTCCCCCGGCCGGGCCAGGCCCGACCCGGCCGGGGGGACTACGGGTTTCCCCGATGTGCACAACAATGGGCCAAACGGGCCGCAACGATCAACGGAGCACATAGATGCCTCCAGCGCTGAAGCGCACAGACCTGCTGGAAGACACCTCGCTGCGGGGCCGTGCGTTCGTCGAGGCATGGACCGACAGAGTCGACGACTGGCTCGCAGAGCTGTTCGACGAGGCGGCATCCGGCGAGAGCGGCCTGGCGCTAATTGCCCTCGGTGGCCAGGGCCGTGGCGAGATGGCACCGCAGTCCGACCTCGACCTGCTGTTGGTGTTCGGCTCGCGCTCGGAGCCGTCCGGTGTCGCCGAGAAGCTCTGGTACCCGGTCTGGGACGCGGGGCTGAAACTCGGCCATTCGGTGCGCAGCGTCCGCGACACGCTCTCGCTCGCGTCGGAGGACCTCGAGACGGCCACCTCACTTCTGTCTGCAAGGCACCTGGCAGGTGACCCCGACCTGAGCTCCGAGTTGTCGGAGAAGTCGCGGGCCAACTGGCGCAAGCGAGGCCGCAAGTGGCTCGAAGAGCTGGCGGTGGTGACCGACGAGCGGCACCGTAGCGCCGGGGAGGTCGCATTCAGCCTCGAGCCCGACCTCAAGGAAGGACGCGGCGGCCTGCGTGACGTGCATGCGCTCGCCTGGGCGTCGGCAGCCGGGGCTCCGTTCGACCCGCGCTTGTCGGACTTGCTCATGGGCTACCACGACGTGTTGCTCGAGGTGCGTGTCGAGTTGCACCGCCACCAGGGCAAGCCGGGTGACAAGTTGGTGCTCCAGGAGCAGGCGCCGCTCGCGACGATTCTCGGCGATGGCGACCCCGACGTTCTCATGGCCCGTGTCGCCGGAGCCGGTCGGGCCATAGCCATCGCGTCCGATGACGCCTGGCACGACACCAAGGTCGGGCTCGACGCCCGGCTGTTCGGCCGATTCAGGCGTGATCGGGCCAAGGCTTCCGACGGCCTGGTCGTGCGCGACGGCCGAGTTGCGTTGGCCGACGGTGTTGGAACCGTGACGGACCCGTTCACGGTTCTCGCCGTGGCACGCATGGCAGCCGAGAACCGCCTGCGCATCGCGGCGTCCACCCTCGACGCGCTCGAGGCCGCGCCCCAGCCACCGTCGCCCTGGCCCGCCGAGGCCCGAGACGCCTTCTGCCGGCTGCTGGAGGTCGGCCCGCAGGCGGTCGAAGTGATCGAGATCATCGAGGACCGCGGTCTGTGGACCCGCCTGTTGCCGGAGTGGGAACCCACGGTGAGCAGGCCCCAGCGAAACGCGTACCACCGCTTCACCGTCGATCGGCACCTGCTCGAGACCGCTGCGGAGGCCGCCGCGCTGTCCCATCTCGTGGAGAGGCCCGACCTGCTGGTGATCGGTGCCCTCCTGCACGACATCGGCAAGGGCTACCCGGAACTGGGCGACCACTCCGAGAGCGGCGCCGAGATGGCAGCCGGAATCGCGGCCCGCATGGGTTTCGACACGGACGACGTGGCCACGGTGCAGGCGCTGGTGCGCCATCACCTGTTGCTGCCCGACGTCGCCACCCGCCGGGACATCTCGAATCCGCAGACCGTCGACTTCGTGGCACAGGAGGCGGGTACCACCCAGCGAGTGGCGCTCCTGCGTGCGCTGACCGAGGCCGACTCGCTTGCGACGGGGTCGAGCGCCTGGTCCCCATGGAAGGCGGAGCTCGTGGACCGGCTCGCCAGCCGCGCCATCGAACTGCTCGAGGGTGCGGTCGACAATGTCCACCCGGGTGTGTTCCCGACCGAGGCCCAGCGCGACCTGCTGGCGGTCGATGGTGTGGGCGTGGCAACCGACGGCAACCGGATCACGGTGTCGTGCGAGGACCAGCCGGGCGTGTTCTCCCGGGTTGCCGGTGCGCTCACACTGCACGGGCTCGACGTGGTCGAGGCCAACATCCTTTCCGAGGGTGAGCGCGCCCTCGATGAGTTCGTGGTGCGGGCTGCACCCGGGGGTGTGGTGCCGTGGGACCGGGTAACCGTGGACGTGGTCAAGGCCGTCGAGCGTCGCCTCGCACTCGAGGCCCGCATAGATGACCGGGCGCGCTCGCACAACCGCGCACGCCATGTTGGCATGCACCAGTTCGAGCCCGCAGTGCGCTTCGACAACGGCGCCAGCGGTGGCGAGGGCCGTACCGTCGTCGAGGTCGTGGGACCGGACAGCATCGGCCTGCTGTACCGGCTGGCCCGCTCGCTGGCCGAGTTCGACATCGACGTGAGCGGCGCCCGTATCGACACGCTGGGCCACGACGTCGTCGACTCGTTCTACGTGACCCTTCACGGCGGCGGACGCATTGAGGACCCGGATCTGCAGCACGAGATCTCCCGGGCGCTGTTGCACGCCCTCGAGGGACCTGGCTGAGCCCGGTCACCCCTGGTCGCGCAGGAAGTCCTCCACCTCGGTTACCAGCTCGTCGGCGGAGCCCAGGGCGGCACCTTCGACGTCGTACGCCTCCTCGAGGCGACCCAGGTAGGCAGCGGTGTCGTCATCCTCGGCCACCAGTACGTCGAGTTGCTCCGCGTACTCTGCGGCCGAGTCGGCCAGTGCGGACACGTCGACAGCCGCACCGACGACGGTGCTGGTCTGCTCCACCAGGGCGAGGGCACCCGCCGGCGAGGGCACACCGGCTGCGTAGCCGGGCAGGGCGGCCCAGAGGCCTACAGTCTCGAGCCCGCCGGCGCGGGCGCATTCCTGCAGCGCGCTCGGGATTCCGGTCGGGCCTTCGTAGTCCGAAGCCGGCAGGGCCATCATGTCGAGCACCTGGCGGTCATGGGATGCGGTGAACACCGGCACGGGGCGCGTGTGGGGCACTTCGGACAACATCGCACCGAGCACCACCACCGCCGAACAACCGATCTCGTCTGCGGCCTCGACCAACTCGGTGCAGTACTGGCGCCAGCGGAACTGCGGCTCGGGTCCACGTACCAGCACCACCGACAGGGAAGGCGAGGGCGTGCACCAGCCGAGCTCGGTCACGGGCCAACGGAGGTCGCCCGGTACGCCGGCGGACACCTCCACCCCCGGACGGGTGACGGTGAAGTCGACGTACTCATCGGGTTCGACCGAGGCGATGGTCAGCGCGTGCCATGTGTCCCAAAGGTGGTCGACCGCCCCGCTGGCGGCATCGGCGGCATCGTTCCAGCCGGAGAAGGCCGCCACCATCACGGTGTGGGTGGATCCGGTGACCTTCGATCCCGGACGGTTGTGCCACTTGAGTTGCCCCACGGGATTCACGGTATCGGCACCTCGGGCCAGTTGTGCCCCGACCCCTAGGGTGGTGCGCATGAGCGAAACGCAATGCACGGTCGAGGAGCTGAACGAGGTCACCGACGAACTCGTCGAGGCAATGCAGCGGCTGGTGCCCCAGTTGTCGTCGTCCGCACCGGCCCCCGGTCCCGATGTGCTCGCAACCATCACCGGATCGCCCGCCTGTCACCTCCTGGTCGCCCGCGACGACACAGGCATCCTGGGGTCCCTGACCCTCGTCGTGTTCCCCATCCCCACGGGTATCCGGGCCTGGATCGAAGACGTTGTGGTGGACGGCGCGGCCCGCGGCAAGGGTGTCGGCGACGCCCTCAACCGCCATGCCATCGACCTTGCCGCAGATCTGGGAGCGAAGACCGTGGACCTAACATCGCGTCCCAGCCGCGAGGCGGCCAACCGCCTCTACAAGCGGCTCGGTTTCGAGCAGCGCGACACCAACGTGTACCGGTTCGCCGGCGCCTGAGCCGTCAGAGCAGTACCGGGCGGCACCAGTCGTGAAGCTCGCAGCTGCGCGGTAGCGGCGGCTGCGACATAGCCTGCAGATCATGAGCGAGACCGGCACCCAGGAAACCGACCGAGAGCCAGAGGACCGGGCCGGGCTGGGAACCACCCTGGTGTCTGTGTGGTCGTGGTTCGTGTTCGGCGCCTGCGTCGCGATCTGGATCCCCCTCATGTGCATCACCTGGCTGGTGACGCTGCCGTTCGACCGGGCCCGCTGGTATGTCGGCTACCTGTACCGCAAGATGCCGGTGGTCGTCGAGAAGCTGAATCCGCTCTGGCACTTCAGGGTCACTGGCAACCTGCCGGACAATCCCCGCAACCCCTACGTCGTGGTGTCCAACCACGAGTCCTTCGTAGACATCCTGTTGATCAGCCACGTCCCCTGGGAGATGAAGTGGCTGTCGAAGAAGGAGATGTTCAAGATCCCGGTCGCAGGATGGCTGATGTACCTCTCCGCCGACATCCCCCTCGAGCGTGGTGACCGCGGCAGCGCGGGCAAGGCCATGCAGCTGTGCAAGAAGGCACTCGACCGGCGGGTTTCGGTGATGATCTTCCCAGAGGGCACCCGCTCGGAGAGCGACGACATGCGGCCTTTCAAGGACGGTGCGTTCCGGCTGGCAATCGAGACACAGCTACCGGTGCTGCCACTCGTCGTGCAGGGCACCCGGCGCGCCCTGCGCAAGCATGACTGGCGGTTCGGACACGCCGATGCGCAGGTCAAGGTGCTCGACCCGGTACCGACCGAGGGACTCACCCTCGACGACGTCGACGCCCTGCGCGACCAGGTGCAGGGCCTGATCCTCGCCGAGCGCGACCAACTGCGGGCCGCTGCGGCCTGATTGCTCAGCCGATGCAGGAACTCAGGCCCTGACGTAGGCCGTCCCATGCGGCCTGGGTCACGTCGCCCGCGTTCTCGGCGATGTTCTGGGCGCTCTGGTCGAGGTCGGCCAGGTCCTGCTGCATCGCGGTGATGTCACCCTCGGATGCGTTGTTGAAGAAGTCCGAGAGGTTGTCCTTCACGTACTCCCGATCCTCGGAGGTGTAGAAGGCGTACTCGTTCTCGAGGTTGTCCAGCTCCTCGGCGATGTTGTCGCTCGCTTCGCGGGCCTCGTCGCGGTCGTCTGCTTCCCAGAGGTCACAGATGGCCTGGCCGAGCGCCTTGCCATCTCGCTCCGAGGTGTACTTGCGTGAGCAGGCCGTGGCGGCGAGCGCGGGCACGAGTACGGCGACTGCCACTGCGGCGAGAGCGCGGCGGGTGCGGTGGCTCATCATTGGGACCCTCCTGTAGGCAGGGAACGGACTCTGAACGCCGTGATGATGTCGGAGATCCCCCGGACCAGGGCGCCGATGCCCACCCACAGGATGAGCAGCCAGGCGGACCGGCCCGGATAGCCGATTGCCCACAGGCCGAGCAGGATCTCGATGATTCCCACGGCCAACTGGACACCCCACAGGGGGATCTGGTCACGTCCGGCGATGCTCAGCGTGATGTCGAAGACGCCCTTCAACAACAGGAACCAGCCGATCAGCAGGGCGAGGATTCCGAAGGTCTGGAACGGTTCGATCAGCGCAAGGATGCCGGCGATCACGAACAGCACACCCATGACCCCGTGCAGCCACTTCCATCCCTCGGCGACACCGATCGCCACGAACTCGGCCACTCCTGCGAACAACAGCACGAAGCCGAACATGAATGCGATCGTGGCGGCCGACGTCGGATCGAACGACAGGACGATGAACGAGATGACGATCCAGAGGATTCCGGTGATCAGCCAGAGCCACCAGTTGTTGCTGAACTGGCGAACTTCTTCGGCAACTAGATCGTCTTCGGTGACGGCCGTCATGTGCGTCCTCCGGTCTCTCGGCGACTCACCCGAACTCTAGGTCCGCACGGGTCCCGGTGGGTGGACGGCCGGCCGTTCAGCGCACTTCGGGCAGGTGCTGGCGACCGGCGGGGCCTGCGCCACCAGCGACGGCCAGCAGGTCATCGAGGCCGACGTCGCGAGCGTGGCGCCTGCGGACCGACTCCGGGTTGTCGGAAGGCACCATCAGCGTGAGGCCGCCCGGGTGGATCCTGAACCGCAGGGGGGTGGCGAGTTCCGCGGCCTCACCGTCCATTCCGGCGAACGCCGTCCCGCAACGGGAGTCGACTTCGAAACCGGTGGTGGCGAACTCGTGCCAGTGCGGGCTGCGTCGCTGCACGCCCAGCGCCGACAGTGCGGCCAGCGCGGCCGCGTCGGCGCCGGTCGTGTTGCTCAGCGCGAACACGCCGAGGTGCCCCGTGTCGAGCGCTCGACGCTGTCCCAGATCGGCGTTGGGGCCGTAGACATAGGGGTTGTTGGACACGAGCAGGAGGAACGCCCCGTTGACCGGGGTGCCGTCGAGGCCCACGAAGGAGAGGTCGAACGGATCGGTGCGGCTGCCGAGGAGCTCGGGTAGGAGGTCGAACGCGGTGCTCGCCTTTGCGTCGCGGTAGCTGTCCTCCTGCACAACCGTGGCGTACACACCGAGAGACACGTTGTTCACGAAGAAGTGGATGTCGCCGCCTGACTCAACGGTCGCGTAGTCCACCGAACGGCTCAGGCCCGTGGTGAACGCATCGAGAGTGCTGGCCGGATGGTCGCGGTCCAGCCCCAGGTCGAGCGCGAAGTGGTTGCGCGTGCCGGCGGCGACGCATACGAACGGCAGCCCTGCTTCCACCGCAACCGACGCGACGACGGCCTGGCTGCCGTCACCCCCCGCCATCCCGAGACAGTCGGCGCCACCGGCTACGGCGTCACGGGCAATACGTTCCAGATCGTCGCCCTGTCCGAGCACGACCGCCTGCACTCCCAGGGACTCGGCCTTCTCGACCAGGCCGTAGCGCTGGACCTTCCCGCCCCCCGACACCGGGTTGCACACCAGGACTGGTCTCTGCGGCGGCTGCCGCCTGACGAAGACCGTCCGCGAGCCCGAGCTCACGGCTGTGCGTGCACAGACCGTCGTCGCCGCGATGCCGAACGCGACGCCGAGAATCCGCCAGATGGCGACGTCGGCTTCGACTGCGGAGCCCAGCGCCCACACGACCACGAACCCCCCGAAGCCGACAGCCAGCAGCGCCAGCCAGCGGCGCGGCCACAGCGAGGTGGCCGCGTACCAGGAGCCAACGCCGACGAGAGCCAGACCGGCCAATGCCACGACAACATGGCCGATGTTGTCGACCAGGATCAGCACGACGGCCAGGGCCGTCGCGGCGCCGAGGACCAGGGCCGCCACAGCCATGGCCCGCTGGTGGCGGCGGGCCACCCTTGCGGGGCGCGAGTCCCGGATGCCCATCAGCTGAGCCGGTACAGCCCGCCAGCGCTGACCACGATCGCCTCGCCCGCCTCGTCCGGGTTGACCGAGACGACCGACTCGGCGGCCACCCCGAGATCGACTGCAGTCCCGTCGGAGGCCAGCGCCCACAACTGACCATCGCAGAAGTCGGAGAACAGGTAGGCACCGTCGAGCCCCGCGATGGAGCCCCGGTACAGGTACCCGCCGCTGATGGAGCACCGCCCGTCGTGCGGGTATGTGTGAAGTGGCCCGACGAGGATGGCGTCGTCGTCGGGCCAGCCGTCGGTCGGGCCCGGGTCGTCGAAGAGCTCGTTGCCCTCGAAGCGGTCCCATCCCAGGTCTGCGCCGCGGCCCGTGCCATCGTCGGCGCGCAGCACGGAGATCTCCTCTACGCGGTCCTGGCCGACGTCCGCGATCCACAGGTCACCGGTCGCCGGGTCGAAGCTGATGCGCCACGGGTTGCGAAGTCCGCGGGCCCAAACCAACGCGTTGGCATCGGGGTCTTCGACGTAGGGGTTGTCGGCGGGGGCGAGTTCATCCCCAGAGCCTGCGAGTGACGGGTCCAGGCGCAGCAGCTTTCCGAGCGGGTCCGACAGCCGCTGGGCGCGTCCTTCGGGATCATTGCGCGAACCTCCGTCACCCGTTGGAACCCAGAGCATGTCATCGGGTCCCCACTCCAGGTCACCGGCGTTGTGGTTGGGGAACGGCTGGTCGATGACCAGCAGCTCCCTGCGGGCGTCGGCGCGCCGCGACCCCGGTGCGCCCGAGAGCGTGTACTCGGCCACGACCGTTGCGCCGTCGTCGGTGCGCGTGTGGTTGACGTACAGATGCGTCTCGTCGCGGTCGGTGGTCAGCCCCAGCAGGCCTCGCTCGGCCTCGGTGGAGCCGACCTCGTCGCGCAGGTCCACGACGGTGCCGGCCACCTCGTAGTCACCTGTTGCGTCGGGCACGAGTTCGACGACCCTGCCGTTGCGCTCGGTGACGAGCAGCGTGCCCCCCGACGCATGCACGTCGGTGGGGGAGTCGAGGCTCACGCCCAGCGGGTCGAGCGACACATCGACCTCGCCGAGCCGTGGAGGCCCTGTTGGGGGTGCGCTCTCCTCCGAGCTGTCGCCGGACGTGGTCGTCGAAGGCGTCGATGTGGGCCGCGCTCCGCTCTGGCCGGCATCCGCAGTGCCCCCGGATCCGTCGGAGTCGCCGCCGCAAGCGCCGGCCAGAAGGGCTACCGAGGCCAGCAGCACGGCGGTCGTGTGTGTCGTGCCCCGCCGCATCATTCGTCTCCACCTTCACGCATCGGCCTGATCACGCCCTCCTGCATCACCGACGCCACGAGCAGACCCTCACGGTCATAGACCAGCCCACGCCCGAGTCCGCGCCCGTGTGACGCGCTCGGAGTGTCCTGTGCGTACAGCAGCCAGTCGTCGCTGCGGAACGGTCGATGGAACCACATCGCATGATCTAGAGACGCCATGAACACGCTGCCCGCGGCAAACGAGGCGCCGTGGGGCTGCAGCGTGGTGTCGAGAAGGGTCATGTCCGACGCGTAGGTGAGCACGCAGATGTGCAGCACCGGGTCATCCGGGAGGATCCCGTTGGCCTTCAGCCAAACGTTCTGCACCGGCGGCAGTGCCTCGCTGCGCTCCCACGGCCCCGGACCGCAGTAGCGGCTGTCGATCGCCCGCGGGCGGTCGTACCAGTCGCCGATCAGGTCCTTGTAGGGCGCCATCCGGGTGCGGAAGTCGGCCAGGTCCTCAGGCTCGGGCAGTCCCTCGGGAGCGGTGAACTGGTGCTCGAAGCCCTTCTCGTAGAGCCCGAAGTTGGCCGACAGGTGAAAGATCGGCCGGCCGTGCTGGATGGCCTGCACCCGTCGGGTGCCGTAGCTGCGCCCATCGCGGATGCGGGCCACCTCGTAGACGATCGGCACGCTCGGGTCGCCGCCCCGCAGGAAGTAGGCGTGCAGGGAATGCACGTGCTTGTCGTCCTCCACGGTGCGTGCGGCGGCCACCAAGGCCTGGCCTGCCACCTGGCCGCCGTAGACCCGCTGACGGTCCTCATCGGGGCTGTTGCCGCGGAAGATGTTGGCCTCGATGCGCTCGAGATCCAACAGGTCCACCAAATTGTCCACTGCTGACTGGTCCACGGCCCCATTCTGCCGGGTGGTTTCACCAATGGGGAGCGCCCCGGGTGCTCCTGTAGCATCAAGTGCTGTGAAGGTCACCCCCGCAGCGCTGCGGGACCACGCTCGCTCCGAAGAGGGCCGCAAGCAACTCCGCTACGCCGGGGTGTCCCTGGTGTTCGTGCCGTTGGGCCAGATCCTCATCCAGCTGTTCGGCGCGCTGCTGTTCACCACGACCCTGGCCGACGGCACGACAGACATCAACTGGGTGGCGGCGTCACTGGCTTCTGCTGCGGTGCTCACGGTGCCCAACTTCTTCGCCAACAAGCACTGGGTCTGGCGCAACACCTCCAAGGACAACCTCCACACCCAGGTGGTGGTGTTCTGGGTGGCGGCGATGCTCGGCGTCGGGCTGGCCACGCTGCTCACCCTGTTCGTCGACTGGGCCATCGAGGGCCACGGCGTCTGGGAGAAGGTGGCGGTGTTCTTCGCCCAGCTGACCGGTTTCGGCATCGTCTGGCTCGCCCGCTTCTTCATCCTCGACCGCTGGTTGTTCAAGGTCACCCACCACGGCGACGAGCCGAGCGATGACGACCTGGACATGATGCACGGCGACCTGCCGGTCTGACTCGGGGGTCTGCGTGGACGAGAAACTGCTCGCGCATGCCGAGGCTGCCCGCGGGTTCATGCCTCTCGACGAGGGGATCGCACTTCACGATGCCGCCCTGGACGCCGTCGCCGCCGTGCCGGACGCGCCCGTGGTCGAGGTGGGCACCTACTGCGGTCGCTCGACCCTCTTTCTGGCCGCGGCCGCCCGGGAGGCAGGCAATGTGGTCGTTACCGTCGACCACCACCGCGGCTCAGAGGAGAACCAGCCCGGCTGGGAGTGGCACGAGCCCGACCTCGTGGACCCCGAGCTCGGGGTGATGGACACGCTGCCCACATTCCGGCGCAACATGTTCACGGCCGGGGTCGAGGACGTGGTCGTGGCCATCGTCGGTGACTCGCCCACGGTCTCGCGATGGTGGTCGACACCCGCCGCGATGGTCTTCATCGACGGGGGCCATGGTGTGGAGCCGGCCCGCGCCGACTACAGGTGCTGGAACCCGATGGTTGCCGAGGGCGGGTTGCTGGCGATCCACGACGTGTTCCCGGACCCGGCCGACGGTGGACGGCCTCCCTATGAGGAGATCTACCTTCCGGCGATCGAGTCGGGTCGCTTCGAGGAAGTGTCAGCCGTCGGATCCCTGCGGATCCTGCGGGCAAGACGCGCCGAGTAGGCCACCAACCGGTCCCACACCTTCTGCGCGAGCACGCCAGTGAGGATCGAGAGGAGCAGCAGGCCCAGGGGGGCGACACTGCCCTCGAGCGGCGGGTACACCTGCCAGTGGGTCAGGTAGATCCACATTGAAGCGCCACCGATGGTGCCGATGGTGGGCGCCAGTTGTCGCGGGACGGGTACCTCGCGCAGCCAGATGATCGCCAGCATCGCAACAGCCACTGTCACCTCGCGCATCGGTTCGCCGAACCATCCCGGCAGTGCAACCGCCACGATCGCGGTCACCAGCAGGCGGCGGGGGACGGTCCCGGCACGGTGCGCCGCCCAGCCGAGCAGGAACAGCCAGGCAACGCCGGTGGCGAGGTTGACCTGGCGGTACTCGTGGCCGTACTCGATGATGCCGAACCGCACGGTCAGCGCCGCGATTGACAACCCGAGCGGCAGGGCGAACGGGAAGCGGGAAGCCGCCCGGCGCATCGCAGGGATGCAGAAGACCAGGGCCATCACCGCCAGGATCTGCACCAGCGCTTCGAGGTACCAGTAGCGCCAGGTGTCGCCCCACGAGTCCGGCCCGAAGACTGCGTTGAGGAAGCCGACGTTGGCCCAGCTGTAGCCACCGGTGACGATGACCACGGCTGCGAGCCACAGCGCGGTTGGTACCGCCACGCGCAGCATTGCGGAGAAGATCCGCCCGAACCTCCCGTCGCGCAGCGACGCGGTGAGCGGGAAGCGGCTGAAGTTGTGGCCGCTCAGGGCCATGAGGACGTGCGCTCCGCCCCCGAGCACAGTCAGCTCCACATGCCGGCCGACCACCATCAGGATTCCGAGGGTCCGCAGCACCCCGCCGATCTCGACCCGCGCGAGACGGCGGGGAGGGCCCGCAGCGGCCTCCAGTTCCTCGACGGTGAGAAGGTGCCAGTCGGCGGGCAGCCGGCCGAGCGCCGTCTCGAGCTCCATCGACACCTCTACGTACGAGAGCGAGTCGCCGCCGAGGTCCACGAACGTGTCACCGGCCCCCACGGCGGCGCCGGGGAATGCGACCTCGAAGATCTCGCTCACCGAGTCGCGGCGCGAGTCCTCGCCAGCCGGCCCGCCCGCATCATCGAGCAGCTCCTCGACCCTGACGCTGTCGACCTTGCCCGAGGACGTACGAGGGATCGCGTCGGTGCCCACACTGCGGATCGCCCCGGGAGGCAGGCCGGTGTGGGCGGCGAGCAGGGTGGTCGCGTGTTCGGGGTGATCGCCCTGAACGAGGCAGCCCAGTAGTTCCGCTCCGTCGCGCTCGAGGGCCATGCAGCAGGCCGTGATCCCGTCATCGGTCAGCGTCTGTTCGAGTCGCTCCAGGTCCACGCGCAGCCCGAACGGCTTCGCGAACCGACTCCGTCGGCCGGTGATCTCCCAGAGGCCGTCGGGGGCCCGGCGCGCCAGGTCACCGGTGTGCAGTTCGTCGATGGTTCGCCCGAGCGACAGGTCGTGGCGGCTGGCTGCATAGCCGAGCATCACGTTGGGGCCGCTGTAGACGAGCTCGTCGCCATCGAGGCGGAACGAACCACCCGGGATCGGCTCGCCGATGGCATCGGGCCTGCTCGACGCGAGTTCGGGGCGGAGCCACGCCATTCGGGCAGTGGCCTCTGTCTGGCCGTACATGACGATGAAGTCGAAGCCGCGCTCCTCACCCATGGCGGCCCAACGCCTCACGTCGGGAGCAGGCAAGCGTCCACCGGCCTGGGTCACGAGGCGCAGCGTGTGAGGCAATCGGTCGAGCGAGCCACGCTCCAGCAGGCTGAACGTGTGGGGAACGCCGGCGAAGCTCGTTACGCCTGCACGCCCGGCCAGCTTCCATGTGCACGGGTCCACCACACTGTTGTCGGTCAGCACGACCGCAGCACCGGCCACGAGGTGCGAATTGAGCACCGACAGGCCGTAGCAGTAGTGCAGCGGCAACGTGGCGAGCGCTCGGTCCGCAGCAGTGATCCCGAGGTACTGCGCGATGGCCTCGGCGTTGCTGCGCAGGTTGTCGTGCGAGAGGCGGACCAGCTTCGGCGATCCCGTGGTCCCAGAGGTGCTCAGCAACAGTGCCAGGTCCGGGTGCAGGTCAGGCGCCGCGAGATCGCGGTGTTCCCAGGTGGCGCCGTCGAAGCTGAGCCCGGGTACGAATCGATCCGTGACCTCGTCGGAAGGTCCGTCGGGGTCGGTCAGCAGCACGACATGGCCGGCGGCCATCGCCCCCAGGTAAGCCGTCACCGAGGCACGGTCGCGAGCCGCCTTCACCACCGCGAGGGTGCGGGGTGCTGCGAGGGCTTCGGCCGTCTCCGCGACGGCGTCCGCCAGCTCCCCGTGCGAGAGCGTGCCCGACGCGTCGATCAGCGCCGGTGACGACGGGTCCCCGAGCGGCGTGATGGCACCGTGGGGAGCCGCGAGGGACGCAGCCGGGGTGGGGCACATGCCCCCATGCTATTAAGCACGCTTAACACGGTGCAATGTCGGTTCGACGGCCGACAGCTTCAGTCGACAGCTTCAGTCGACAGTTTCAGTCGACAATGCCCGGGGGTCGGGGCTTGCGTACGTCACCACCGGCACGGCGGGCCACCTCCACCCGGTCCAACCCGGCCTCGCGGCGCCTGGCCCGGTTGACCCGACCACGCCAGATCACCCAACCCGCCATCGCGAGGATCACCGCACACACCAGGAAGAACAGCGCCACTTGCTGCCACCCGCCCGGGTCGCCGGGATCCTGTGGCTCCTGGCCCGAATTGGGCAACGGAATGATCCGGCCGATGTCAGCATTCGACTCGGGCAGCGTGGAGGTCGTGACCGGGGCATCGTCGGACTGGTTCCCGTGCGCCGAAGCAGTCGACCCGAACGTGACCAGCACGAAGCCGACAGCGAGAATCGCAGCCGCACTGCGCAGCACGGCTCAGCCTTCCAGCGCGTCGGCGTCCACCACGGCAGGAAGCTCCTCGTGGCGGGTGAACAGTCCTGACGCAGGCGACGAGCCGTTGAGCGCATCGGCTGCCATCACGATGGCCGACGATGTGTACGTGGACTGCTCGCCTCCGGGGAAGTGCACTTCCTCGGGCACCACGATGCCGGTCCAGTAGCGGTCCTCCTCGGACCGAAGCTGCTGAGACCATCCGAACAGTCGCCGGGCCCACTCGTCCTCGCCAACGGCCAGGTGCGCCATCGCACACTCGCACGTCTCGGCGGCGGTGATCCACGGCCGGTCCGAGACGCAGCGGATTCCCCATCCATCGATCACGAACGCCTCGCGGCGGTGCGCTAGCCGCTCACGGCCCGCTTCGCCCAGCACGGCACCGGTGAGCACCGGGTAGTACCAGTCCATCGCCCAGCGGTGTTTGGGTGCGAAGGCGTCGGGCTCGTCGCGAACCGTGCGCACCAGCCGCGCGGCCGAGCGCCGCCAGGTGGGGCGCTCGTGGCCGAGCTCCTCCGCGATCGCGATCGCGCAGCGGAGGCTGTGGCCGATCGACGAAGAGCCTGTAAGCAGTGCGAAGGTCCACGGCGTGCCGTCTGCATGGCGAGCCCAGATCACCTCTCCGCGGTGGGTCTGCAGTCCTCGCACGAACTCGACTGCCGCTTCGACCATCGGCCACATCGACTCGAGCGCACCCCGGTCGCGGTAGAGCAGCCAGTGGAACCAGACACCGCCGGCCACGTAGGCCACGCAGTTGGCATCGAGCTTGTCCTGCTCCACGCGGTCCGCCAGGTAGTACTGGTGCCACGAACCGTCGTCCCGCTGGGACTTCTGGAGCCACTCGAAGCCGGCCTCGGCCTCGCCGCGACGCCCACCCAGCATCAGCGCCATGAGCGCTTCGGTGTGGTTCCACGGGTCAGCGTGGCCGCCGGGGAACCAGGGCACCATGCCCGACTCGAGCTGCCACTCGGCGATCGCATCGACAGTCGCCTGGAGTTGTGGTGCGGACACGAAGTCGTCCACGTCCGCCAGGAAGTTGGGGCTCTCAGGCATGCACATCCGCCTTGTCCTCAGCTGCTTCGCTACGGGCGGCCGAGCCTGAAGCGGTGGCGTAGACGACCACACTCTTGCCGATCACCGGACTCAACAGCTTCTCGGCAGCCTGGGTAACAGCCGGCTGGTCCACCATGTCCCAGACCAGCAGCTCGTGGTACGCCTTGACCAACGGGTGGTCGTCGTTGGTGGGACCCACCAGGCAGCGAAGCCACCAGTAGGGCGAGTGCAGTGCGTGTACCCGGTGCGACTCGGTGGGCTCCAGCCCGGCCTCCTCGAGGCGTGCCTTCAGGTGCTCCTCGGTGTAGATGCGCACGTGCCCACCGGGTGACAGCGGTGCGTGGTACTCCGCTGACAGCGCCCAGCAGATCTTCTCGGGCAGCCAGGCCGGCACCGTGGCGGCGAGTGTGCCTCCGGGCTTGAGGACTCGCTGCAGCTCGGACATCGCGTCGGTGTCGGACGGGATGTGCTCGAACACCTCGGAGCAGATCACGTGGTCAAACGTGTCATCGGCGAACGGCAGGCGCAGCGCGTCGCCGTTGATGCATGCGGCGAGCCCCTCGCGGGGCGCCTCGCCGGCTTCCTTCATGGCCCACATGAGGTCGCGCACCGGTGGCAGCTCGTCGAAGCCGTAGTCGAGTGCCACCACCCGGGCCCCACGGCGGAAGCACTCAAAGGAGTGGCGACCGGCGCCGGCGCCCATGTCGAGCACCAGGTCGCCTTCAGCCAATCCAAGTCGGTCGTAGTCGACAGTCAGCATTCGGTTCTCCCGGCCCGTCAGCGCCGGGCCTGAGGCGGGGTGGCCTCGAGCGTGGCGCGGTAGTGGTCGACGGTCTGTTCTGCGGTGTGGCGCCAGCTCCAGCGGTGGATCACACGCTCGCGGCCGGCCTTGCCGATGATCTCGGCTGCGTGGGGGTCATCCAGCACAGCCATGATCCCCCGGGCGAGGTCGGCGCCGTCACCGGGCTTCACGGCGTAACAGGTCTCGCCGTCAGCACCGGCCACCTCGGGCAGGGCGCCCCCGGTCGTGGCCACGAGCGGACACCCGGTGCTCATCGCTTCGATGGCCGGGAGTGAGAAGCCCTCGTAGAGAGAAGGCACCACGGCGCACGCCGACTCGTTGTAGAGCTCCACGATGCGCTCGTCGCTCACCCCGGAAACGAACTCCACGACGTCGTTGAGTCCGAGTTCGTCGATGGTGCGTTTGGCTGCCGAGTCCTCCTTGAGCTTGCCGACCATCACCAGGCGGAGGTCGGCCTCGGGCCGGTCGGCGCGGATCTGGGCGAGAGCCTCAAGCAGGTAACGCTGGCCCTTCATCGCCACATCAGACGAGGCGGTCGAGATGATCTGGTTGGGGCGGCGCTCCACGTCGGGCATCGGCGTGAACAGGTCGGGGTCGACGCCCACCGGTACCACGTGCAGGCGTTCGGGCGACACGAGGTGGTCGCGCACGATGTCCTCGTAGCTGTTCTTCGACACGGTGATTACGCGACGCAGACGGGTCGCAACCCGGGTCTGCATCTTGGTGAAGGCGTACCAACGCGCCTTTCCCATGCGCTTCCACGGCGTTTCGGCGTGCTCCATCTCGAGGCGGCGGTCGACGGTGATCGGATGGTGGATGGTGCCGAGCACCGGCAGTCCCGATCGCTCCATGGCGAGGAGGCCGTAGCCGAGGCACTGGTTGTCCTGCACGAGGTCGAACTCGTTGACCCGCTTGCGAAGGTGGTCCCATGCACGCATCGAGAAGGCGAGCGGCTCTGGGAAGGTGCCCGTGGAGAAGGAGGTCACCTCGAGCCAGTCCCAGCGGTCCTTGAGCTCCCAGATGCCGGGCATGCGCATCGGGAAGTGGTCGTTGTAGATGTCGAGGCTCGGCAGTTCCACCAGCGGCACGCGTGGGTCGAGCACCGGGTACGGCTGGCCGGAAAGCACCTCGACGTGGTGGCCGAGATCAGCCAACGCCTTGGTCAGATGCCGGGTGTAGACCCCCTGGCCACCCACGTGGGGCTTCCCGCGGTAGGTGAGGTATGCAATACGCAGCGGGTCGTCGGGGCCGGGCATGACCAACAAGGGTCGCCGCGGTACGTGGTGTAGGTCAAACGCGCCACCACGTTGGGTGATGAAGCTGCCAGCCGGTCAGACTGTGTCCATGAGGGCCCTCGTGCAGCGAGTTACTTCGGCCGCCGTGGTCGATCGCGAAGCCGAGCAGCAGGTCGGGGCAATCGGTCAAGGGCTGGCGGTGCTCGTGGGCGTGACCCACGACGACGACGAGGCCACGGCGAAGAAGATGGCCGACAAGCTCTGGAACCTGCGGGTGTTCTCCGATGACGACGGGGCGATGAACCGGTCGCTGGCGGACCGGGAGGCGGCGGGCGAGGAGGGGGGAATCCTGGTCGTTAGCCAGTTCACGCTCTACGGCGACGTGCGAAAGGGCCGTCGGCCGTCGTTCGTGGCGGCCGCGCGCCCCGAACACGCCGAGCCACTCATCGACCTGCTCGTTGCAGAACTGGCGCACCTCGGAGCGGACCCCCAGACCGGAAGATTCCGCACCGACATGGAGGTCTCAGTCGTCAACGACGGCCCGGTCACGCTCCTCGTCGAGCTCTGAGTCCCGCAGCCGTAGCTGCGCCACGGCGACGGCGGCAGCGGCGAGCAGCAACGCCGGCATCGCACCGAGCGCCTGGGCCGGCATGGTGGAGTCGTAGCGGTCGATGGTGCGCTCGAGGACGGCCTGTTCAGACACACCAGTGCGCTGGTACACGCGCCCGTCGGGATCGATGAACGCCGAGAAGCCGGTGGGTGACGTCTGCACGACCCAGCGGCCGCTCTCGACGGCGCGCAGTTGCGATGCCGCGACCTGCTGGGTCTGCACCTGGGTGAGTGTGTAGCTCGAGCCGTTGGTCGGGTTGAGCACCACCTCGCCACCGGCACGCACGCCCTCACGGACCCGACGGGAGAAGAACACCTCCCAGCTCACCACCACCGCCATCGGGCCACCCGGTGTGTCGATCACAGCCACGCCTTCGCCCGGGATCTGGTCGCGCGGTGGCAACGCGCCCGCTGCCACGGGCTCGAACAGCCACCGAACAGGGGTGTACTCGCCGAAGGGCACCCGACGTTCCTTGTCGAATCGGTCGCTCAACTCGCCATCGGGCTCGACCACGAGCAAGTAGTTGTGGAAGCTGTCGTCGGTCGGACCATCGTCCACCACTCCGACCACGATCGGGACACCTATGCGGGCAGCTTCGGCTGCGATCACCTCACGCCAGGGATGGTCCGCGAAGTTGCCGTCGACGTTGATCGCGTTCTCCGGCCACACCACGAGGTCCACCGGTGCGTCATCGGAGATTGTGCGCGTCGCCTCGACGTGGCGGTTGAACACCTGCGGCTCCTGGCCCGAGGCGAAGCGGGTTCCCTGGGGCCCGCCGCCCTGCACCGCAGCAATCGTCACGGTGCCGACCGGGTCGCCGAGCGGCCAGAGCGAGCCCACGATCGCCAAGGCGATCACGGCGCACACCGCAGCGACGGGTGCCCGCCAGCGGCCCTTGGCCGCCAGATACAGGGCTACTCCCAGTGCCGACACGGCGGCCCCGACCAGCAGCACCCCGCCGAGGCGGGCGATGCCGAGCAGCGGGGTGCCGACCTGGGACATGCCGAGCATCGACAGCGGCGCCCCACCAAAGGGTGCGTGGGAGTGGAACCACTCGTAGCCCACGATCGCCGCGGGCAACACCAGGAAGCGGCGTCGGTCCGGGGGGACCACGGCCGAGGTGAAGGCCACCATCGGACCCCAGCCGAACACGACCCCGAACGGGTAGCCGGCAGCCGTGAGGCCGTACATCCACAACGTCGACGGCCCGAACCAGCCGATGCCAACGATCCAGCCGATACCGACCCGGCGTCCGAGCGGCGCACCATCGAGCAGGTGCAACCACAGGGCGATCCCGGCGGGCGCCAGCGGCCAGATTCCCCAGGGAGGCATCGAGAAGCAGACCAACAGGCCGGCCGCGAGCGCGATTACGCCTGTGCGGATCCGGTCGGACATGGCCCGGATTGTCGCATCCGTCACACCGTGGACCTAAACGCGGGGCCCGGACCTGAGTGGCGTCTGTGGGTCTTTTGACCTTGCTGGTCCGGGTGCAGCAGCGTTGTTGCAGATGCGACGGTCCACCACTCACCCCCGGTCGCGCACCTACGGGTTCGCCACGGCCCTGTTCGCCTCAGCCGGCCTGTTGTTCGCTGCCTGCGGAGGGTCGGACTCGGCTGCGTCGACCTCCTCTTCCACCGACGGGGTCGACACGTACTCGGGCTACGTGGTCGATCCACCTCCGTTCGTCGGTGATGTCAGCCTGCCGCTTGCGGACGGCAGTGGCCAGCACACGATGTCTGCTGTGGCAGGTGGTCTCGAGCTCGTGTACTTCGGCTACACCTTCTGCCCCGACGTGTGCCCGACAACGATGTCGGACGTGAGGCGGGTGCTTGGCGGACTTCCGGAGGACGAAGCCGAGCTGATCGATGTGTCCGTGGTGACGGTCGACCCCGCTCGAGACACAGCCGATGTGCTCGATTCCTATGTCACCAACTTCGTGCCCGACGGCCTCTCGCTGCGCACGGATGACGACGCAGCCCTGCGCTCCGCAGCCGACTCCTTCGGTGCCAACTACGAGGTGACGACCAACGAGGCGGGCGACATCGAGGTTTCCCACACCGGGGAGCTCTATGCCGTCGACGACCAGGGCCAGGTGGTCATGGCATGGCCGTTCGGCACCACATGGGAGTCCCTCGAACGAGATGTGCGGTCACTGCTGGCCGAGCAACCACAAGGCTGAACAACTGAGAGAATGGAACTGTGATGAACAACCGCCGCAAGACACGTCGATTCGCAACCGCCGCAGCGCTGACCCTGCTCGTGGCAGCCCCCGCCGCCGCATGCAGCAGCGACGACGAATCCTCATCGGATACCGAGGCAGCTGCCGGCGCCGAAGTGGCCATCAGCGACGCTTGGGCCCGGTCGGGCGCGGCCGGAGGCAACACCGCGGTGTACATGGTGCTCCAGGGCGGCAGCCAGGCTGACGACCTCGTCGGTGCGTCCGTGTCCAGTGACGTGGCAGCCGAGGCGCAGGTCCACGAGACCACCGCCGACGACGGCATGACCGACGACAGCATGGCCGGCGACGAAGGCGACATGAGCGCTGACGAGGGCATGTCTGACGACAGCATGACCGACGACAGCATGACCGACGAGGGCATGTCCGAGGACGACATGGGTGGCGGCTCCGGGATGATGACCATGCAGGAGGTCGAGGAGGTCCCCGTACCGGCCGATGGCTCGGTTGCCCTCGAGCCCGGTGGCTACCACATCATGTTGCTCGACCTCGCCGCTGACCTCACCGCCGGTGACACGGTCGAGGTGACCCTGCTCTTCAGCAGCGGTGCCGAGGAGACGATCGACGCAGAGGTGAGGGACTCCTGATGCCCCGCCGACTCCGCCGGCTCACGCTGCTGGTTCTGGCTGCGCTCGTACTGGGCGCGTGCTCGGCGGAGTCGGCCGAGGGTACGTCGACGTCATCGGGGGCCGTACCCGAGCTCCAGGTCGTTGACTCCGATGCCGACGACTACGATTACGACTACGTGATCCCCTTCGGCACCGGCCGTCGACTCGACGGCGGCGAGGAGATAGAGATCGTCCCCGGAGAGCTCGACGTGAAGGTCGGCGAGCGGATCCGCATCGTCAACGAAGACGTACGCGGCGCCGCGGTCGGCATCTTCTGGGTACCGGCCGAGCGGACCGTGGCGATGGAGTTCACCACCCCTGGCACGCTCACCGGAGAGTGCGACGTGCATCCGAGCGGCGTCTTCACCATCAACGTCACCGGAGCCTGACCCGCTGGGGCCCGCCCCATGGCGGCAACGATGCGCAAGATCCTGGGCGCCTGCGCAGTAGTGGTTGCGCCCGTCGGATCGTCTTGCACGCTGCCCGGGGGTGCTGCCCGAGTTGCTTTGCGGGGCCACCGGCTGAGCCCGCTCAGTCGACGACGGCTGCGCGCCCCTGGCGGATGCAGGCCGGGATGCCCACTCCGCGATAGGCCGAGCCGGCCACCCTGATCCGTCCGTCCGTGTCGTGGCCAAGTGCCTCATCGATCCGGTCCACCAGGTCGAGATGGCCCACGTCGTATTGGTGGAAGCCATCGTTCCAGCGCGACACCCGGGTGGCTACCGGCGCTGTGTCGAGGCCCGACGTCGTGGCGATGTCGGCGAGCATCCCGGCCACGATCTCCTCGTCGGTCATCTCGCACACGCGCTGGTCGTCGCGGTGCCCGGCCGAGGCGCGCAAGACGCTGTGGCGACCGTCGTCCCAGTGAGCCCACTTGGTCGACCCCCACGACACCGCCGCCAGGAACTGCCCGGAGTCGCGGGGAACCAGGTAACCGCTCGCCCCGTCGGGCAGGTCCAGGCGGTCGTAGACGAGCGTTACGAGCACGACCGAGACCGTCTCGATCGAACCCAGGAGCTCCACCGACGTGGCCGAGGTGCCGGCAAGCATCCGTGCCGACGTGGCAGCGGGTGTGGTCAGCACCAGGCGGTCGGCGTCGAGCGCCTCCAGGGACTCCACAGAGGTGTTCGTTTCGAGCACGGCGCCGCGATCGCCGAGCTGTTCCACCAGCGCGTCGATGAGGGTGCCGGTGCCACCGCGCAGGCCATGGAACACCGGGCCCGCCGGCGCCGACGATGCACGCCGGCGGAGCTCGTCGGTGAGGCAGCCGCCGACCGCTGCGGCATCCGCGATCTGGGGGGTGGTGGCCCGAAGCGACATGCGGTCCACGTCGCCCGCGCTGATGCCTCCGACCAGCGGCCCGACCACCCGGTCCACGAGCTCGTTGCCGAATCGGGCCCGCAGGAAGCCACCCACCGAGGCGTCCTCGGTGAGCGCAGAATCCTCGCGACCCGACTCGGCGCGAACAGCCGCCATGCCAGCGTCGCTGAGCAGGCCTGACTCCTGGAGGTCGTCCAGGTCGAGTGGTACCCCGAGGACGGACCCGGCAGGGAACCACTTCAGCCCGCCGGGCGTGTGGACCATGGCCCGTCCCGCGGCCGGTTGCGTGAACTGGTCCTCCAGACCGAGCTCGCGGCAGAGGTCGACCGCTTCGGGCACGCGGGCGAGGAACGCGTCGGCGGCCTCGTCGATCACGAGCGCGTCGCCTCCGGGCAGCTCCACCGGTGAGGTACGGATCAGACCGCCGAAATGGTCGGACGCCTCGAGTACGCGTACGGAGTCGCCGCGGTTGAGTGCCTCCCATGCCGCGGCCAGGCCGGTGATCCCACCACCCACGATCGTGACCGTTCGACTCATGGCTGCTCTCCAGTTGCCAGCACGAGGCGCGCCAATGCGCCCATCACAGCGGGGTCGTCGTTGGGTACCGCGGTGCGGCCGAACGGGAGGCCGGCCCGCTCGGCGGCTCGGGCCGCTTCGATGTCGAGGTCGTAGAGCACTTCGAGATGATCGGAGGTGAACCCCTGGGGCACCACCACGAGCCCGTCGCTGCGGCCCGTCTGTGCGAGGTCGTCGATGATCCCGAGGATGTCGGGGCCCCGCCACGGCTCGGGCGTTCGGCCCGCCGACTGCCACCCGAGCCCCCAGCCTGCCCATCGCGAGACGCCGGCCGCGGCTGCGATCGCCTGGGCCGACTCGTGCAGCTGGTCAGGGTACGGGTCATCGACCAGCACCCTCTCGGGAAGCGAATGGGCGGTGAACACCACGTGCGTGCTGCCCGGCATTGCGGCCAGCGACTCGCGCAATGCACGGGCCTGGAAGCTCACGAACTCGGGCAGGTCATGCCACGACTGGATTCCGCGAAAGGGTGTGGTGTGCGCGGCGGCTTCGGCGCGGGCGTTGTACTGGCCCACGCTGAACGCCGAGTAGTGGGGGGCCAGGACGAGTCCGACGATGCGGTCCACTGCGGATGCCCTGAGCTCGGCGACGGCGTCCTCGATGAACGGGTACGCATGCTTCTGTCCGAGCCGGACCAGCCAGTTGCCCGGGTCGGCGGCCGAGAGCTCCGACTCGATGGCGTCGAGCTGTGCCCGGGTGCGCTGCGCCATCGGAGAGATCCCTCCGATTGCCTCGTAGCGGGCGGTCAGCTCGGCCAGCTGTCGGGGTTCGGGAGGCTTACCCCGACGGATGTGGGTGTAGTACTCCTCGACCTGTTCCGGGCCCGACGGCGTGCCGTAGGCCATCACGACGAGCCCGTGGGTCACCTGTCGCTCCCAGAGCTCGTGTGGATGTGCTCCACGAGAGCCTCCAGCACCGTTGGGTCGGTCTCGGGCAGCACGCCATGGCCGAGGTTGAAGACGTGACCACCGCGCCGGTCGGCTCCGAGCCGCATCACATCGTCTGCAGCCGGACGGACCGCCTCCCAGCCTGCGACCACCAGCGCCGGATCCAGGTTGCCTTGCAGCGCGGTTCCTTCCGGCACACGGTCGCGGGCCGCGTCGAGGGGTGTGCGCCAGTCGACACCCACCATCTCTGCGCCGGCCGACGCCATCAGGCCGAGCAGCTCTGCTGTGTTCACCCCGAAGTGGATCCGGGGGACGCCCAGGTCGGCCACTGCTGAGAGCACTCTTGTGCTGTGTGGCAGAACGAAGCGCTCGTAGTCGGAGGGGTTGAGCGCCCCGGCCCACGAGTCGAACAGCTGGAGTGCCGATGCGCCCTCGGCCACCTGTGAGCGCAGCGACGCGATCGCAAGGTCGGCGAGGCGGTCCATCAGCTGGTTCCAGAGCGCCTCGTCGGTATGCATGAGCGTCTTGGTGACGGTCCAGGTGCGGGTGGGTCGGCCTTCGAGCAGGTAGCTGGCAACCGTGAACGGGGCGCCGGCGAACGCAATGAGCGGCACCGGCAGTTCCGCCACGAGATTGCGCACGGTTTCGAGCACGTAGGGAGTGTCGGCGCCGGCATCCAGTGGCCGTAGTCGCTCGAGGTCGGCCGCCGAGCGGAATGGCTGTTCCACCACGGGCCCGACGCCGGGCTCGATGTCGACGCCGAAACCGATGGCATGAACGGGGGTCATGATGTCGGAGTAGAGGATCGCTGCGTCGACTCCGTAGCGGCGCACCGGCTGCAAGGTGATCTCCGTGGCGCGGTCCACGTCAGCGATCGCGTTGATGATCGTGCCCTCCCCGCGGACTTCGCGGTACTCCGGGAGTGACCTACCCGCCTGGCGCATGAACCACACCGGTGTGTGCTCCACGGGCTGGCTCCGCGCAGCGCGGATGAAGTTGGAGTCCTCGTGGGAGGGGAGGTTCGCCATTGCCACAAGTCTCGCGCCGCACATGATCGAGGCGGTACTCGGGTGCGGCGCGCGAGGCCCCGACCCCGGTCGTCCACCGCTGCTCGATGACGGCAGCGGTAGCGTCCACACATGCGACGGATGATCGATGACGACCAGGTACCTGTGCCCCCGGGCCCGGAGGAGGACGAGGTACCAGCCAATTGGGCGGTCACGATCGTGGACGACTACGAAGACGCCACGCCGCGGGTGGCTCTCGTGGTCGAAGAGGTCGGCGCAGCCGGCACCGGTCTGTCGGTCCACCTGGATGCCGATCGTGCCCGGCGCCTCCGCCTCGCCCTCGCCAACGCACTCGGTGAACTCGGCGAGGAACCCGGCCGCTGATCCCCCCACCGCGCACCGGCCGATCCGCCCAGCCGAGCGGCAGCTACATCGGTTTCCAGTCGGGGTCCGTCTTCGTCATGGCGGCTTCCACCCCGGCGCCGAGGTTGCCGGTGAACAGGCCCAGTACCTGTGTGCGGTTCTCCATCTCCATGGCGTGACGCAGCGAGGGTGCGTCCATCGCCAGCCACATGCCCTTCTTCGACATCCAGATCCCGTACTCACTGTTGCGGGTGACCAGTGCGGCCAGCTCCAGCGCCGCATCGAGCAGTTCATCAGCGGGCACGAGTCGGTTGAGCATCCCGAAACCGTCGGCCTCTTCGCCGGTGAAGATCCGACCCGACATCATCAGCTCAGCCGCACGGGTGGGTCCCACGACCCGTGGCAGGAACCAGCTCACGCCCACGTCTGCTGCCGACAGCCCGAGGTTGTGGAACACTGCGCCGAAACGGGTCTCGGGTGTGGCGACGCGCATGTCGGCGGCGAGGGCCAGAGCCAGCCCGCCGCCAACCGACGCTCCGTGCGCAGCTGTGATCACCGGCTTCGGGCACTCGTGCACGACCTGGATCATCCGGGCCAGGTGCTCCTGTGCCCGGTAGTTGGTTCCGACCTGGCCACGCCCCTCGCTGTCGGGCGGCGGGCTGCCGTCGCCCTTCACATCGGCCCCGGCGCAGAAACCCTTCCCGTTGCCACGCAGGACCACCACTGACACGTCGCGCTCGGCACCCATCTCGCCGAACGCTTCGGTGATGGCCGTGGTCATGTCCATCGACAGCGCGTTGAGCCTGTCGGGTCGGTTGAGGGTGACCACGCCGACCGAGTCGTCGCGCACCTCTGTCAGCACCAGGTCATCGTTGCCCATCGAATCCTCCTCACGTCGCACCGATGCCGGTACGACTCAGTTGACGGTCATTCCGCCGTCGACGACGAGCGTGTGGCCAGTCATGAAACTCGACGCGTCGCTCGCCAGAAACGCGGCCGCTGGAACCATCTCAGCCGGTTCCGCGAGCCGCTTGATCAGCTGCGAGTCGACCGCTGCGGCCTGAAACTCCTCGGGGGTGTTGAACACCATGTCGGTGCCCACCGTGCCGGGCGCCAGTGCGTTGGCCCGGATGCCATCGCCGGCCAGCTCGGATGCCATCGAGCGCGTCATGGCAGTCATCGCAGACTTGGCCGCGACGTAGAGCGACACGAACCCGCCCTGCGTGTACACGCCGGCCGTGGTCACGTTGACGATCGCGGCGTGGTCGGATCGACGCAGTTGTGGGAGCGCCTCCTGCACCAGAAGCACGGGGCCGCGGAAGTTGGCCTCCCAGGACTTGGCCATGGCATCGGGCGTGATCGAGCCGATTGGCTGCGCCAGGGCATTGGCCGCGTTGTTGACGACGATGTCGACCCCGCCGAACTCATCGACCGTACGGGCAACCAGCTTGGCAAGCCCTTGCGGGTCGCCCATGTGTGTTGCGACCGGCAGCGAGTCACCCCCGGCGTCGCGGATCTCGTTGGCGGCCGCATCGCACGCATCTGCCTTGCGGCTGGCGATCACCACCCGTGCACCCAGTGAGGCGAAACCGCCGGCGATGGCCCGCCCGATCCCCCGACTGCCGCCGGTGACTATGGCCGTCCGTCCGCTGAGGTCGAAGTTCCCAAGGAGCTCGTCGCGGGCGTGGCGCATGTCCTGTTGCATGCCGCCGGACCCTAGACGCCCCAGCCACACGTAGGATCGCCGCCGTGGCGATCGACTTCGAGGATCCGGCGGACAACGTCCATGCGTTCGTCAAGATGTGGGCGTCGGTTGGTGACGAACCTGCGTATGGCTGCTTCCACGGCACCATGTTCGCCTCGATCGGCGACCGGAAGCTGATGCCCCTGTTCGGCTATGGGGGAACCGGGGTGATGCAGGCGAAGATCCTTTCCAGCGGCCACGCTCGCCTGCGTGGCAAGGAGACCGGGTACTTCACCGACCTTGCCACCGGCGAGCCGATGTCGAGCTGGGACAATCCGTTCACCGGCGAGACGGTCGAGGTGTTCGATTTCCTCAACGATCGTGTGCGCGGCGAACTGGGCCTGGAGATGCCGCGCTTCGAGTTCGGTGAGGCGGGCGATGAGCCCACCGACATGCACGCGGGAGCAGAGCGAGCCGACGTCGCCCCTGGTGCATCCGGCGGCGTTCCGTTCGTGTTGCCGTGGCAGGTCTACGGCGACCAGGTGCTGCTCGAGTGGGACTACACGCACCGCTACACCAACCCGGTCACCCCGGCTCTGTGGCCGATGGCGTCCACCGGCGAGTTCATCAATCCCTCCGAGCACTTCTGCTTCGTCACGTCGCTCGCCCAACTGCAGGACAGCGGCGTCGACTCCGCGCACTTCACCGCAGGGTTCTCGCGGCTGAGCCCCTGGTGGCCCTGGATGCGGATGGGTGGCAGCGGCGTTGACGGTGTGCTGTTCGGCCGCATGTTCTCGCGCAAGGTCGTCCGTGGACTCGAGGACGTCCCTGCGCCGGTCCTGGCACACACCGAGAAGCACCATCCCGAGTTCCTGCAACCGCCGACGGACTGGGACGATGGAGGGCCGATCAGCACGTGGGAGGCCTATGCCCGCGACGTGCCGCCCGAAGAGATTCGATGACCACTTAACACGGGGGACCCGACATGAGTGACAGTGGACCGGAAACGAAGACCGAGCCCGCGGAGATCGCGGATGATGCCGTGATCCCGACGACCGCGCTGGTGACCGGTGCCAACCGGGGCCTCGGCCTCGAGATCGCACGACAGCTCGGCGCACTCGGCACCACCGTGTTCCTCGGCTCACGAGAGTCGACCAACGGTGATGCTGCGGCGGAGGAGCTGCGCCGCGAGGGCCACGACGTCCGTGCCGTGCAGCTGGATGTGACGGACCAGGCATCGGTGGATGCCGCTGCAGTCGCCATTGCCGCCGAGGTCGACCACCTCGATGTGCTCGTCAACAACGCGGGTGGCAACTTCGACTTCGGCCACGCGGTGCTCGGCAGTGATGTCGAGATGATCGCCGGAATCGTGGATGCCAATTGTTTCGGGGCCATGCGCTGCGTGAATGCACTGCTCGACCTTCTCCGCGCTGCGCCGAACGCCCGCATCGTGAACGTCACCTCTGAAGCCGGCTCGCATGCCGGCCCGATGGGGTTGCCGACCCAGCAGGACAACCTTGCGGGCTATGCGGTCGCCAAGGCCGCACAGAATGCCTACACCCGCAAGCTTGCGTCGGCGCTCGAGGACAGTTCGGTCCTCGTCACCGCGATCAGCCCGGGCTTCGTCGCCACCCAACCCGGCAGCGAGAACATGGGTGCCCGACCGGTGTCCGACGGCGCCATGAGCGTTGTGTGGGGCGCCACCCTGCCCGTGGGCACTCCCACCGGCGGCTACTTCCGCGACGGCGTGCCCGTGGAGTTCTGACCGTCCAGGAGACGCCACAACTTTCGACCCACCTTTTTGGGGTGAGGGTGCTCAGTCGAGAGGTTTGATGTGGCCGATCTCGAACGCGCACTCGTGGAGGAGCTGACCGAGCTCGCTCGCTAGTTCCCGCAGCTGCTCTGCGAGGACCTGAGTGGCGGCCGCGTGCGGGATGGTCCCGTCACTGTCGGTCATAGCGTTCGCACGGTCGACTGCACGGTCCGCGAAGTGCGGCACCACGTCCACGAGCACAGCGACGTTGCTGAGCGTCTCTGCGAGCTGGCGCGGACTGAGGTCTTCAGTCAGGCGGGGTTGTCATCCAGCCGGAGGTCGCCACGAAACCACACCACTCCGGTGCCGCCCGACCTGTCAGGGAACCTCTCCTCATGCTGCTGGCGCTCGGACATCAGCGAGTTAACACCACGGCTTGACGCAGCCGGGCTGGCGCGCTGGTCGTGCAGCGCCAAGCAGATGACTCCGACATCTAATCGCTCGGGGGCGGAGCTAGGTTGACCCTGGTGCCCACAGATGACGAGTCTCGGTCGGATCGGATCGCCACGCGTCGTAGCGACACGATGCTCGCCGTCGTGGCCGCCGTTGCGACGTTGGCGTTCGCTTGGACCGGTTTCCAGAGCGCGCAGTGGGTCAGGGAGAGATTCTCGCGCTCCGATGAGGCGGCGGCGCTCAGTGAGCAGGCGCTCGAACTGGCAGCCGAAGCCGACCGGATCCAGGAGCGCGACGAGATCCTCTACCTGGAATGGCGTCTTGCCCTCGCGGCGCAGGACGACGAGACGGCCGAGGTGATCTTCGGGCTCTTCCGGCCCCCCGTACAGGCCTACCTGGATGACGCCCCTGTGGACGAAGCGGGTCTTCCTGTCGCGCCAGATTTCGATGACCCCAACTACGTTGTGATGGTCGAACGCAACGAGGCCAAACAGCTGGATGAGGAGTCACAAGAGCAGCGCGCGCTCAGTCGAGCTGCCTCGGCCCGAGCAGCGAGGTTCGGCGGACTGGGTGTGGTGTTCGCTGCTGTTCTCGCGGCGGCCGGGATTGCGGGCAGGTTCGATGACCTGCGCATGCGGCGAATCCTGACGGTCTCGGCGATGGTGATGTTGGCGATCGGGATAGTGCTCTTGATCGGCAGTCCGATGAACTTTGGGTAGTCGCACTCGCTGAGGTGCTCAGTCGTGGTTCACGAACTCCTCGCCGCTGACGTCCACCACCACGGCCTCGATCTCACCGCCGGCGGAACTGGCTGGCGCGGACTGAGGTCTTCAGTCAGGCGGGCGTGGTAGCTCACGTTCCGCACTGCGTCGCCTGCCGCTCCCGTCATCGCTACTGCTTCTCCGGCGTCCATGAGTCCTCAGAGTCCATCAACGGCGCTCGAACGCGCGGCTCAACAGACTTACTTCGTTTCTTTCGTGCACCCGTACCGCGTGCGCAGGTGATGTCGGAGTGATGCCCGGACCCCAGGTGGCACCCCCCACTTGCTCAATACGCAGACGCCGGGCCGGGTCGGCTCAGTAGCCGAGGGTGGCGTCGACTGGGCCGATCAGTTCCTCGCCGGCGATCCACCGCACGACGTTGGTGGTGATGCGCTCGGCCAGCAACGGCCGCGCCATCTCGGGGGTGTTGCCCACGTGCGGCGTGATGATGCAGTTGTGCATGTCCCACAGCGGGTGGCCGTCGGGCAGCGGTTCGGGGTCGGTCACGTCCAACCCGGCCCCCATGATGCGGTCCTGCTGCAATGCCGCCACGAGGTCATCGGTGACGATGTGGGCGCCGCGCGCCACGTTGACCACCACCGAGCGGCGGTGCAGCAGGGCCAGCCGTCGGGCGTCGATCACGCCCGTCGTTTCGGGAGTCAGCGCCAGGGCCAGGACCACCATGTCGGCGCCGGCGATCGCGTCATCGATCTCGGTGGTTGAGGAGCCCAGCACCCGATCCGCACCTTCCATCACCGTCGGTCGGTTGCGCACCACCGTCACCTCGGCCTCGAACGGCGCCAGGAGCCTCAGCAGTGCTTCGGTGATGCCGCCGCCGCCGAGGATGGTCACTTTCGCGCGGCGCAGGTTGACGCCCATGTGGCCGTGCTCAAGCCATGTGGTCGCACGGGCGTAGCGGTCGACTGCCCTCATCGCGGCGAGTCCGAGCGTGAGTGCCATCTCGGCCACCGGCTCGGCGTACACGCCCTTGCCGCAGGTCCACAGCCGATCCAGGTCCAACGCGGAGACGTACGGTTCGATGCCGGCCCACGGCAGCTGCACCCACTCGAGGCGCGTGCCGGCGTCGTCGAGGACTCGTCGCAGCCCGCCGGGGTCGTTGGGTGCCCCCCACAGCAGTGCGTCGGCCTCTGCGAGGGGAACCACATCGCCGCCACCGGCCGCCACCGCATCGGACATCCACTCAGGGACTCCCTCGGGGCCGACTGCGATTCGGGGGCTTCGCTCCATCCGGGCATCTTCGCAGGCCCACCACCCCCGGATTGGCCCCGTGCAGACCGCGAGTACAATGGACGACTACCCATTTTCGGGTTCATGCGGCCCCAGCGGCCTGGACCCACAGGAGGTTGTGTGGCGAACCACCCGGAGCTGGAGTCGGAGCAGGCCTACATAGAGCACGCGCACGAGTGCCTCGAGGCGACCCGTGCCGAGGTCGAGGCGATGCGCAACTCCGTGGAGGGCGGCAAGGGCGGCACGTTCCAGAACCGTTTCGAGCGTGACGTCATGTGGGACCGGGTGGACTCCAGGCTGCACCAGCTCGACCTCGGTGACATGTCGCTGGTGTTCGGCCGCCTCGACAGCGAAGCCCTCGAAGGCGACGAGAACGGTGTCGGAGCCCGGCCCGAGGAGACCTACTACATCGGGCGCACCGCTGTTTCCGACGCCAATCGGGATCCGGTGGTAGTCGACTGGCGGGCGCCGATGGCGGAGACCTTCTATCGGGCCACCGGTGTGGACCCGATGGGACTGAAGCGGCGGCGGCACTTCTCGACTCGTGGAAGCACGTTGCTCGGGATCGACGACGAGCTGTTCGGCACCGCAGCAGACGCTCTCGATCAGGGTCTGGTGCAGGGTCACGGTGCGCTCATTTCGGCGCTGGAGGAGTCACGCTCGGGGAAGCTCTCCGACATCGTCGGCACGATCCAGGCCGAGCAGGACGCCATCATCCGCTCCGAGCTCCCGGGCGTTGTGGTGGTGCAGGGCGGACCGGGCACCGGCAAGACTGTCGTGGCACTGCACCGCGCCGCATACCTGCTCTACACCCATCGCTTCCCGCTCGAAGGCCAGGGAGTGCTGGTGGTGGGGCCCAACCGGGTGTTCCTCAGCTACATCGAGCAGGTGCTGCCATCGCTCGGCGAGGCGGGCGTGGAGATCGCCCAGCTGTCCAACCTGGTGCCCCACGTGAGAGTCACCGGCTACGACGACGAGCAGACCGCACGGGTCAAGGGTGACCTGCGCATGATCGACGTGGTGCGCGCCGCCGTGCGCGATCGCCAGCGCGCGCTGCCCGAACCGTTGCGGATTCCCTACGGCGTGCAGCACCTGACCCTGTCGGTGGAGGACTCCGCTGAGATAGTCACCCAGGCCCGTCGTCGGTTCCGCACCCACAACGCTGGTCGAAAGTTCGTCGAGCAGCTGTTCTTCGAGCGACTTGCCGAGAGCCACCGCAACGACGACCCAGCCGAGACCGTGCGTGGCCGGATTCGCCGCGAGCCCGAGGTGCGCGCGGCGCTCGAACGCATGTGGCCGTTGTTGACGCCCACCGAGTTGCTCAACGACTGCTTTGGCTCCCCGGGACTGCGTCGCTCGGCCACGAGACGCTTCCTCGACGACGACGAGGCGGCGCTGCTCGCCCGGGAGCGCCTCGGCGACCCTGTCGATGTCGTGTTCACGCACCACGACGTGCCACTTCTGGACGAGGCCCTCGAGAAGCTCGGGCCGCGGCCCAGGCACAAGGAAGCCGATGCCGTGCGCACCTACGGGCACATCGTGATCGACGAGGCGCAGGACCTCTCACCCATGCAGCTGCGGGTGCTCGATCGCCGGTCCCTCAACGGGTCGATGACGATCGTGGGCGACATCGCGCAGTCCACCGGAGCGTGGGCGCACGATGACTGGGAGTCGGTGCTCGACCACCTGCCGTCGCGCCGCGAGCCCCGTTTCGAGGAGCTGACGATCGGCTACCGAGTGCCCGGGCCGATCATGGACCTGGCCGCGCGGGTGCTCCGGGTGGCTGCGCCCCAGCTGGAACCGCCGACTTCGATCCGCCACAGTGGCGAGCCACCCCGGATCGTGGGAGTCCCGGCCGGTGATCTCCACCTCGAGCTGGCCGATCTGGTCCGCTCGGAACTGAAGGCGGTCGAGACCGGCAATGTTGCTGTCGTGGTGCCGCTGTCCATGGCCGAGCGGATCGACGAGGTGCTGGACACAGCCGGGATCGAACACGGTCGGGCTACTCGTCAGGGCCTTGCCAGGCAGGTCACGATCGTCACGCCGTCGCTGGTCAAGGGCCTCGAGCTCGACTCCGTGATCGTGGTGGAGCCGGAGCTCATCCTGCACGAGGAAGCCCGCGGTCCCCAGTCGCTCTATGTGGCGGTGACCCGGTCGACCAAGCGGCTCAGCATCCTGCACACGGGCGAGTTGCCGCAGATCCTGCGCTGACGGCGGGGACCCTCAGGCTGCGACGAGTATCCGCTCGGTGGCGAACGTACCGATCCCGATGGTGCGGCCCTCGACCTCGACCGTCGCGGTGCCGTCGGGTGACATGGCGGTGAGCACGCCCGTGCTGCCGGGGACCAACTCGTTGGACTCCAGGAACTCGAGCAGTCCGGGCGTGAACTCGAGCTCCTCGGGGATCCGGTTGATCGTGAATCCGGACCCTACGGCCAGGTCCGACAGCGGGGTCGTGTCCGGCGGCTCGTAGCTCGCTCCCGGAATCGGGTTGCCGTGCGGGCAGGTGGTCGGCTCGCCCAGCACGCGGGTCATCGCCGCCTCGACCGGTTCGGAGATCACGTGCTCCCACTTGCCGGCCTCCAGGTGGGCGTCGGCCCAGGGCAGTTCGAGGATGTCGGTCAGGAACCTCTCGGCGAGGCGGTGGCGTCGCACGACTCGTTCGGCCAGCGCCCTGCCGTTGTCGGTGAGCACTATCGAGCCGTCGACGTCGATCAGGCCTTCCCTTTCCATCCTGCGGATCATCTCCGACACTGCGGGTCGGCTGACTTCGAGCCGCTCGGCGATGCGGGCCTGGATCACCTTGATGTCGTCCTCGCGAAGTTCCCAGATCGCCTCGCAGTACTCCTCGAACGCCGGGTGGAACTCACGGGTGGCGGGCGGGGAGTCTGCGGGCGGGGCCATACGCTCATTGTAAGGCACACTTCACGCAGTGTCTTCCGCGCCGTAGCTGGTCGCAGGCCCGGCTGTCGCAGCGCTTCTGTACGCTCGGCCAGTGCCACCTGAGGCCGATCCCCCCGATCACCAGCAGCCCCACACGGGTGGACAATCCGGCGCGGCGATGCACGGGTTCTCCGAGCCGGTTCGCGAGTGGTTCGGATCGTCGTTTCCGGAGCCGACCTCCGCGCAGGCCGGAGCCTGGCCCGCGATCGCCCGCGGGGAGCACACGCTTCTGTGCGCACCCACGGGCTCGGGCAAGACCCTCGCGGCGTTCCTCTGGGCACTCGACCGCCTCGGTCAGGCCGGCGAAGCCGCTGCCGGTCCCGCTGGCACGCAGGTGCTCTACGTGTCGCCGCTGCGCGCCCTTGCGGTGGACGTGGAGAAGAACCTTCGCTCGCCGCTGCGCGGGATACAGCTGGCGGCAGAGCGAGCGGGCGCCACCTGGGTTCCGCCCACCGTCGGCGTGCGCACGGGCGACACCTCGGCCAGCGAGCGACGCTCACTCGTTCGCCATCCACCCGACATCCTCATCACCACGCCGGAGTCGCTATTCCTGATGCTCACCTCGGCGGCCCGCGAAACGCTCGTCGACGTAGGCACCGTGATCATCGACGAGATCCACGCATTGGCTCCCACCAAGCGCGGCGCTCACATCGCCGTGAGCCTCGAACGACTCGAGCGGCTGGTGTCAGCGTCGCGTCGCGAACGTGGCATGGCTGTCGAGGCGGCTGCGGTGCAGCGGGTGGGGCTGTCGGCCACCCAGCGGCCACTGGAGGTGGTTGCGGGCTTCCTAGGCGGTGCCGAGGTGTCCGGTGAGGGTGTGCAGCCCCGCCCGGTCACCGTCGTTGATGCGGGAGTGAGCAAGGAGCTCGACCTGCAAGTCGTCGTGCCCGTGCCCGACATGACCGCTCCGGCGACCGGCTCCACTGACGGGGACTCCACGCCGTCGATCTGGCCTTCGATACATCCCCGGCTGCTGGAGTTGATCGAGGCCCACAACTCCACGCTGGTGTTCGTCAATGCCCGCAGGATGGCCGAGCGCCTCTCGAGCCGACTCAACGAACTCGCGCATGAAGGGGAGCCGGAGCACACCGCAGGTGAGGCGGCCGGCACATCGGTGGCCGACGAGTCGATGGAGCTCGTCAAGGCCCACCACGGTTCCCTGTCGCGAGAGAGGCGCCTGCAGGTCGAGGACGAACTCAAGTCGGGCTCATTGCGCGGGCTGGTGGCCACTTCGAGTCTGGAGCTGGGTATCGACATGGGCGCGGTGGACCTGGTGGTGCAGGTTTCCTCGCCGGGTTCGGTCGCATCCGGTCTGCAGCGCATCGGCCGCGCCGGCCACCAGGTGGGCGTCCCGAGCCGCGGCCGCATCTTTCCCAAGCATCGTGCCGACCTCCTGGAGGCCGCCGTCGTGACCCGACGGATGCACGAAGGCCTGATCGAACGTACCGCGGTGCCGCGCAACCCGCTCGACGTTCTCGCCCAGCAGGTCGTGGCCACGGTGGCTCTCGATGAGTGGCCCGACGACGAGTTGTTCGACCTGGTCCGCCAGGCGGCCAACTACAACACGCTCACCCGCGGTGTGTTCGATGCGGTGCTCGACCTGCTCGCCGGGCGGTACCCGTCCGAGGAGTTCGCCGAGTTGCGGCCGCGGATCGTATGGAACCGGGTGGACGGCATCGTGCGCGGCAGATCCTCGGCACAGCGCCTGGCGGTCACCAACGCCGGCACGATTCCCGACCGGGGGCTGTTCGGGGTCTTCCTTCCCGACGGCACGCGGGTGGGCGAGCTCGACGAGGAGATGGTCTACGAGTCCCGCGTGGGCGAGACCTTCCTGCTCGGCGCGACCACGTGGCAGATCCAGGAGATCACCTTCGAGCGCGTCGTTGTCACACCGGCACCGGGCCGACCGGGAAAGATGCCGTTCTGGCACGGCGACGGGCCCGGCCGCGACGCCGAGCTGGGCGCGGCGATGGGCTCGTTCGTGCGGGAGCTCCGCTCCAAGGACCCGGACTCGGCGTTCGCCGAGTTGCTCGAGCACCATGACCTCGACGACCTTGCCGCACAGAACCTGCTGGCATACCTCGAGGAGCAGTCCGAGGCCACCGGCGTCGTACCCGACGACCGCACGCTCCTCGTGGAGCGGTTCCGCGACGAGATCGGCGACTGGCGGCTCTGCATCCACTCGCCCTACGGCTCGCGGGTGCATGCGCCGTGGGCGATGGCCCTGCGCGCACGACTCGAGGAGCACTTCGGAGGCGACACCCTCGGCGTCGAGGTGATCTGGAGCGACGACGGTATCGTCGTGCGCCTGCCCGACACGGCCGATGAGGTGCCGACCGAGCTGCTCTTCGGTGACCCCGACGAGATCGAGTCCGAAGTGGTCACGGCTCTGCCGGCCAGCTCCGCGTTCGCCGCACGATTCCGCGAATGTGCAGCGCGGTCGCTGCTCCTGCCACGCCGGCGACCCGACCAGCGAACGCCCTTGTGGCAGCAGCGCCAGCGGGCCGCCGACCTGCTGTCGGTGGCGTCCAGGTACCCGAGCTTCCCGGTATTGCTCGAGACCACCCGCGAGATGTGCAGCGACGTCTATGACCTCGCCGCACTCAAGTCGGTGCTGGCCGACGTGCGAAGCCGGGCGACGAGGGTGGTCTCGGTGGAGACACAGTCGCCGTCGCCGTTCGCCCGCTCGTTGCTGTTCGGCTGGATCGCCGTCTACATGTACGAGGGGGATGCGCCACTCGCGGAGCGGCGTGCGGCGGCCCTGGCGCTGGACCGCGACCTGTTGCGCGAGTTGCTCGGCGCCGAGGAGCTGCGTTCCCTGCTGGACGCCGATGTTGTCGCCACGGTGGAGCTCGAGCTCCAGCGGCTCGTCGACGGGCGTGGAGCGCGTGATGCCGATGAGCTGCACGACCTGCTCCGGGTGCTCGGCCCCATGTCGGTGGTGGAGCTGGGGGCCCGAAGTGCTCACCCTGCTGACACCCAGAACTGGTTGGATGACCTTGTCGGTTCGCGACGTGCGATGCCCGTGGCTGTCGCAGGTGAGGAACGGTTCGCGGCAGCCGAAGACGCCGGCCGTCTTCGTGACGCCCTGGGCGCGGCTGTTCCGATTGGCCTGCCGGCGGCGTTCACCGAGTCGGTCGACCACCCGTTGCGCGAGCTGGTGGCGCGCCACGCACGTACCCATGGCCCGTTCACCACCGATTCGGTGGCCCGCCGCTTCGGTGTGTCACGCGAGGTGGTCCAGGGTGCTCTCACTGCGCTCGAGGACGACCACCGGGTCGTCGCCGGTGAGTTCACCCCCGGTGGCGTGGAGCGCGAGCACTGCGATGCCGAGGTGTTGCGCCAGCTACGCCGGCGTTCACTGGCGTCGCTGCGCAAGGAGGTGGAGCCCGTCGGAGCGGCCACCCTCGCCCGCTTCGTCACCCGTTGGCAGGGTGTCGGCAGCACCCATCGCGGGGCCGACGCCGTGGCCGAGGCGGTTGGCGTCCTGCAGGGGGCGTCACTCGTCGCGTCGACCGTCGAGGAGGACGTGTTGCGTACCCGGGTGGCGGACTACCGGGCCGCGGATCTCGACCTGTTGTGCTCCACCGGTGAGGTCGTGTGGTGTGGAGCCGGTGGGTTGGGGGCCAACGACGGCCGCATCCGACTGGGCTTCCGTGACCAGTTCGCATCACTGGTCAATGCCCCGGATGGTGACCTGCCGGCCGACCCCCACCACGAGGTCCTTCGTTCCCACCTCGCGGAGGTGGGCGCTTCGTTCTGGGCTGACCTCGTCGAGGCCGTGCGCCGCGAACGCATCCCATCTGACGACGAGACGGTGCTCGAAGCGCTGTGGGACCTGGTGTGGTCCGGCGAGGTCACCAACGACACACTCTCGCCGCTGCGTGCGCGACTGGCCGGTGGCTTGCGCCGCAAGGGGTCGGGTGCGCGGTCGCGTCGACGCCCGGACCTTCGCGCGGTTAGTCGCACCGGTCCGCCGAGTGCCGCCGGCCGCTGGTCCAGCACGGCTCCGCTGTTCGCCCGCTCGCCGACACCCACCGAATCGACCATGGCGCGGGCCCTGCAGCTGCTCGAGCGCTATGGAGTGCTGACGCGGGAGATGGCGCTGGCCGAGGGCATCGAAGGTGGTTTCGCCGGCGTCTATCCGGTCCTCAAGGTCCTCGAGGAACGAGGCCAGGTGCGCCGCGGCTACTTCGTGGAGGGGTTGGGCGCAGCGCAGTTCGCGTCCCCGGGCGCAGTCGACCGACTGAGGGCCGAGGGCAACAGGAGCTTCGAGGCGGCAGACACCGACACCGCCCGCCTGCCGTGGGAACCGGAGCCCGACACCCCCGACGAGCCCGACACGTGGGTGCTCGCCGCAACCGACCCCGCGCAGCCGTTCGGTGCGGCGATTCCCTGGCCGCGCAGCGCCGGCCAGCCGTCGCGGTCGGCCGGTGCCTACGTGGTGATCGTGGGCGGTGAAGCGTGTGCCTACGTGGAGCGCGGTGGTCGCAGGTTGCTCACGTTCCCCGCCGCGGAGGGCAACGATCGCTGGGCTCCCGCGCTCGCCGGTCTCGTAGCGTCGGGTCGGGTGCGCCGGCTGCAGGTGGAGAAGGTCGACGACGATCGGGTCGCTGCCTCTCCCCATTGCGGCCCCCTGCGCGCGGCGGGGTTCGCCGAGGGTTACAAGGGACTGACCCTGGGCTAGGGTCGCCGCACACGAACTGGACAGGTGTCCAGCTCGACGGGACCAAGGAGTGAGGCGTGTCTGCAACAGACGGTGATGCGTTCGACCGCAACAGGCGATACGAGGGCAAGGTGGTGCTGGTGACCGGGGCGGCCCGCGGTCAGGGGCGCAGCCATGCGGTCGGCTTCGCCCGTGAGGGAGCCCACATCATCGGGATCGACATGTGCGCCGACCTGGAGCACGCGCCGTATCCACTGGCGACAGAGGAGGATCTCGCCGAGACCGTACGCCTGGTCGAGGAGGCCGGCGGCGCGATGCATCCCGAGCGGGCCGACGTGCGCGAGTACCGGCCGCTGCGCGAGGCGGTCAAGCGGGGCATTGAGCTCTTTGGCCGCTTGGACGTGATCCTCGCCAACGCCGGCACCTACGCGCCGATGCCGGTGCAGTACGTCGACCCCGACTCGTGGAGGGAGACCGTCGACGTGAACCTCACCGGCGTCTTCCACACGGTCAAGGCAGGGGTGCGCACCATGATCGAGCAGAACGAGGGCGGTGCGGTCGTGATGACGTCGTCGACCGCCGGGCTGAAGGGCTTCTACGGCGCCCCTGCGTACAACGCGGCGAAGCACGGCGTGGTGGGACTGATGCGGTCGCTGGCGCTCGAACTCGCCCCCAACCAGATCCGGGTCAACTCGATCCATCCCACCTCGGTCGCGACGCCCATGATCGTCAACGAGGTGTTCCCCAAGCTGGTGCGGATGGACCTGGAGGACCCGGGTGTCGACGACGCAGCCGAGTTCCTCAGGCCCCAGCAACCGATGGACATCCCTTGGATCGAGGCTCAGGACATCACCAACGCGATGCTGTGGTTGTGTTCCGACGAAGCCCGCTACGTCACAGGAGTCACGATGCCGATCGATGCGGGTGCCCTGCTGAAGTAGTCCGGGAGTACGCGGGTACTTTGGGCCCATGCCCCGAAAGCGTCCGACCCGTATTCGTGTCCTGCTGGTGGCGCTCGGCGCCACGGCTTTCGTGGCGGCCGGCTGCACCTCGGAGGGCGACACCGCCTCGGACCAGGTCGAGTCCTCGCGTGACGACGAGCCGGCGGTGGCCCCGGGTGGGGGCGACGACGCCGACGGCGGCTCCGATGCCACGCCGGACGCCGAGGCCGACTCCGGCGTGCCCGCCGATGCGGGAGTGGTCATGACCGACGTCGCCACAGGAGAGTCGGTGCCGCTCGACGCGGCGCTTGCCAGCTCCGACGGCAAGCCGGTGCTCGCATGGTTCTGGGCTCCGTACTGCCCTACGTGCCGTGGCGAGGCCCCTGAGCTCAACGAGTTCATGGCCTCGAACTCGGACCGGGTCAAGCTGGTCGGCATAGGCGCGCGAAACGACCTGGAGCAGGCCGAGGGATTCCTGTCGGACACCGGCGTGTCCAACTTCCCGCTGCTATGGGATCCGACCGGCCAGTCGTGGGTCGACAACGCAGTTGCCGCGCAGCCGTACATGATCCTGTTGGTGGACGGTGAGGAAGTGGAGCGTTGGCCGGGTGGTGCATCGGTGCGCCAGATCGAGGACGCGCTCGCGCAGGTCTGACCCAGCGCCGTGCCCCGCCGGCTAGACGAGGGGTATGTATCCCGGCACCTGGCGGTGCGGCGTGTCCAGGTAGACCTTCGCCTCGGGTGAGCCGCCGAGGCGGCCATGGCTCCACCGGATCTCGACGTGACCGACCACCTCCACGCTGCCGCCTTGCCCGGAGTCGTCGCGTGCCGACATGGCAGCCGACCAGGTGACCTGCGGTTGTCCGGCCGCCTGCGGGCCGATCTCGAAGTCGTCGAGCTGCCACGCCTGGTTCCAGTCCCACGGGGTCGCCACGCGCAACCGCAGTGATTCGCCCCGGCCGGTGCCGAGCACGAAGTAGGGCGTCGCCGAGAGCCGCAGCAGCCTCCAGAGCATGGAACGCCTCTCGCGGTCGGTGCCGAGTGCGGAGTTCCACCGTTGCGCGGACACTCTGGAGACCACCTCGGCGAGTTCGGCGTAGGCGATCGCTGTGTCGGGCGAGGTCACCTCGCGGGCCTGCGCGAGCTGTCGGCGCTGCACCGTGTCGAGATCGCCGACCCTCTCGGGGAGCTGCTCTCCGCCCTCAACCAGCCGGCGTACCGCCTGGTAGTGCGCCTGGTGTTCGGCGGGTGCGACCTCGGCGAACCAGTCGCCGCTGCGCTGGCCCGCGGCACCTGTGAGGCAACGGTCGAACAAGGCCGAGGGAGACGCGTTGTGAAGCACCTTGGATGCGTACTTGCAGCTCACCAGGTACACGTGGTCGATCCGCAGGTCAGCGGGCACTGCGTGGTCGGCGGGGTCGCGGTGACTGCCCTTCCATTCGATCGCCACCGGATGGCGGTCCCGCAGGCCGTCGGTGGCGCGCAACAGTGCCCGGCCGTTGTTGAATGCGGCCAGGAACTCACCTTCGTGGTTGCGGTCAGCGAAGGCGCCGCGCAGCCGGTCCCAGGTGCCGTCGTCGACGTTGCGGAGCTCGGGTGGCGCCTTGGCACCCGCTAGCGCCGCCTGCGGGTCGTCGTCGCCGAGCGTGCCGAGACCCGTGACGATCTCGGTGATCTCGGTGCGAAGCGACGCCATGTCGAGATCATGCCCCAGGTAAGGTCGGCGGCGTGCCAACCACCCAAGAGATGATCGCGGCGGTCGAGGCCTACACCGCCGCCCACACTGCCGGCGACGTGGAGGCGATAGTCGCCCTGTTCGCGCCCGACGCCGTCGTGGCCGACCCGATCCACGAGCCGGCCCACGTCGGCACCGACTCCATCAGGGCGTTCTTCACCGGTACCCACCAGTTGGCCGACTCACTCGACCTCCAGCTCACCGGACCGGTTCGCGCAGTCGACAGGTTCGTGGCCTTCCCGATGCGTGCCGTTTCCACGATCGGGGAGATGAAGGTGGCAGTCGACATCATCGACGTGATGACCTTCCGAGACGACGGCCTGATCGGCGACATGAAGGCCTACTGGGACCCGGCAGCGATCACCCCGGTCGACTGACAGGGCGGCTCTGGCGCGTGCACCGTTTGGATCGGCCGAGGCGACTCGTAGGCCTGTCTTAGCCGTCAGCACCGCCGGTTCCCGGCAGAAGGGCAGGCCGATGAACGGAGCCGAAGCACTCGTGTTGTCACTCGAGCGGGCCGGAGTAGAGCGAATCTTCGGCATCCCCGGCGAGGAGAACATCCACGTCGTCGAGGCCATGCGGACTTCTTCGATCGAGTTGGTGCTCACCCGCCACGAGCAAGCGGCCGGCTTCATGGCTGCCACGCACGGACGGCTCACCAGACGGGTGGGTGTGTGCATGTCGACGCTGGGACCGGGTGCGACCAACCTCGTCACGGCGGCTGCCTACGCGCAGTTGGGTGGGTTTCCCATGCTGATGATCACCGGTCAGAAGCCGATCGGTCGATCCAAGCAGGGTCGCTTCCAGATCCTCGACGTGTGCTCGATGATGTAGCCGCTCTGCAACTTCACACGCCGCGTCGAGTCCGGGTGCGAAGCTGCAACGTCGACTCGACGGTCAACGGCGCGACGCGCAGCGACAAGGGCGCCCCGAACGCCGCGGTCGTGTGGCCCGGAGCTGACGGGAATGACCAGGTTGCGGTGGTGGAGCTCACCTCCGCCAGCTACGACGCGGGTGCTGCCACGGCCGCCTACGGCTCCGAGGCCCTCGGGGGTGACCATGACCGACTCAGCGGGTTCGGCTACGCCGCAACGCTGCCGACGGGTGAGGAATTGGCGCCGGTGAGTTTGTTCATCGACAGCCTCACCGAGATCGAGAAGTGCTACCTGACGGTTCACAACAACACCAGGGACGACTTCAAAGTCGTGTCCAGCGTCGACACTGGCGTGTTTCCGCACTGGCCTGACACGATCGCCGCCGGCACGACAGCGAACATGTACTCGAGGGCCTTGCTGATCATCCACCCGTGCAACGGTGAGGCCCTGTACCAGGCTGACGGTGGCGGCGAGTTCGGTTACACGTGGAACAACCCGGTGACCGGTTCGAACGAATGGTCGTACTACTGAACTGACGGCTACGACTGCTACTCGCAGAACGACGAGAACGACTCGAGCCTCAAGAACGTGCTGTGGATCTGCGACAAGGGCGGCGACTGCGCCACGGCTGCCGCCGGTCAGAAGATGGGTGTCGGCACGGTCCCGTCCACGACGTCAGCGGACCACTCGCAGGTGAACCAGCAGATCACCGACTAGTTGCAGCTCGCCCCTGGCCTTCCCAGCGTCGAGATCGCGCGGCATGTAGTGCAGCGCTCCACCCGCGACCCGGGTGCCGTGGCGCTGCGGTTCGCGAGGGTGCGCCAATGCCGCGCCGACAGTGCACCGGAGCAGGCCGACTCCATCGAGGCTGTCCAGGCCCTCCGGTCCTGAGGCGTCCAGGCACTATTCGGAGGAGATTGCGTCGAGCATCTCGAGTCGCCTTGCCCGGCGAGCCGGGAGGATCGCTGACAGGACCCCGAGCAGTGCGGCCGCGACCGTTATCACGACCAGTTGCAGCCACGGCAGCTTGAGGGTGAGCAGTCCGGGGTCGTCAGCGGAGATCGCGAACGCGAGGGCGACGGCAAACAGGATTCCGATCACCATGCCGAGCAAGGTTCCGAACACGGCGATGATCGCCGCCTCGGTGCGGACGGTCCATCCGAGCTGGCGCCTCGACATGCCGACGGCGCGCAACAGGCCGAACTCGCGGGTGCGCTCCAGCACCGACAACGAGAGCGTGTTGGCGACCCCGATCAGGGCGATGATCACGGCCAGCGCCAGCAGTCCGTAGAGCACGGTGACGAACAGGTCGATCGGGGCGGTCTGCGACTCGATGAACTCCTCGACGTCCTGGATCACCACGTCTGGGCGGCTGTCCACCATCTCCTCGAGGTCTGCCTTCACCGTGGCGCGTACTTCGTCGTCGTCTTCGGTGGATACGTAGACCGCGAAGATCACGTCGAGATTGGGCAACGGATTCGCCTGGATGGTCTCGTTGGAGAGGTAGTAGTTGTCGTCGGGTCCCAGCCCGTCGCTGTAGGTCGCAACGAGGGTGATGTCCTGCACGCCCGTGGAAGCGAAGTACATCGGGATGGTGTCGCCCACCTCCCAGCCGCGCTCCTCGGCCACCTCTGCACGTGCCACGAGGGCGGAGCCGGGTGATGCGGTGGGATCACCCTCGATGTCGCCCATGTCGATCAGGTCGAAGAAGTTCGAGGGCTCGTATCCGTTGGCGAACACACTCTCGCCGTCGGGCACCTCGTCGCTGACCCCGAACTCGCCCCGAGTCGAGTCCTCTGTGGGCACTGTGGTTGTCGTGGCGTCCTCGGCCGCCTTGCGCTTTGCCTCTTCGTCGAGCAGGACCACGGCGCTGAACCGGACCGGTGAGGTCTCCTCGACCCCGTCGATCGAGTTGGCGCCGTCGACCAACCCGGGAGGTACGCCGAGGTTGGAGAAGTTGCCTGCGCTCGCGATGAAGTCGACGTCGCCGAGAGCTGACTCGATCTCCTCGGTGACGCTGGCCTTGACCGTGTTGGCGAGCACTGCGATAACCACGACCAGGGTCACGCCGACGGTGAGGGCGGCCGCTGTCACCGCTGTGCGCCGCGGGTTGCGCGCGGCGTTCTCCGCGGCGAGGCGCCCGGTCACGCTGCCGCTGCGGGTCAGCGGCCAGGCAAGCGCCATGCTCGCCGGACGCGCGAGCAGCGGGCCGAGGATCACGGCCACCGACACGAGTATGAACAGCAGGCCTGCGCCCACGAGGTAGAGCGGGCTGTCAACTGAGTCAGTCAGGCCGAGGGCCGCCAGCACGATGCCACCGAACAACAGCAGGCTTCCCCAGACCTTTCGCGGTGTGGATACCCCGCTGCGGTCTATGCCGACCTCGGCGAGCGCTGCCATGGGGCTGATACGTGACGCGCGGATGGCCGGAATAACCGCTGAAACGGATGTGACGCCGATGCCCACGACGAAGGCCAGAACGAGCGTCGACCCTGTCGGGAAGGCGAGGCCGCTCTCGACGCTCACGAAGGTGCCCGTCAGCGCCTTGATCGCCGTCGCCAGCAGTGAGCCACCGATGAGTCCGATCGCTGACGCAAACAGGCCGATGATCACCGCCTCCACCAGCGTGGCGACGACCACCTGCCGACGCTTCGCCCCGATGGCCCGCAGCAGGGCGGTTTCACGCGTGCGCTGGGCCACGATTATCGAGAACGTGTTGTAGATGATGAACGCCGCCACCACGAGCGCAATCACTCCGAACACCGACACGACCGTGGTGAGGATGCCCACGAACTGGGCGACCTGTTCGGAGTTTTCCTCGGTCCACTCCTCGCCGGTCAGCACCTGCGTGTCCGGCGCCGCGTCGGCCAGCGACTCGGCGAGTTCCTGTTGTGAGACGCCTTCGGCGGCACCCGCAGCCACGTAGCTGTACTGTCCCGGCGCACCTGACAGCTGCTGCGCGACCTCTTCGGTGAAGTAGAGCGGCTTGGCCCCCGAGAACTGGTCGCCTTCCTCACCCAGGCCGAGGATGCCCACGAGCTCGAACTCGGCTTGGGTGTCCTGGCCCACGACCTCGACGGTGTCGCCGATGGACCAGCCGTTGTCCTCGGCGGTCCTGAAGTCCATCGCCAGCTGGTCCGGTTGCGTGGGACCCTCGCCGTCGACGAGCACGCCGGGTCGGATCGGGTCGTCGATCCAATTGAACACGAGGGTTGGCGGCCCGAATCCGGAGTTGATCACCTTGCCGTCGGGTCCGACCAGCGCCACTGTCGATGCCTCGACAATGCCGTACGCGGCGCGCACACCGTCAGCGGATCGGGCTTCCTCGACGACCGACTCGTCCACGGGTGGGCGGAGTTCGCCAAGGGGGAACTCCTGCACATCAGGCGAACGAACGACGGCGTCGTAGCCCTTATATACGTCTGAGATCAGCGAGTCGATCGATTCGTTGAGTACTCCGGCGAGGATCTGCGTGCCGGTGAGGAACGCGATGCCGAGGATGACGGCCAGGCCGGTGGTGACGAGCCTGCGCTTGCGCGCCATCAGCTCCTTGAACGCTACGCGTAGCATCGCAGGGCCCTCAGGCGCCGAGGTGCTTCATGTAGTCCAGGACACCCTCGGCCGTGGGTTGGATCATCTCGTCGACGATCTTGCCGTCAGCGAGGAACACCACGCGGTCGGCCCATGCGGCGGCTACCGGGTCGTGGGTGACCATCACGATGGTCTGGCCCAACTCGTCGACCGCCGAGCGCATGAAGTGCAGTATCTCGGAGCCGGAGCGGGAGTCGAGGTTGCCGGTGGGCTCGTCGGCGAAGATGATCTCCGGGCGTCCAGCCAGGGCACGTGCCACCGCGACGCGCTGTTGTTGGCCGCCGGACAACTCGCTCGGGCGGTGTGACAGCCGGTCGCCCAGCCTCACGGTCGACACGACCGTGTCGAGCCACTGTTGGTCGGGCTTGCGCCCTGCCAGGTCCATCGGCAGCGTGATGTTCTCCTCGGCCGACAGGGTCGGGATCAGGTTGAAGGCCTGGAACACGAAACCAACCGTGTCGCGTCGCAGTTCGGTCAGGTCCGAGTCGCTCAGGGTGTCGAGGTAGGTCTCGCCGATGAACACGCGGCCCTCGGTCAATCGGTCGAGCCCGGCCAGGCAGTGCATCAGCGTCGACTTGCCGGACCCCGACGGCCCCATGATCGCCGTGAAGCGCGAGCGCTCGAATGTGGCGGTGACTCCATCAAGAGCATGCACCACCGCCTCACCCTCGCCGTAGTCCTTGCGGGCGTCGGTGGCGCCCGCGGCGATGGCTGTTGGTGCGGCGGATTGGGTCAATCCCTCTTGGGACAAGGTTCTGCTCCGGAATCGGGGACGCGGTCATCCAGACCCTAATGGTGAACCGGGGTCAGGCACTCAGCGCGTTCGCCGGAAGTGACCCCTGCAACAGGTTGCTCAGTTGCGTTCGGGATCCCACACGCGATCCGAGAGGGCGGGCACGGATGCGACGGCCCAACGCGCGAACGGCCTCAGTTCCCCGCGTCTCAGCTGCCGGGCAAGCCCGAGCAGCGCCTTCGCCTCCGGGTGTCGGCGCAATCGCGCAGCCGCCACCCCGCCGATGGTGGCGTAGCGGGCGAGCAGGTCCACGTCGGGGATTGGCGAGTCGCTGAGCATGTCCACGGCGTCCAGCGCCCAGCGCAGGCGCTGGCCGTCGTCGGCCGGCGCGGGATCGCGGGGTCGGTCGAACCAGTCCACCAGAGCCTCCGGCGTGCGCGCACTGCGTGCCGGGCTGCCTTCCGGGTCCGTTGGGAGCGGGCCGCCGGACGGGTGCTCAGATGAGGTGAAGGTGGTCGACTCGACCCAGTGGGTCAGGTCTATCGGAGCGTCGGCCTCGACTTCGCGGAGCTGGTCCGCCCGGGCCACGAATGCTCCGGGCCTGGAGTTGCGAGGAGCGGGCAGCACTTCCGAGAGGGTGCCATCGCCGTGGTGCTGGGCCCCACCGCAGAAGACGACGTCGGCGCCGGTGCGGTCCGCGAGCATGGCGCAGCGCGCCAGCCACTGCGGCCGGGCCGTCGTGCCGGCATCGATCACGCTGACCCACTCGCCCCGGCAGGCGGACAGTCCGGCGCCGAAGTCGTGGTCATCAGCGGTCGACACGATGCGCACACGCCTGTCTGCCACCGTGCGAACCGCGTCGATGGTGCGATCCGTGGAGCCGCCGTCGGCGACGACGACCTCCAGGTCGGAGAACGTCTGCGCCAGCACCGAGACGGTCGCGCGGCCCACATCGTCGGCTCGGTCCCTGACGGGCAGCAGGATACTGAAACGCGGACTCACGCTTCCATTGTGAATCCCCCTACGCAGCGTGGCGCGGATGCCACGGTCGTAGGAGCGTTCTGTCTCAGGCGCGGAGTTCCATCCGGTAGACCGCGACGTTGTCGTTCTGGTCGAGCAGTTGGAGCTCTAGCGCATCGCCGAGCTCGTCCAGGGACCACAGGTGGCCGTACTCGGGCTGCTCGTCGACCCAAACAAGGCACGCAGCTCGGGTCTCCAGCGAATCGATCAGCTCGGGCAGGTCGTCGACCTTCTCGTTGGACTCCAGCCCGGTCTCGCGGGGGCTCCACTGCGGCCCGACTGCCGGATACAGCGCGTTGGGCAGGTTGGAGTACACGTCGCAATCCTCGGGCAGCGCTTCGAGGGCCGGGTTGGCCCGGACTTGCACGAAACGGTCCGACTCGTAGTTGCCGAGGAAGAACGCGTCGCCTGCGGCGAAGGTGACCGCGGCATACAGGCCCACCGCCACGTTGGCGACCGCCCAGATGTGCGCCACGGCAGAGCCGCGCGCCGCCCACTTGCGCCCGGCCTCGCCGTCGATGCGGCCGAGTTGGGAGATGAGCAGCAGGGCCAGCGCTATCAGGGAGAAGTAGGCAGGGTTCAGCAGGCGCAACTCGAGCTGGTTGAGCGCCGTCGTGGAGCGCACGTAGAGCATGTAGGTGAGGTAGCCGAATGCCTGCACGGCCAGCAGTCCGCTGGGGCGGCCGATCCACGTCAGGAACCGACGCGCAGGCGTGTCGAACTGGCTGCTTCGTCCGCCGGCGGTCAGCACGCGCCAACCGAGCCACACCGCTATCAGCAGCACGACTCCGCCGACCGCCGCCCAGAAGTACTTCGCCCCGTCGGCCACTCCCGGCAGCACCCAACGACCCATGGCCCCGAGGATGTCGAAACCGTTGTCGATCGGGCCGCGTGCGGATGGCATGCGCTCGCCGGTGAACGTGCCGTCGATGGCCCTGTTGCGGAACATCCAGATGACAGGCAGGACGATCGCCGCGAGGCCGTACGTGATCCCCGACATGAGGCGGGCGCCGAATCGGCGCCGTATGTCGAAAAGCAACCACAGCCCGCCGAGCCCGATCAGGTATACCGACACATACCTCAGCATGAAGCCGAGCCAGATCAGGCCTGCTGCGGCGAACAGCCACTTGCGCGCTCCGCTGTCGTGGAAGTTCATGAGGCTCAGCAGCCATGCCATCACGACCACGGCAAAGGCGAGGTCGGTCATCAGGAGGTGACCGAACCCGATGGTCGAGCCTCCGAGGCCGATCACGGCCGTGCCGAGCAGGACCAGTCGGTCCTGTGGCACGACTCGCCTCAACAGGCGGTATCCGACCGGGACCGCGACTGCGGCCGTGATGGCGTTGAGCAGTATTGCCGCGCCGATCGTGCCGAGCGGCGTGACCCGGGCCACGAGGGCCATGAGTGCGGGCCACAGCGGCGGCCAGATGGTGAGGGGGTCCTCGAGGAAGTACCCGAGGCCGTCTCCGGCGAGGATCGAGTCGGCGATGGCGCGGTAGCCGACGCCGTCGTCCCCCGAGGCGATGCCACTCGCGTTGGCCAGCAGCACCAGGAGGAAGGAGCCGAGCGCGATCCACTTGACCCAGCGGGCCGACTCGGCCGCCTCGTCGCGCCCGGCGCGAGGTGCCGTTGGTGGGTCCGTAGGTCGCGATCCGCTCAGCAGTGACGCACGGGCACTGGCATCAGGGTCGATCTGCTCGCTGTCCGCCACCCTGACAGTGTCAGCCGTCACTCTCGGGCTGCACAAGTCGAGTCCGGGTGTGTCGGCGTCGCTCGTAGTATTGGTGCCGTGAACTGTCCGTCCTGCTCCGAGCCCAATGAGGATCGGGCCCGTTTCTGCTCCAACTGCGGCCAACCGCTCACCGGTGGCGTAGAGGAACGGCGCGTTGTGACGGTGCTGTTCGCGGACCTCGTGGGATTCACGACACTCTCGGAGCACCGCGATCCCGAAGCGGTGAAGCGGGTGGTCGACGGAGCCTTCGAGCGCCTCGTGCGCGACGTGACGAGTTTCGGTGGCAAGGTCGACAAGATCGTGGGCGACGCCATCGTTGCCCTGTTCGGTGCCCCGGTCGCGCACGAAGATGATGCGGAGCGGGCGGTGCGCGCGGCGTTGCGCATGCAGGAGACCCTCAACTCATACGGGGCCGAGGCGGGCATAGACATCCGCATGCGGGTAGGGGTCAACACCGGCGAGGTACTCGTGGGAGCGCTGCGCGCAGGCGGGGACTACACGGCGATGGGTGACGTGGTGAACCTCGCCTCGAGGTTGCAGACGGCAGCCTCTCCCGGGCAGGTCGTGGTCGGAGACGCCACCCACGTGGCAACCGAGGACGCGGTGGCCTACGACGACGGGGGCCGGCTGACCGCGCGTGGGCGCGAGCAGACCGAACGGGTCTGGGTCGCCACCGGCACCCTGCGACCCCCCGGTCCGCGCCGCGGCCTGGTCCAGTCGCCCCTGGTCGGCCGCGACACCGAGCTCAAGATGCTCCTGAACGCGGCGCGGGGCTCGATCCGCCACGAGCGAGCCGAGGTGATCGTGCTCGTCGGCGAAGCCGGGGTGGGCAAGACCCGCCTCGCGCAGGAGGTCGCCGACACGCTCGCTGCCGAGGACGGTGTGGCGGTGTTCGAGGGCAGATGCCTTCCCTATGGCGAGGTCAACCCGTGGTGGCCGATCGCCGAGGTGCTGCGTGCCGCCCTGGGGCTCGAGGCCGGCGACTCACTCGACCATGCGCTGGCGGTCACTTCGGAGTCGGTCCGTGCTGCTATCCCCGATGATGCTGCCGAGGCCGACGCCGTGGTCGAAGGGCTGCTGCACATCATGGGTCACGAAGGCGCGTTGCGTGGCCTCGACGGCACCGCCGCTCGCGCCGAGGGGGCGCGGGCGATGCTTGCGTTCCTCGAGGCCCGGCTGCAACGAGGGCCGCTGCTGATCCGCATCGCTGATCTCCACTGGGCCGACGAGGCGGTGTACGAAGTCATCGACGAGATCCTGACCCGCATGGCGCGCCAGCCCCTGGTGCTCGTTGCCACCGCCCGCAGGTCGTTGCAGAGCCGGTGGGCTCCCACCACTGGCCGCTTCAACAGCGTGATGCTGAACATCGACCCACTCGACCGGGCATCGGTGGCGTCGCTTCTGGAGCACCTGACCGAGGGAGGGCTCGACGAGCAGTCGGCTGACCTCCTCCTTGACCGCAGCGGCGGCAACCCCTTCTACCTCGAGGAGCTTGTGACCCTGGTCCAGGGTGGCGACGAGCTCGACGCGGACGATCGCAAGTCTCCGTTGCCCGAGACGCTGCGTGGCCTGGTGGCCGCCCGGATCGATGCCCTGACACCGGAGGAGCAGGACGTGTTGGGCGATGCCGCGATCTGGGGTACGTCGGGTGCGGTGATCGTGCTCGATCGGATCGCTGAGGCTGCCCGGGGTATCCGGTCGGTGGCCGCGCAGGTGTCGAGCCTCGCCGACAAGGATGTGCTGGTGGTCGAGGGGAAGCGGTGGGAGTTCCGCTCCGACCTGATCCGCGAGGTCACGTACTCGAGGCTCACCAAGTTGGCGCGGCTGCACGGCCATGCCGGCATCGCCCGCTACCTCGACGATGCCGTCTCAGCGACGTCGGCCGACGATGCAACCGTTGAGGTCGTGGCCCGGCACTTCAGCGAGGCCGCTGCGCTCGCAGCCGACCTTGGCGACGACGACGTCCACGAGCGGCTGGAAGCCAGGACGATCCACTGGATGAACGAGGCTGCCCGTCGCGCAGAGGCGAGTGGGGCCTGGCCGCTGGCCGCAAGGCTGCACGGGCGCGTCCTTGAGTTCTGCCACGACGATCCCGAGGCTCGCTTCCACGCACTCATCGGGCGTTCGACTGCCAATGCCGAGCAATGGGACCCCGATCCGGCCGAGGTCGATGCACGCGAAGCCCTGGTGATCGCAGATGGCATCGGTTCTCCGGCGCTGCGGGCCGAGGCCCTGCAGCGTCTGGCGGCGGCCTACATGCGGGCGGGGGACTGGGAGCGCACCGACGAGAGCCTGGCCGAGGCACTGGAGGTCTACGACAGCCTCGGCGACACCGCCGGCCGCGGTGAGGCGTTGCGCCAACAGGGCCTGTCGATGCTGCTGCGTGGCGACCACCGCGCAGCGGAGGCCCCGATACTCGGCGCGCTCGAGGCCTTCCGCTCCGTGAAGGATCGCCGGGGCGAGGGTTGGGCGTTCCAGAGCCTGGCCTGGATCGCGTTCGGCGATGGCAGGCTGGAGCGAGCCGCCAGCTACATCGAGGCATCGTCCGCCGCTCTCACCGAGGCCGGCGACCGCGGCGGGCTGCAGTGGACCAACGGCTTGGACGCCTTCCTGCGCTTTTCCAGCGGGGACTTCGAGCGCGCCGGCGAACTGGCGCAGCGGGTCCTGATCGAGTCGGAACGCCGCGGCGACCGTTTCGGCATGGGGATGATGCATCTGGTGCTCGGTGGGGTAGAGCTCTGGACGGGTCATCCCCGGGCTGCAGCTACCAGTGCGGAACGTGCTCTCGAGTCCCTCGACAGCCGCACGGATGTGGTCGGGATGGAGCAGGCCCTCGCCCTGTTGGGTCGTGCACGGGTCATGAGTGGCCACCTCGAGTCGGGATTCGCGGCTCTGAGGCGGGCCTTGGACACGAGCATGCAGACATCGATGGACATGGCCGAGACCGTCGCGCTGCTCACCGAAGTGCAGGTCGGCCTGCCGGGAATGGTCCTGGGCGACGAGCTGCCGGCCGGGTGGGAGAACTCTGCGGAGTCGGCGCTGTGGTACCTCCAGTCCGGCCGGCACGAACAGGCGAAGGCAGCCCTGGGCCAGGCAGCGGCTGTATCACCGGGGGATCTGGTGGCCACCGCACTGGCTTCCGCCGCCCTCGGGCGTGCCCAGGATGCGCTCGACCTGGTGGAGAAGCTGGACTCGATGGAGCACGCCACCTACAACGACATGGCATTCGCCGACGTCGTGCGGGCGCTGCTCGATCGCGGAAGCGCTGGGGCGCTGTCGATCGCCAGGGCACGTGACTCCCTGCGCCAGACCGAGGACCGGGTCATGGTGGCGCTGGTCGACCTCGCCGATGCCGTTCGCGGTGACCGCGGAGGGGAGACGTCGCGGACATCGCTGGGCGGGGCCGAGCGCTCGCTTGCCGCCTTGGGCCTCGAGGCAACGCAGTGGCGTGAGGTGTTCGACCAGATCGCTGCCAACGCACCCGCGGTCTCGGGCATCTGAGCGACGCAATCGGGCGACCAGCGTTCAGAAGCGGTCTCTCAGACGGCTGCTAACTACAGCTAGCAGGATGGTTGACGCCCGCGAGTGCGCTTGCTATTGTTAGCACCAGAGTTACTGAAGGCCATCGACAACGAGGCCATCAGGGACCAACCCACGACACCGACACCCCCCGTCGGCAAGGAGAAGAGACCATGAGCACACAGGTGATGGACCGAGTATCCGAGATCCAGGAACAGATCCTCGAATGGATCGACTCCCTCAAGGCCCCGGTGAGCGACACCGTCGGCAAGGTCACCAAGGCCGTGACCGAGCGCGTCGACGTCCCAGCCGTTCCCTTCGCCGAGGAGATCCCTACCCCCAAGGAAGTCATCGACAACCAGGCCAAGTTCGCCTCGAAGCTCGTGACGACCAACAAGGGCGTCGCCCTCGGCGCCGCACGTGCCGCAGCCCCGCTCACCGACACCCTGCTCGACCGCAAGGTCCCGGTGAAGAAGGCTGCCGCCAAGAAAACGAAGGCTGCTGCCTGAAGTTCCCCCAAATAGCCGCCCGACCCCAGCGCCGTAATCCCCTGCGGACCGGTCGGCAGCGGCAGGCCCATCCACTACCCCCCCTCGGTGGGTGAGGCCACAACGGAGGAGGACCCGCCCCCCGGGTCCTCCTCCGTCGCGTTCGGGCCCGGATCGGTGAGCTGTACTCAGCGACCGGAGACGTTGGCGTACTTGCGGTGCTTGCGCTTCAGGAACGGCGCCTCGACCAACCGCCAGGAGAGCTCGGCGAGACCGAACGTGATTGCGTACAGGAACACGGCCGTTATCGCCCAGCCCACCTTGCCGGTGCCGATCGACGGCACCAACGCCACCGGCAGCATGTGCCACAGGTACAGGCCGTAGGAGCGCTTGCCCACGTAGACGAGGAATGGGATCGACATGAATCGTCCGATGTGGGTGGCCGGATTGAAGTGCAGCCAGAGCGCTGCACCGCAAACGCCGAACAGGGCGAGGTTGTATCCGATGCTTCCGAACGGCTCGAAACCTGGGATGCGGCCCGAGCCCAACAGGAACAGGATCACGAGGGCACCGCCCACGGCTCCGGCAATGCTGATCTGGCGCTTGCGCTGCGGGGTGATGGGGAACATGCCCCGACGCACGATTGCCAGCAGGCAGCCCATCACGAGCACGTCGAAACGCATCACCGAGAACCGCCACAGCACCTTTGCCCAATAGGGGTAGGGGTCGGCGTCGGTGAAGTCGCGGTGGAAGTCGACTCCGGCGATGCCGGCCGAGAGCCGCACACCCATCCAGAACGCGATGAACACGCCGCTGACGATCAGGAGGGTGCGCTGGGACCTTGCCTTCGACACTCCCCAGATGAGGGCGATGGGCCAGAAGAAGTAGAACCACTCCTCGACCGACAGCGTCCAGATGTGCAACAGCAGCCGCTCGCCGTCTCCGAACCCGAAGAAGCCGAGGAAGAGCTGGTACGAGTAGAGAGCGGCCGCGCCGATCTCGACGAACACGTCGGTGTAGCCCTCGTTGTACGCGATCGGCGACAGCAACAGCATGATCCCGAGGAACACGTACATGGCGGGGAACAGCCGCAGGATTCGCCGGTGGTAGAAGCCGCGAAGCGAGATGGCGTCGTCGCGGTTGCGCTCGTCGAGCAACAGGTTGGTGATCAGGAAGCCCGACAGCACGAAGAACCAGTCCACGGTGATCACGCCACCGTGGAGCCACTGGTTGCCGCCGTAGTGGTAGCCCATGACGATCAGCACAGCGAGGGCGCGGATGCCGTCGAGCGCCGGCTCGTACCCCAGTGGCGGCGCGTCGACCTTGATCAGCTCGGTGGGCGAAGCCGTCCTCATCCCACTCCCGGCTTCTCGTTGATCGCAGGTGGGTCGGCGGAGGGGCTGTCGGGATCCTGGGCGGCCAGGTCCAACAACCCGGCGTCGGCGTCGGCGACCACCTTCGCTGCAGCATCGGGAACGGCGGGCGTCGCGGGTCCCTGGAAGCGACCCTTCATGGCGAGGAAGCGCCGCTCGATGAATCGGAAGGACCCCAGCCCGGCGAGTACGCCGAAGAACGAGGCGAGCGACGCGAGCACCAGCTTCTCCAGGCCGTTCGCGTTGTTGATCGCAGGCAGGAACACCAGCAGCGGCAGCACGTGCCACAGGTACACGCCGTAGGCGCGCAGGCCCAGCCAGCTGATCGGCTTCCACTTGGCAGCGCGGCTGTAGAAGGTCTTAGGGCGGAAGTAGGTGTCGAGCACTCCGGGACCGAGCAGCAGCAGGGCCACCTGGTAGGCCGGACCGCCCCACAGCTCGAAGCCCCAGAGGCCGGTGTTGGCTCCGAAGAGCACCGCCGCGAACCATACCCAGCTGATCGGCCCGATCACGGCGAGGAAGCGACGGACGGCGTGGGGTACCGGCCTCGGGATGGCCCGGGCTACGAAAGCGATGAGGCAGCCGTACACGATCATGTCGGGGCGCATGGATGCGAAGCGGTACAGGAACCCCTGCCAGGTCGGATCGTCCTGGTCGATGAACGTGGGGTGCGTCGGGTCGGCGTCGCTCACGATGTACTGGAAGTGGGAGCGCAGGAAGATGAACAGGGCGATGAAGAGCACTGACCCGACGATCAGGCGCATGTCGGTGCGACGGTTGGCCTTGCGCAGCACGAACAGCAGCACGAGGGGCCAGATGAAGTAGAACTGCTCCTCCACTGTGAGGCTCCAGATGTGCCCGATGGCCCCCGAGACAGCCTGTGGATCGGCGGCCGCCACGAAGTTGAACACGTAGAACGCGCCGGAGACGACGTCGACCCACCAGTTGGAGAACTCCGAGGAGTCCTTCACCGCCACGGTTGCGATCACCGCCATGATCGTGAACACAGCCAGCATTGCGTACATGGCGGGGAACAGCCGCAGCACCCGTCTGGTGTAGAAGTTCCGCAGGCTGACCGCACCGTGCTTGTTGCGCTCATCGAGCATCAGGCTCGTGATGAGGAAGCCGCTGGAGACGAAGAACCAGTCGATGACCAGTGGCATGCCGCCCAGGAACGGCGTGAGCTGCGCGTGGTAGAAGACCACGAGCAGCACGAATACCCCGCGTAGGCCGTCAAAGGCGGGGATGTGCCCGAGCGCGGGGGCATCAATGCGGATCAACCGGTTGTTACGGGTGGTCGAAACCGTCGCCATTGCCCTCGCCTGAGCCCAATCGCCCCTCGCCTGCCTTGCCCCGTGGCCTCTCCCCTCAGCCACGACACAAGTCACAACGGTACTGATGGCCCAGTCGCGCTGTCCACCCTCACAGATTGGGTGAAAACCCCGTGAGGGTCAGACGTCCAGGGACTCGCGGTCGACCAGTTCGCTGTTGGCAAGCAGGTACTGGCGTCGGCGGGCGACGTCGCTGCCCATGAGCGTCTCGAACAGATCGGCTGCCGAGGCTGCTTCGGACGCATCATCCATGGTGATCCGCTTCAGGATACGGGTCTCGGGGTCGAGGCATGTGACTGCGAGTTCTTCCACGTCCATCTCGCCGAGGCCCTTGAACCGCACCCACTGCAGGTTCTCGGCCTTGCGGCCGCCCTTGGCGAGCCGGCTGGTGATCTCGTCCTTCTCATCGTCGGAGAAGGCGTGGATCGTGTCATCGCCCACCTTCACCGTGTACAGCGGTGGCTGGGCCGCGAACACCCGGCCTTGCTCGAGCAGCGGTCGCATGTAGTGGTAGAAGAGCGTCAGCAGCAGGCAACGGATGTGTGAGCCATCCACGTCCGCGTCGCACAGGACGATGATCCGCCCGTAGCGGGCATCGTCGAGGTTGAAGTCCCGCCCTGAACCGGCTCCGATCGCGGCGAACAGCGCCTGCGCCTCGGCGTTGTCGATGACCTGCTTCATCGTGGACTTCGAGGCATTGACGACCTTGCCCCGCAGCGGCAGCACCGCCATGGTTTCGGCGTTGCGCCCGGCCTTGGCCGGCCCGGCCGCCGAGTCGCCCTCGACGATGAGCAACTCCGAGTCGAGTCCATGCTTGCGGCAGTCGGCGAGCTTGTCGGGGCGCCCCGCCGAGGTGAGGTTGGCCGCCTTTCGGCGCGCCTCGAGCGCCGCCTTGGTGGAGACCCGATTGACGATCGCGGAGGTGACCTTGTCGCGCAGAGCGTTGATGTGGGTCTTGCGGCCGCCGCCCTCGAGCCAGTTGGCGAAGTTGTTGCGCACCACGTCGTAGACGATCGAACCGATCGGCGGGGTGCCCAACTCCTGTTTGGTCTGGCCCTTGAATTGTGGTTCCGGGAACGTGACCTTGATCGCCGCCACCAGGCCTTCCTGCACATCAGCCTTCTCGGCGCGGTCCTTGTTGGTCTTGGCGAGCTTCGCGAGCTTGCGGTTGTTGGGCACGATCAGCTCGTTGCACACCTTGGTGAGGGCGCGGTCGAAGCCCGCCACGTGGGTGCCACCCTCGGAGGTGGGAATCGTGTTCACGAAACTGTCTATGCGGCTGTCGAAGCTGTTGGTCCAGCGGAGGGCCACGTCGACGGTTACCTCGCGCTCCACCAGGGTCATCTTGCCATCCACCGGCACCTTCTCTTCGAACGTGCCGGTTCCGTGGATCGTGATGACTTCGGTGACCGGCGTGCCGGGATGCATCGCCACGAGGTCAGCGAGCCCGCCCTTCGCCACGAACTCCTCCGACTTCCCGCCCGGACGCTTGTCGACGATGCGCACCTTGAGCCCGGGCACGAGGAAGCACACAAGGGCCGCGTGCTGGCGCACCTCCTCCGGGTCGATGGCCAGGCCGGGGTCGAACACGTCGAAATCGGGCCAGAACCTCACGCGGGTGCCGGTGCGCCGCGCCGGGATCTTCTTGACCTTCTCGAGCGTGGAGCCGGCCGTGAACTTGCCGTTGGCCGCGATCTTGCCGGGAACACGGTCGACAAAGGCCAACCTGTAGGTGTGGCCATCGCGGTCGACCTCCGCCACCAGCTTCGATGCGAGCGCGTTCACGACCGAGGCGCCGACGCCGTGCAGTCCGCCGGAGGAGGAGTAGGCCCCGCCTCCGAACTTGCCGCCTGCGTGCAACTCGGTGAACACGATCTCGAGCGCGGTGCGCTTGCCGTCCTTCTTGCCGGTCGGAATGCCCCGGCCGTTGTCGGCCACCTCGACCGAGCCGTCGCGGTGAAGTGTCACCTCGACCAGGTTGGCGTGGCCCGCGGCAGCCTCATCGACGGAGTTGTCGATCAACTCCCACACGAGGTGGTGCAGCCCTGCGGAACCGGTGCCACCGATGTACATGCCCGGACGCTTGCGTACCGCGTCGAGCCCCTCGAGGAGCTGGATCGACTTCTCGTCGTAGGAGTCACCTGCATTGGTGTCGCCCTTGGCCCTGCCAGGCTTCTTCGCCGGGGCCTTCGCAGCGGGAGCCTTCTTCGCGGACGCCGTCTTCTTCGTGCGCTTCTTGGTGGGCTTCTTGGTGGGCTTCTTGGTGGGGGACTTGCTCGCAGCCATCGTGTGCCCAGTCAAGCACGCGGCACCGACATCGTCGGTTACCGCCGGTCGGGGATTCCCTCGAAACCGCTGGGGCATCGGACGGTGTTCGTAAGTAGCGTCTGAGGGTGCGATCCGACCCGCAGGGCACCCGCCCCATGGCTGCCCCGGGCGGGGCGGGGAGCCCACTGGCTGACCACGCGCTGGCACCGGTGGGGGCGGCGTTGGCGGCTACTGGGCTGTGGTCGATCGGCAACCTGATCGCTGTCAGTGCGGGCCTGCCCGGTCCCCAGCTGGCCTTCTGGCGCACGCTGTTCGGCGCGGCGGTCTACGGAGCGATCTTCGTGCTGCGCGGCGGTCGCTACAGCGTGGCTGCGTTTCGGGCAGCCGCGGTCGGAGGGGTCGCGTTTGGGTTGTCGGCGACGCTGTTCTTCAGCGCTCTCAAGCACACCACGGTCGCTTCCGCCACGGTCATCGCTGCCCTGCAGCCCGTACTCCTGTTGCCGTACTCGATGCGCCGCCTCGGTGAGAAGGTCACCGCCGCGCGCATCCTGCTGATCCTCGTGGCGGTCAGCGGCACCGTCATCGTGGTTCTCGGATCCTCGGACAACTCCGGCGAGTGGTCGCTCACCGGTGACCTGTTGGCATTTGCCGGCACGCTCGTGGGCTGCGCCTACTTCGTGGGCACCAAGAGTGCCCGCGAGACCCTGGGTGCGCTCGAGTACCAGGCCTCCGCCCTGCCGACCGCGGCGGTAGTCGCCCTTTGCGGCGCGTTGATCAGCGGTCCGGGTCTGCAGGCTCCGACGCTCGCCGCTCTGGGTGCAGCGATGGCCATGACGCTGGTGCCGGGGTCCGGACACCTGCTGATGTCGTGGTCACAGAAGCACCTGGAAGTCAGCACCACGTCCACCATCGCGCTCGGCGTCACGGTGCTCTCATCGCTGGGAGCGGTCGCGGTCTACGACCAGAGCCTCGAGCCATTGCAGGTCGTGGGCATGGCCGTTGTGCTCGTTGCATTGGCGGTGTTCGTCCGCCAGACCGGCCGCGCCGCAGCAGATCCAGCCGAGATCGCCGTGGTGCCAGGCGAGTAGCGCCCGGTCGTCGAGGTCACCAGCGACCAAACCCGATCGAGAGCATCCTGCGCTTCGTGGCCTTGGAGACCAGGTCACGACCGGTGTGCTCGATCGTGAGCGGCTCGGGCGAGGGATCCGGCCGCGACGGCGCGTCCTGCTGGCCGACAACCACCAACACGCCTGCTTCGTCTCCTACCCACGCCCACTCGACGCGCTTCTCCTTGCGGAACTTCGTGACGCGCAACCCGGCTGTGTTGCGCCCCTTCAGCGGGATCTCCGAGGCATCGGTGACCTTCGCGGTCTGGCCGTCGGTGACCGTGAGCACGATTGCGTCCTGCGAGGCGAGCCCCGCCCCGACCACCGATGCGCCGGAGGCCAGCTTCATGCCGCCCACTCCGCCGGCCCCGCGCCCCTGCACCGGGACCGTATCGGTGGCACAGCGCATCGCCTGCGCATTCGATGCCACGGCCACGAGCTCGGCGCCGTCCGGTGCCGGGAACACCGCCACCACGCTGTTGCCGGGCTTCAGCTTCATGGCCGGTTTGCCGGCCGGTGTGCCGCACAGCTCCGCGACGTCGATGCGCTTCATCTGGCCCCCCGAAGACACCATCAGCAGTGGCGCCGGCTGCTCCGCGGTGGGTGGGGGAACCACCGCCAGCACCTCCTCTCCCTTGTCGAGCGCGGCCAGGTCGCCCACGGATGTGCCCCGCTTGCGGCCGGTGACCTCTTCGAGGTCGTCGACATGCACGGCGAACACCCGCGCCTTGGTGGTCACCAGACTGATGACGGAGTGTGTGGTGGTCGCGACCCGCTGCACCAGCACGTCGTGGCGCCCGAACGTGGCCTTCTTCGGTCCGGTGACGGGCTCGCGTCCGAGCATGCCGCTCGCGGACAGCGCAACCGTGCATGGTTCCTCGGTGCGGCTCGCACGCTCCTCCTCGGCCACCTCGGCCAGGGTCACGTCCTTGAGGTCGTCGGGTGAGACCACCGTGCTTCGGCGGTCGTGGCCGAACTGCTCTGCCATCTCCTCCAGCTCGTCGATCACGATCGTCTTGCGGCGGCGTTCCGAGGCGAGGATCTTGCGGTAGCCGTCGATCAGGTCGCGCAACTCCCCGGCCTCGGCCTCGAGCTCGATGCGGGCGAGTGCCGTGAGGCGCCTCAGTTGCATGTCGAGGATGTGCACCGCCTGCACCTCGGTGAGGTTGAGCTGATCCATGAGGTTGTCGCGCGCCTCGGCTGAGTCCTGTGAGCCGCGGATGATCGAGACGACCAGGTCGATCGAATCGAGTGCCACCAGCAGGCCCGCGACCAGGTGGAGCCTCCGCTCGGCCTTCTCGAGGCGGAACTCGGTGCGACGCCTGACCACCTCGAGCCGGTGCTGCAGGTAGTGCTCACACAGCTCCCACAATCCGACGGTCGTGGGTACGCCGTCGACGAGCACCACGTTGTTGATGCCGAAGGAGTCCTCCATCGGGGTCAGCCGGTACAGCTCGGTGAGCACCGCCGAGGCGTTGGCCCCGGGCTTCAGCTCGATCTCGAGGCGCAAGCCGGTGCGCCGGTCGGACGTGTTCTTGACGTCGGTGACGTGGGGCAGCTTGTTGTCGCGCATCAGCTCCTGGATGCGAGACACGACCTTCTCGGGGCCGACCAGGTAGGGCAGCTCGGTGACCACGATGCCGTCGCGCGCTCGGGTGAGCTTCACGACCTCTGCACGGGCGCGGATCCGGATCGACCCGCGACCGGTGCCATACGCGTCGGCCAGCCCGTCGTCGACGACGATGCCCCCCGAAGGGAAGTCAGGTCCGGGGAGGACCTTCATCAGCTCCGCAACCGTGGGCTTCGGGCGCCTCTTCTTCATAACGAGCTTCACCGCAGCGGCAACTTCGCGCAGGTTGTGCGGAGCCATGTTGGTGGCCATGCCCACGGCGATGCCCATGGACCCGTTGACAAGCAGGTTGGGCAGCCTCGCCGGCAAGTACTCCGGCTCCGAACGCTCACCGTCGAACGTGGGGCGGAACTCGACGGTGTCCTCGTCGATCTCGCCCAGCATCTCCATGGCGGCCTGGCTGAGCCGGCACTCCGTGTAGCGGTACGCGGCGGGCGGGTCATCCAGGCTGCCGAAGTTCCCGTGGGGGTCGACGAGGGTGATGTTGCGCCCGAAGCCCTGACCCATGCGGGTGAGGGCGTCATAGATCGCGCCGTCGCCATGGGGGTGGTACTTGCCCATCGTCTCGCCGACGACACCAGCGCTCTTGCGGTGGGGCCGGTCCGGGCGCAGGCCCATGGACGCCATGGCGTGCAGGATCCGGCGCTGGACGGGCTTCAGGCCATCTCGCACATCGGGGATGGCACGCGAAGTGATGACCGACAGGGAGTAGGCGAGGAATGACTCGCCCAGCTCATCGGATACGGGTACGTCGACGACCTCTCGGGCGTAGTCGGTGAACAGCGAGTCCTGGCGCGGCACGGCATCTCCTGGTTGCGAACGGCTCCACGGCCCATTCTTCCCCATCCCCGCGACACCCCACGCGACCCCTCCGGGGCTGCTGTACCTCGGTGCTCGCGTCACCGGCTGGCACATTGCACCTGCTTCGCAGGTGGGCGTCGGGGCTACTGGACCTCGGTGCTCGCGTCACCGACTAGCACATTGCACCTGCTTCGCAGGTGGGCGTCGGGGCTACTGCACCTCGGTGCTCGCGTCACCGACGCCGGCCTCCTTGGCGGCCTTGAGTCGTTCGCCGCGGTCGACCTCGAGCTTCACGAGGGCCCGTTCCACCGCGTCGAACTGCTCGGGGGTCACCTCGGGCAGGCCCCACGCGCCGTGCACGAAGGCTGCGGTGTCGCCGCGGTAGTCGTGGCCAAACGACTTGAATTCGCCGGGCACGGTCCGCATCGCGTTCATGGCGTCCACGATCACCTGCACGAGGGTGAGCACCGGCAGCCAGTCCATCTCCTCGGGCACGTTGCGGCCGCGGGTCTCGTTGCGCAGCCAGGGTGGTCGCTTCACCGCGAGGCGGGGTGACATGAGCGCGATCGGGTCGTTCTCGTGGTCAAGGATCACAGCTCGCATTGCCTCGCGGTCCTCTTCGCTCACGGCGGCGAACTGCTCGGGGCGGTCGAACACGCCAACGCTGCCCTCGGGCACGTTGGGGCCACGACCTTCACGCATGCCGGTGCGGGACCACTTGGCGAGGCCGGGCAGTCCGAACCACAGGGCATTGTCGATCCCGTAGTGGTCGAAACCCTCGATGCCCTGGCGCATCACGACGTCGGAGCTCGACCAGGCGCCGAGGCTCTCGCCGAACACGAGCACCTTCGGCCTCTTGTCCGGTGGGCGCTCCGCAAGTCGCTGCTTCACGCTCCACAGCAGAAGGCGGAACTGGGAGCGGCCGAGCGCGACGGTCTGAACGGCCAGGAAGCTCGGGGAACGCCCGTACTGCACGCACGCGGTCGCCACGTCGCCGCGGGTGAACAGCTCGGCGGCCGACACGACCGCAAGGTCGACCCAGCCCGTGCCGGTGGGCGAGAAGAGGACCAGGTGGGAGCGGTCGAACGCGCCGAGGCGTTCCATCTCGTCACACATCATCTCGGAGCGGCCGGCCGGGTAGACGGGCTCGGAATTGACCCCTACGTATGCCCGGATCGGATGCGCCACTGCTTCCTCGCCGAGAGTCTGCTCGATCAGGTCCGGCGTGACCACGTCGGTCACGAAGCGGCGCCCTTGCAGTCCGAGTTCGTCGAACGGCGACTCGGAGTTGGGGCCGCCGGACACGAAGTCGGATTCGGGTGCCTTGTCGTACGCCGGCTCGATCTTCTCGTTGGACCGCGCGATGCGCGCGACGCCCGCGTTGTAGAGCGCGACGGCGCCACCGCCCCAGAAGGCGGCGTTGACCGCACGGCCGATGAGTTGGTGCGGCACGTCAGGGCCGAAGAAGTCAGCGGTGCCCTTGGCCGAGGCTCGGTAGCCCTTGCCGATCAGGTGCCCGATCGTGGACACGGTGACGCCTATGGCGATGGCGCCCGGCAGGCTGGCCGGCTTGTCGTCGTCGGTCCAGCGCTTGATCAGCGCCGTGCGTTGCTTGAGCGACTTCGCGGACCGGTACAGGGCGTAGCCGGCGCCGGCGCCGCCGATGGCGACTGGTCGCCAGGGGCTCTTGGCAGGGAAGCGGGTACGTGCCTCCTCGGCCGCCTCGAACACCATTCCGCCGACTGCGCCGGCGACCGCCAGTTCACCGGCCGAGCGCAAGCTGGACACGATCGTGTGTTCGTCGTCGGTCTCGTTGAGGTTGGCGAGCGTCCAGCCGCCCGCAGCAATGCCGCCGCGGGCCAGGAGCCTCCAGGCGAGTGGCGAATCCGCAGGTGCGATCTGTCGCGCAGCCCAGTGAAGCGGTGCGCTCACCGCTCCCGCCGCGAGGACTGCGAGACCCGCGGCCATGCCCTGGTGCATCGTGGCGCGAGGCATGAGCGAAGCGCCGAACGCGTCGATGAGCGACTGGGTCTCGAGTGGTGCAGACGGGCTGCTCGCGAGTGGGTTGATCGCGTCTGCCAGTTCGGTGGCGGCGCGGGCCATGAGGTCGCGGGGGGTGAGGTCCTTGGTGTCGGCGGCGAATTCCTCGACACCGGAAGCGGTGGTCTCGGCCTTTCCGATGTCGGACACCGCTCGGGTGGCCAGGTCTTTCAGTTCCGTCACTTCGGCCTCCGTCGATTTCGGTTGTGGGAGCAGGGCAGATGCATGTGACCGCACCAGTATTCCCGCCTCGGTGGCAGTTCGGACGCCAGACCGAGAATTGTGCCCCTGACCCCGAACCCTGAACGTTGTTCGACAGCTCGCCTCCGGTGGTGCAAGCATTGCGGAATGACAGACACGCCGTGGCTCGGAGATGCTTGCTCGCTTGTTGACGCCTTCCGCTCGGGAGAGCGCTCACCGAAGGAGGAGCTCGAGGCAACCCTGGGTGCCATCGAGGCGTCCGACCTCAACTGCTTCTCGTTCGTCGACGAGGACAGGGCACGCGCGGGGGCTGCTGCGGCTGACGTGTCGAAACCGTTCGGTGGGGTGCCGTTCGGTGTGAAGGAACTCGACCAGATCGAGGGCTGGCCCGATACCGGTGCCTCTTTGCTGTTCGCAGACCGCATCGCATCACACACGCACACGATTCCCGGTCGGGCCATCAACGACGGAGGCGCGGTGCCCGTCGGGCTCACGACCGCCAGCGAGTTCGGCGGCCTCAACGTGAGCGTGACGAGGCTCAACGGAGTCACCCACAACCCGTGGGGCCGCGACCGTACCTGTGGCGGATCTTCCTCCGGTAGCGCATCTGCGGTGGCGGGCGGACTCGTGTCGCTCGCATCGGGAGGCGACGGTGGCGGCTCGCTGCGCATCCCCGGTGGTTACACCGGCCTGATCGGGTTCAAGGGCACCTATGGCCGTACCAGCCGCGGCCCGGCGGCGTACTCACGGCCGGGCACGGTCGTGCTCGGAAACATGGCGCGCTCGGTGCGTGACGCCGCCCGGTACTACGACGTCGTGTGCGGCCTCGACAGGACCGACCCCACCTCGCTGCCTTCGGCGGGCACGTGGGAGGCCGACCTCGGCTCCCATGACCTTCGCGGCCGCAAGGTTGCGATCCTGCCCTCCATCGCCGGCGTGAGCCTCGACGCCGGAGTCGAGGAGCACACGCGCGCCGCGGCCGAGGAGCTCGTCGTTGCGACCGGCATGGAGATCGTCGATGTCAGCCTGGAGCTGCCGAACCTGGCAGCGCAGTGGGCGATGGGCAACCTGTCCACGCTCGTTCCCGAACTGGGGCCGATGTGGCCGCGTCGCCGCAAGGAGCTCACCTACGAACTCGAGATCGGCCTGATGCTTGCCGAGACCTTCTACAACATCCATGTCGCCGGAGTCGCCGAGGAGCGGCGTGTCAAGGCTTACCAGAGCATGGCCAGGGCCTTCTCCGAGGTGGACTTCATCATGTGCGCCACCAATCCCGGTCCGGCCTTCGCCGCCGACAAGACCAACAGCAGCCCCAACCGCACCGCACTCGACGTGCTTGCCGAGAGCCCCTTGGGCGACCGCGTGGCCCGCGCCGGTCTCGGCGCCGTGCGCGTTGCCAACGCCTTCGCCCCGCGCTTCGGCAACAAGATCCTCGACTTCGTCACCGAGACGGCGCCCGACGTGGTCACCATGGGTGGGCTCACGATCATCTCCAACCTCTACGGCAACCCCGCGGTGTCCATTCCCTCCGGCACCGTGGACGGGCTGCCGGTCGGGCTCCAGGTGCTCGCACCACCCCATGCCGACTCGCTGTTGTTCGACGTGGCGCTCGCCGCAGAGCGCAACAACCCGTGGCCGCTGGTCGCACCGTCGGTCTCCAACGGCGCAGGGGTCTCCACACCGGTCTGACCGCTGCGCACAACTCGCGCACGCTGAGACGCTGCCGTCGGTTGGCGCGAACGTGCAGTTAGCCTGAGCACATGGCAGCGACTGTCGACGAATTGTCCTCAGGGTCCGACGCGCCCGCAGTGGCCAAGCCCTGGTGGGCGCTCGGCGCGCTCCTGGTGGGGCTCAGCATCATCATCATCGACGGCAGCGTGGTCAACGTGCTGCTGCCCGACATGGTCAATGACCTCGGGCTGACCCAGACCGGTGCCCAGTGGGTCAACTCGATCTACTCACTGGTGTTCGCGTCGCTGCTGATCACCGTCGGCCTGCTCGCGGACCGGTTCGGTCGACGCCGGCTGTTCCTGATCGGTATCGCCGTGTTCATGGCCGCGTCGCTGGGCAGCGCGCTCGCCCAGTCACCCGCGATGCTCATCGGCTCCCGTGCCGTGCAGGCCGTCGGTGCTTCGATGATGCTGCCGTCGTCGATCGCGGTGATCAACGTGCTGTTCACCGGCAAGCGCCGGGCCATGGCATTCGGTTTCTGGGGTGCGGTGTTCGGGGGCGCGGCAGCGCTCGGCCCACTCCTCGGTGGCTTCCTCGCCGAGGAGTTCTCCTGGCGCTGGGCGTTTCTCATCAACATCCCCATCGGACTCATCGCCGGTATCGCGGTCTGGAAGCTCGTTCCCGAGACCAGGGGCCCCGAGGTGCGCGGCTACGACCCGCTCGGCATTGTTCTGTCGGCTACCGGGCTCGGGCTCATCGTGTGGGGCCTGATCGAGGGCCAGGACTACGGATGGTGGAGTTCCATCTCGGACTTCGACCTGGGGCCGCTGAAGTTCGACTCCATCTCCCCGGTGCCGGTGGCCCTGGCCGCGGGTGCACTGATGCTTGCCGGACTCGTGCTCTGGGAACGGATGCGCAGCAAGGGCGGCGATCCCACACTCATAGACCTGGACCTGTTCAGGATCCGCCGGTACGGCTTCGGCAATGTCGTTGCGCTCGTGGTGAGCCTCGGCGAGTTCGGCATCCTGTTCGTGCTGCCGCTGTGGATTCAGTCGGTGCACGGCTACGACTCGCTGGTCACCGGGGCGATCCTGGCGACGCTGGCGCTTGGCACGCTCACTGCCGGCGGCGCGGCAAGGCATCTCTCGGCCGCTGTCGGAGCCACAAACGTGGTGCGGATCGGAATGGGGCTCGAAGTCGTGTCGATCCTGGGGATTGGCTGGACGTTGTCGGTGTCGCGAAGCCCATGGTGGCTGGCGGTGCCACTGGTGTTCTACGGCCTCGGGGTCGGCTTCGCCACGGCGCAGCTCACCAACGTGGTGTTGGAGGATGTGCCTCCGGCGCGGTCCGGTCAGGCCTCCGCGATGACGTCTACGTTCCGCCAGGTCGGCTCGGCCCTTGGCGCGGCATGCCTCGGTGCGATCCTCTTCAGCGCACTGAGCACCCACCTGCAGGACGCTCTCGAGCAGGAGAAGGACCTGACCGACGCCCAGCGGGACCAGATCACCCAGATGGTCCGTTCCACTGCCGGGCAGGCGATCGTGCAGCTCGACGAAGTGCCGAAGCTCGCTCCCGAGGCGAAGGACGCCCGCGACGCCTACACGTCGGCCGCCCGCGACACCTCGCTCGTGGCAGCCGGCTTCGTGTTCCTCGGTCTGCTCGTCAGCTTCGGTCTTCCGGCGTCGGAGGCCGAGAAGCGCCGCGCCCGCGGCGAACCGGATCCCGAGGACGAAGAGGCGACGGTCTGAAGCTCAGCCCAGGATCAGGTCGGCGATGGTCCGGAGCTCTTCGGGGTTGTTGGGATAGCAGGTCACGGTGGTGACCGGGCTGTCGCGCCACACCTCGAGGCGCTCGCGGATCCGCTCCTTCGGACCAACCAGTGAGATCTCGTCGGCGAACTCGCTCGGGACCGCGTCGACGGCCTCGTCGCGGCGGCCCTCGAAGAAGAGGTCCTGGATGCGCTGCGCCTCTTCTTCGAAGCCCATCCGGCCCATGAGCTCGGTGTGGAAGTTCTGCCCCTTGGCTCCCATGCCGCCGATGTAGAACGCGAGCGCGGCCTTGACCGGGCCGAGCGCCGCCTCGATGTCGTCGGTGACGGTGATGTTGGCCATCGCCACGACCTCGAAGTCGTCCTTCGCGCCGGCGAGCTGGTCGGCGTAGACCTCCTGGCGGAACGGCGAGTAGTAGAGCGGGATCCACCCGTCCGCGATCTCGGCGGTCATCGTGACGTTCTTCGGGCCCTCGGCACCGAGGAAGATCGGGATGTCGCGGCGGATCGGGTGCGTGATCGACTTGAGCGGCTTGCCCAACCCGGTCGAGCCCGGCCCGGTGTAGGGGTGCTGGTAGAACTCGCCGTCGAACTCGAGTGGTTCCTCGCGGGCGATCACCCTGCGCACGATCTCCACGTACTCGCGGGTGCGTGCGAGCGGCTTGCGGTACGGCTGGCCATACCAGCCCTCGACCACCTGGGGGCCCGACACGCCCATGCCGAGGACCAATCGTCCCTTGCTCAGGTGGTCGAGAGTGAGAGCGTGCATCGCGGTGGCGGTGGGTGTGCGCGCCGATAGCTGCACGACCGAGGTGCCGAGTTTGATGCGTTCGGTGTGCGCGGCCAGGAACGCGAGCGGCGAGAACACGTCGCTGCCCCACGCCTCGGCGGTCCACACCGAGTCGAAGCCGCAGTCCTCCGCCGCCTTGGTGTTCTCCACGAGGTTCGCGGGCGGCAACTGCCCCCAGTAACCCCAGATCATCCCGACCTTGAGATCCGACATGACGTCTCCTACTTGCCCTGGAAGTTGGGGGTCCGCTTCTCCTTGAAGGCCTTGGGGCCCTCCTTGGCGTCCTCGGATCCGAAGACGTCCCAACCGTAAGTGAACTCGTGCTCGAGCGCTTCGGTCTCGCGCATGCCGTTGGTCTCGCGCAGGGTGCGCAGCACAGCCGCCACTGCGAGGGGGCCGTTCTCGCAGATCCGCTGGCCGATCTCGATTGCCTTGTCGAGTGCGCCGCCGTCTTCGGTGACGTGGCCGATCAGTCCCAGCTCCAGGGCCCGCTCGGCACTGATGTGGTCGCCGGTGAGCAGCAGCTCACATGCGATCGTGTGTGGGATCTGGCGTGGGATGCGGACCGCCGAGCCACCCATCGGGTAGAGCGACCAGCGCACTTCGGAGATGCCGAACTTGGCCGATTGGCCGGCCACGCGGATCTCGGTGGCGCCGAGGAGTTCGGTACCACCGGCGATGGCCGTGCCCTCGACCGCAGCGATGATCGGCACGTGTGGGCGCCACGATCGAAGGAGTGCCTTCCACGGCAGGTCGGGGTCTTCCGCCAGGCGGCCCTGCACGTCGATCTCCGAGTCGGTGTCGGCCTGGTGGCCCCCGGCCATCTCCTTGAGGTCGGCGCCGGAGCAGAAGTTGCCGCCGGCGCCGGTCATCACGAGCGCCCGGATGTCGGGGTTCTCGTCGGCCTCGATGCAGGCGTCGAGGAAACGCACGAGCATCTCGCCGTTGATGGCGTTCTGGCGCTCGGGTCGGTTGAGGGTGACGATCAGCAGGTGTCCGTCCCGCTCGGTCAGCACTGCCTTGTCCGCCATTGGTCCCCCTCGGGTCGTTTCTCGGTTCCAGCACCCTAGGTGGCAAACGAGAACGCGTTCTAGTCGTGCGGTAGCGTCCTGTGGATGCCACGGGTGTACATCCACGAGGTCGTCGAGGTCGAAGGCACCCGCCGGGCGCACTACCAGCACCACATGACTGCCAATTGGGTTCCCGAAGGTGGCCCTCTGCGGCGCCAGCGCTGCTTCGGGGTGTTCACTCTTGTCGGGTCTACCGGCGCATGGCCCCGGGTGGTGAACATCTGGGAGTACGACGGTTGGGACGAACTCGCACACAACTTCGCGATCGAGTTCGCCGGTACGTCACACCGCGATCCGATGCTCGAGGAGTGGTGGCAGGCCGCAGCCGAGTTCCGCAAGGGCGGCTTCGACCGGATCCTTGAGGAACACGAGGCGAACCCGGGCATCGAGCACTGGCAGGCGCGAGGCGGAACCTCGGCGGTCGCCTACGCGCACGAACGCTTCACGGTGACGACCGGCCGCGCCCGGCTGGTGGCTGACGCGGTTGCCGATGGTGGCTCGCAGTACGCCACGGGTTCACGGCTGGAACTGGTGGGGCTCTGGCGCACGGCCATGCGGGCCGACGACGAGGTGATCGCGATGTGGGCGGTGCCGGACTGGGAAACGTGGGCGTCGGTCGAGGAGCGCGTGGCGCTCAACGGGCAACAGCACGCCGAGGTGGTGGGGCTGGAGCGGACACTCCTGGTCGACGCGGAACTCTCGCCGCTGCGGCTCGGTCGCCAACCCGAAACGGGGGACCGGCGACCGATCTCCGAGATCGGCTAGCCGCCTGGCGGGCTCAGCGCTTCCGCTTGTCCGCCCAGTCGTTGTAGAGGCGCAGGAACTCCTCGCGCACATGTGCAACAGCCGCCCAGACATCCTCGTCCTCGGCGGTGGCCACGAGGTGGGCCTTGCCCACACCGGCTTCGAGGGTGACCTTCTGGTCCTTGCCGTCACGGTCCTTCACGCCGATCTCGAGTTTGGCGTTCTCGGCAGGGATTCCGTGGAGGCGGTGGTCGATCTTGTGGAGGATCTCGCACACCTTGGAGCGCTCGTCCTCGTGGAAGCCGTGCCCGAGGATGAGGCACTTCTCGACTGACGCGTCGGTATCGGAGGGCGTGGTCGTCATGGTATTGGTTTACCAGCGCCGGGTGGTTGCCGAGAAAACGACGCTGGCCGCCACCGGTGCTCAGGTGGGCTCGTAGTCGGGCAGTCCGAGCCCGAGGGTGGGATGGTCGATCCCGCCATCGACCTCCAGGAGCTTGCCGGTCAGGTAGGAACCGGCGGGGGAGCTGAGGTAGAGCACGGCGGCGGCGATGGCAGCGGGCACGGCGAGGCGCTTGGGGGGCGTGCCGGCCTCCATCTGGGTTCGCAGCTCGTCGTTGAGCACGGTGTCGAGGGCGTCGGTGGCCACCGAGCCCACGGCGATGCCGTTGACTCGGATGTGGGGCGACAGGTCCTTGGCCATGATGCGTGTGAGGTGCGACAGCGCTCCCTTGGCGGTGCCGTAGGCCGCGAAGCCGCGGTCGGCCATGCGGCCGGCAGCCGAGGAGATGTTGGTCACGGACCCGCCGCCGGTCTCCAACATGGCGGGCACGGCGGCCTTGGTGAGTTCGAAGGCGGTGGTGACGTTGAAGCTGAACGCCTTTTCGAAGCTGCGTGCCGAGGTGTCGAGCAGCGGTTTCGGAAACGAGCCGCCGGCGTTGTTCACCACGATGTCGAGCCGGCCGAGCTGCTCGGTGGCTGCGTCGACCAACTCGCCGAGGCGTTCGAGTTCCATCACGTCGAGCGCGACCGGTACGGCCTGCCGGCCCCGCGACTCGATCTCGGCGGCCACCGAATCGATGTCGGCGCGGGTGCGCGAGGCCACCACGAGGTCGGCGCCGGCGTCCGCCAGCGCCAGGGCGGTCGCTCGTCCGATGCCCCGGCTCGCACCTGTGACCAGGGCGACGGTGCCGTCGACGCGGAAGTTGTCGAGAATGCTCACTTGGGGTCCTCCGGTCGTGGTTGTAGCAGGGCCATGGAGTACGTGACCCCCGCGCGGGCGACCGGCTCGGTCAGCTCGCCGTCCTCGCGGGAGTACATCAGCACGTCGATGACTGCCAGGGTGCGTCCGAGCTTGAGGATCGTGGCATCGGCCACCATCTCGCCGGGCTTGGGGCGGCGCAGGAAGTCGCAGTTGAGGTTGGTTGTCACCGCCAGCGACTGGGGTCCGATGCGCGACACGAGCACCATGTATGCCGCCGCATCAGCCAGGGCCATGACCGCCGGACCGGAGATGGTTCCGCCGGGTCGCAGCTCTCCCTCCTGTGGGGGCTTCACCAGCCGAAGGCCCGATGCGTCGACGAGCTCGATGGGCCACTCGAAGGGCCGGCCGAACCCTTCGGTCATGAACTCGATGATCCCGGCCTCGCTCATGGCGAGCCCGTCGGGCACCTCGCTGGATGGCCGACTGCCGCTCACCGCTTCTCCGTGCGCTTGAGTGCGGGGTGCATGCGGGCGAGCGCCGGCACCAGCAACGGCTTCGGGGTGAGGGTTGCAGCCGCTGCGGTGAACTTGTTGGCCGTGCCGGGGATCACGACCTGCCGGCCCGCGGCGAATGCGTCGACCCCTGCGCGAGCGACATCCTCGGCGGTCTCCCAGACGAACTCGGGAACAGAGCTGTTGGTGTCGTCCTCGTCGAAGCCCGCCACCTCGGCGAACTCCGTGCGCACCGGGCCCGGGCAAAGTGCCGTGGCCGACACGCCGGTGCCGCGCAGTTCGCCGCAGAGCGACCGTGTGTAGGACAGCACGAACGCCTTGCACGCGGCGTAGCCGGCCTGGCCCGGCAGCGGCTGGAATCCTGCGGTGGAGGCGACGTTGAGCACACCGCCGCGGCCGCGCTCGACCATGCCGGGCAGCAAGCGCGAGCACAGCTCGGCTACCGCTGTCACGTCGAGCTCGATCATCCGTGTCTCGGCGTCCGGGTCGCTCTCGTGCACCGGTCCGCTGGTGGATAGCCCGGCGTTGTTCACCAGCACGTCGACCCCGAGACCCAGTGCGTCGATCGCATCGGGCAACCCTGCTCGGGCGTCGCGGTCGGTCAGGTCGGTCGGCAGGGCCTCGATGCGAACGCCGGTGTCGGCCAGTTCCGCGGCCAACTCGAAGAGGCGTTCTGCACGCCGCGCCACGAGCACGAGGCCGTGGCCGCGGTGCGCGAACACCCGGGCGATCTCGGCGCCGATGCCCGATGACGCGCCGGTGACCACCACTGTGCCGCTCGGTGAGGGAGTCGGAAGGCTCATGGCCGGCGACCCTAGGCGGGACTCGCCGCCCGTGCCGGGCGTCTCAGCCCTGCCGGTCCCCGGAGGAGATCTCGGCCGACTCGTGTTCAGCCCAGCCGAAGATGCCTTTTGCCATCAGCGATGACTCGGCCTGCACCCGTGCTCGGTTGACTTCGGCGCGCACGCCGTGAGCTTGGCGTGACTCCGGGTCGGCCTGTGTGGCCAGCTCTGCGAGGTGGCCGGCCAGGCGCAGCTCGCCCCGGGCTGCGAGCTCGGATGCCCGCCTGGCTAGTTTGTCCGTGCCGCCCGCCAGGTCGGCGAGTTCGGCTGCGAGCAACGCATCCGGTGCGGGCTTGAGGTGGGCCGGATTGCCGTCGTACCAGCCGCCGTAGAGGCGCCACACGTTGTGGATGATGAACTCCGGGTCGTCGTACACCGGTGCCAGCCACGGCCGGTCGAGCAGCCCGTCGGGCGGGGTGACGTCGTGCACGATGTCGTCGAGGCGGGCGCCCGCGTTCATCATCTCGATGCTCTGGCCGGCCACCGACTCGAGCAGTTCGGCGGTGTCGCCGAGCACCATGGCAACGTTGTCCTCGCCTACGATCGGGAGCCCGTGGCCGGGTAGCAGCATCTCGGGTTGGAGCGCCGCCATCTTGCGCAGCGCGGCTGCCCACTCCAGCGGGTAGCGCTGCGCTTTCTGGGGGTTGCCGCAGTTGGGGGCCACCCAGATGAACAGGTCACCCGTGCAGAGGGTGCGGCTTTCTGGCATCCAGGCCCAGGTGTGGTCGTCGGTCTCGCCCTTGTCGTGGTGCAGTTCGACGGTGGTGTCGCCGACCGTGATCGTGAGCTCGTCGCGGTAGGTGCGGTCCGGGTAGCGGTACTCCATCGGGAACAGCGGCGCTCCCAGTCGGAACTGACGCATGTTGATGATCCCGTTGTAGCCGTTGGTCATCACGTAGCGGTCGAAGCGGGCGCTGACCGCCTCGTGCGCCACGACCTCCACTTCGGGGGCACCTTCCTCGGCCTCGAACACCGGCACTCCGAAGCAGTGGTCCACGTGTCCGTGCGTGTAGACCGCCGTGCGCAACGGTGACCCGGTCCATGACCGGATCACTCCGTGCACCTGGTTGGCGTGAATCACGCTGCCGGCATCGATGAGCGCCAGCTCGCCGCCGTCCTCGATGGCGGTCACGTTCGCGAACGACTCCACGAATGCGAGGCCGTCGCGGAGCTCGACCACCTCGCTGCCGGTGTTCATCGATACCGGGTAGTGGTCCTCTATCGACAGACGGCCGTCGAGCAGTCCCTCCGAGATGTCCAGCAGGTCACGGGTCACAGTTTTCCTCTTTCCTGGGAGCCGCCAGATGTCGAGCGGCGGTTGCCGACCTGCGGAGACTACGACGGTGGTGGCAGGGCGCGGATCCGATCCGGGCGCGGGACCTGTCCGCACCCGACTCGCCTTGTACTCCGACGCACCGTAGGGCAACCTTTTCGGCCCGACCGATCCACGAGTGGCAGCACCATGACAGGACACGAGCCAGGCGAAGCACAGCCCGACGTGGCCGAGTCGTCGCGCCGTTCGTTGTTCCGACTCGGTGCTGGTGCGGGTGCTGCCGCCCTCGGAGGTGCTGCCGCGATGCGAGGAGCGCTCGGTACGTGGCCCGGACTCGTGTGGCCCGGAGCGCGTGACCGCGACGAGATCGGTCGGTGGGCCCACCGCAAGCACCGGCCCGTGGCCAGCGAGGTGCGGTGGTGCTTCGAGACGGACGAGCGAGTGGTGGCCCTCACCTTCGACGATGGTCCCGACCCGCTGCTCACGCCCGGGGTTCTCGACGCGCTGGGCCGTCACGGGGCGGTTGCCACGTTCTTCGTGCTCGGCCGGTTGGCGGCGGAACAACCGGCGCTGGTTCGTCGCATGGTCGCCGAAGGCCACGAGGTCGGAAACCACAGCTGGACCCACGACCGGTTCGCCGACATGGACGCAGAGCGCACCGACCGGGAGCTCACGGAGACCCAGGCGGCCCTCGAGCGCATCACCGGCACCAGCTCCAGCTGGTTCAGGCCGCCGCGGGGGCAGGTGACCGGGGCATCGGTCTCCGCCGCTGCGCGCTCGAAAATGGACGTGGCGTTGTGGACCCAGCGGTTCGGCGTCGAGGAGCCCGAGGACCGCCCCGCAGTGGATGACCTGTGTGACCGCATGCAACCCGGCGACATCGTGTTGTTCCACGACGGCGTCGCCGAGTCCGCCGAGGAGACCACCTCCTCAGAGCCATCAGAGCGCCGCCGGCGGCGCACCACCGACGCAGGCGCACTCGATGAGCTGCTCGGCCGGTTGGTCAGCGACGGCTGGGAGTTCGCGACGCTGTCAGGCCTGGCCGCCGCAACCAGGCCTTGAGCGGGGCCCGATCAGGCCGGGGCTTGCTCGGCCAGGAACGCCGACAGGTGTGAGCGACGGTCACCGGCGCTCGAATTCCACATCCGGGCTCGAGTGACATAGCGGTGTGCCGTGTGCTCCCAGGTGAACCCGATGCCACCGTGGTTCTGTACGTTGACCTCGGCGTTGGCGATGGCCGCGTCCGCTGCCACAACGCGGGCGGCCTCGGCCTGGAACTGGTCGTCGTCGTGACCGCCGGCCACAGCAAGCGCTGCCAGGTGCGTGAGCTGTTCAGCGGCATCCGCGCGCACGGCCATGTCGGCACAGCGGTGCTTGACCGCCTGGAATGATCCAACGGGTCGGCCGAACTGCTCGCGGTCCTTGGCGTACTCGGTCGACTGCTCGGCGGTGGCCTTCGCGATTCCGGCGAGCAGGGCCGCGGTGAGGATCGTCGCACGCAGGCCTGTGGCAGGGTCGTCACTGAATGCGAGCGGTGCAGTGTCCAGCTCCACGGTGGCGAGCGGGACCAGCGGGTCGAGCGAGGCAACCGGGTTGGCCGCTGCATCTTCGAGACTCACGACTGCTGCCTGGTCGCCCGACAGCGCCAGGCCGAGTTGGGCATCGCCGTAGTCGGTGGCCCGGAATGTGCCATGCACGGCACCGGGCGTGAGCGAAGGGGAACCCTGGCCGCCGCCGTCGGGTTCGACGAGAGCCACCCTCACCTCGCCGGAGATCACCTTCTCCACCAGCTCGGCGCTGCCCGACGCAGCCGCCACGTGTGCAGCCAGCACGGTCGCAAGGAACGGGCCGGGTGTGCAGTGGGCGCCCAGTTCCCCGAACAGCAGCGCTTCCTCGACGAGGCCATAGCCGATCCCGCCGTCGGACTCCGCGAGGCCCAGGGCGAACCAGCCGAGTTCAGCGCATCGGGCCCAGAGCCCGGGGTCGATGATCGACGCCTCGCCGTCGCGTGCGGCCAGATCGTTGAGTGAGAAGTCGGACTCGAGCTGGGAGCGCACAGTGGCGACGATCTCGGACTGTTCGTCTGTGGGTAGCAGGTCCATGTTCTTCTCCTACTGCCTGGGCAGGCCGAGCACCCGCTCGCCCACGATGTTGCGCTGGATGTCGGTCGTGCCGCCACCGATGGTGTAGGCGAAGGACTGCAGGTACGGGCCGGTCCACACTCCCTCCCCGTCAACCGGGGTGAGTCGGAGTGCCTCCGAGTCGATGATCTCGAGTGCGAGTGCGTACACCCGCTTGTGCAGCTCGCCGTGGAACAGCCGGATCATCGAGCCCTCGGGACCGGGCATGCCGGTTCGGGCAGTCCGGGAGATGCCGGCGATCGTCATGGCCCTCAGCGCGGCCACCTCGGCGCGTGCTGTCGCGAGGCGACGGGCGATCTCGTCGTCGTCGATCATCGGCCGCCCTCCGGCGCCGGTGCGCGAGCGGGCCTCGCCGATCAGGTCCTCGACGGTGGCGGCCAGTTCGACCTGGTCGGCCATGAAGGCGGTGCCGCGCTCGAAGCTGAGGGTGGACATCGCCACCCGCCATCCGTCGTTGATCTCGCCGACGACGTTGGCCAGCGGAATCCGCACTTCGTCGTAGAAGACCTCACAGAAGTCGGTGACGTGGCTCATCGTCTCGATCTCGCGAATCTCGATTCCGGGCGAGTCCATGTCGCAGATGACCCAGGAGATGCCCTTGTGCTTGGGGGCGTCGGGGTCGGTGCGCACGAGCAGCTCCTGGAGGTCCGCAACGTGGGCGTAGGAGGTCCAGGTCTTCTGGCCGGTGACCACGAGCTCGTCGCCGTCGATGACCGCTTTCGTGTTGAGGCCGGCGAGGTCGGATCCTGCACCGGGTTCGGAGAATCCCTGGCACCAGACCACTTCGCCGCGCAGGATGCGGGGCAGGTGCTCTGCTTTCTGGGCGTCGTTGCCCTTCGCCATCAGTGTCGGGCCGCCGTGGTTGTTGCCCACGAACGTGCAGCTGTTGTTGAGCGTGAAGGGCGGGTCCGCCGATGCGAACTCCTCGTACCAGATCATCTGCTGGATGTCGGAGAGCCCGCGTCCTCCGAACTCGGTCGGCCAGTTGATCCCGGCCCAGCCGCCGTCGAACAGCGTCCTCTGCCAGGCCAGGTCGAATGCGCGCATCTCCGCACCCTCGGGTGGGCGCTCTTGTTTCGGCAGGTTCTCGCGCAGCCAGGTGCGGGCTTCCTCGCGGAATGCCTGCTCCTCTGGTGTGAGGTCGAGGTTCATGCGCTCAACCTATCGTTTCTGACGACCCGTCAGAAACTGTGCACCCGGCTCAGTCGAGCGGACCCAGAACGCAGGTGACCTTGGTGACTTCGTCACCGGCCTGACCCTCTGCAGTCCAGGGGATCGACTCGTCGGCGGCGCCTGTGACGTCGACGTCGGTGCGGTCGACTTCGGTGCCCGTGTTGGCGTCGTCGAAGCGCACCGAGACCTTCGTGTCCACTTCAGAGGAGCTCTTGACCGTCCCTGATGCGGTGAGCTTGCCGTCGGAGGCGATCGAGCACTCGTCGATCGTGCCTTCGGTGTCGCTGCCACCGAGCAGCGCACTGACGCCGAAGAACGCACCCACAGCCGCGAGGACCGCGATGATCACTGCGATCACGATCGGCACCGGCGAGCGCTTCTTCTTCGTTTCCTCCTGGGCGAGGGTCTGCGAGGTCCAGGTCTGTGGTGAGGCGGCTGCACCGACACCGGCGGCAGCGCCGGCGCCAGCGGCACCTGCTGCGCCGGGACCCCAGACTCCCTGCCCGGGCTGACCCGGAGCCTGGCCGGGTTGGCCGGGCGCCTGGCTGGGCGGTGAAGCCCATTGCTGTTGGCTACCCGGAGGCGGCTGCGCACCAGGTGGTGCCGCGGGCGGCACGAACGTGGTGTTTTCCCCTCCTGGAGGCCCGGCGGGGTCGGGAACCACGAACTGGCCGCCCTGCCCGGGCTGTTGGGCCGGGGGCTGTTGTGGGTGGCCGGGGGCGGGTTGTTGGGGTGGCTGTTGGGCCGGGGGCTGTTGGGCCGGGGGCTGTTGTGGGTGGCCGGGAGCGGGTTGTTGGGGTGGCTGCTGGGCCGGGGGCTGTTGTGCGGGTGGCTGTTGGGCCGGTGGCTGTTGTGGGTGGCCGGGAGCGGGTTGTTGGGGTGGCTGTTGTGCGGGTGGCTGTTGGGCCGGGGGCTGTTGGGCCGGGGGCTGTTGTGCGGGCGGCTGTTGTGGGTGACCGGGAGCGGGTTGTTGGGGTGGCTGTTGTGCGGGCGGCTGCTGGGCCGGGGGCTGTTGTGCGGGCGGCTGCTGGGCCGGAGGCTGGCCGGGGGCCGCGAACGGATCGGCGGCCGGGGGAGCGGGCGGTGGCGGCGCGGCCGGATCCGCCTGGGCAGGCGGCTGCTGGCCAGTGTTGTCAGGCTCGTCGGTCATTGATTTCCTCCGATGTACCGGGGGCAGTCTCCCCGTCGGAGCAGGGTACTCGCGGCATGCACCACCCGCCGCTTGATCACCGGTACCTTCAGAGCCATCGATACGCGCACCTTTGTCCTGGACACATCGGTGCTGCTGGCTGATCCGGCGGCCCTTGCGAAATTCGAGGAGCACGAAGTGGTTGTACCGCTCGTCGTGCTCACCGAGCTGGAGGACAAACGTGCCCACCCCGAGCTCGGCTTCGCCGCGCGCGAGGCGCTGCGGCGGTTGGAATCGTTGCGGGTCGAGCACGGCACGCTCACGTCGCCGATCCCGGTCAACGAGGTGGGCGGCACCATCCGCGTCGAGCTCAACAACATCGACATGAGTTCGCTACCGGGTGCGTTCGCGGCCGACTCCAACGACAACCGGATCCTCGCGGTGGCCCGCAACCTCGCCGACAAGGGGCTCGACACCGTGCTCGTGTCGAAGGACCTACCGCTGCGACTCAAGGCCGGTGTTGTCGACCTCGACGCCGACGAGTACCGCAACGAGTTGAGCGACGCCGACGGCTGGCCGGGGGTCGTCGAGGCCCAGGTGGCCGCATCGGTGGTTGACGCCCTGTACTCGAAGCGGGCGGTGGAGATGCCGGAAGGCATCGACGTGCCGGTCAACACGGGGTTGAAGCTCCGCAGCCCCGAGGGATCCGCGCTCGCGCGTCGTAGATCCGACGGGTTCTTGCACCTGGTCGACGGGGATCGCTCGCTGTTCGAGCTCCGCGGTCGCAGCGCGGAACAGCGGGTGGCTCTCGACCTGCTCTCCGACCCTGCGGTCGGGATCGTCTCCCTGGGTGGCCCTGCGGGCACCGGCAAGTCGGTGTTGGCGCTGGCCGCCGGACTCGAAGCCGTACTCGAACAGCGCACCCACCGCCGGGTCGTCGTGTTCAGGCCGTTGTACGCGGTCGGCGGCCAGGAGCTCGGCTACCTGCCGGGCACGGAGACGGAGAAGATGAACCCCTGGGGAGCCGCGGTCGTTGACGCCCTCGAGGCGATCTCCGGGCCCGAGGTCATCGAGGAGGTGCTCGAGCGCGGGTTGCTCGAGGTTCTGCCACTGACCCACATCCGCGGCCGTACACTCACCGACTCCTTCGTGGTCGTCGATGAGGCGCAGAACCTCGAGCGGATGGTGTTGCTCACCGCCCTGTCGCGGATCGGCCAGGGTTCGCGGGTTGTGCTGACCCACGACGTGGCCCAGCGCGACAACCTCCGCGTCGGTCGGCGCGACGGGATCGTGTCGGTGGTGTCGCTGCTGCGCGGCAACCCGATATTCGGCCACGTAACCCTGTCGCGCTCCGAGCGGAGCGCCATTGCTGCAGTGGTCAGCCAGGCGCTGGACTTCGACTGAGGTTGCCGGCCGGCTCAGCCGGGTTGCTCACACGAGTCCGAACAGCACCACCACGGCGACCAGGCAGACGACCCCTACGAAGTCCACCGACGCCGTAACCACCGGAATTCCGACCGAGTCCGGGTCGAGGTCCACCCGCCATGCCGCCATCGTGCCGTAGTAGGCGAGGGCGACCACGAACACGACCGTCACCAGCCCGGCGACCAGGGCGGTGGCCAGCATCCAGCCCAACCCCGGACTCTCCTGGCCGAGGATCGTGGCGACGAGCTGCGCGCCCATGGCGTTGAGCACATAGATGGGCACCGCGAGGCTCAACACGAGCCCGGCGTCCTCGAGTACGGGCCGACCGGGCACAAGGGTGGGTTTCACCAGACCCAGGTGCAGGCCCGTGCTGATCCGGCTGCTCAGGATTCCTCCGAGCGAGCCGGCGCTGCTCACGAAGCTGGGCTGCAGGATCAGCAGCGCCGGCAACACGGCGAAGATCGACAGTCGCTTCTCGACCGCGACGCCGGCGAGGGTCGACAGGGCCAGTGCCACGGTCAGCACCGGGATCGACTCCACCACCACGCGGCGAAAGATCGACAGTTTCGATCTCAGGCTGAGCACCAGCACCACTAGCGCAACTGCGATGAGCGCCCCCGAGAGCCATTGCACCCAGGCACCGTCGCGCACCAACAGCGATGCGACGTACAGGCAGGGGATGGTGATCACATCGCCAAGGGTGGAGACGCTGGGGGCCACGAGGTTGTCGAGATCCCAGTCGCGCCGCACCGACGTGAGCGCAAGCAGCACCGATGCGCCGAGCACGATCACCGAGGCGAGCACGCCACCCACGAGGCTGATCAGGGACAGCTCGAGCACGCCGATCGAGTTCTGGACCCCGAACGCCAGAGCGACGACCCGGGCCACCAACGCCAGCACCAGCGACATGACGACGGTGAGCGACATCGTCGCGAGCACGTTCTGGCCGAGCACGGTGTCGCGGCGGATTGCCGTGGTGAACGTGCCGGTGTGCACAGCGGTGGAGATCCGGTTGCCGAAGGTGCTGAAGATGTTGCCCCTCAGTCCGATTGCCGCGGGCACCATCAACAGCAGGCCGGGCAGGTCCTCGAACGTCGCCACCAGTGAGCCGAGGAAGGCGCCCGCCACGAGGCTGGTCACCGAGTTGAACCCGAGTGCCACGAGGCTCTGGCGCGCAGCATCGCTGGTCGGCCCGAGCAGGTCGATCAGGCGTCGGCCCCAATCGAGGGGCCGCAATGAACGGAGCGGGTTTGGTCGGGCCACGGGTCCTGGGGGTGGTCCGCTCGACGGCCCCTCGCCGTCGTCGGTCGCTTCAGACTAACCCCGGCCCCGGGGTCCGCCGGGGGACGCCGACGGGCCGCGAGTCAGTCGCCGGCGGGATCGTCGGGAAGCACCGGCATCTCGATCGGGTCGTCGTCGATGAGGGAGCCACGGGTCAGTGAGGTGGTCCCGAACCGCTCTCTCACCTCGTCGATAGTGCTGTCGAGCTCGCTGCGGTCGCGTCCGGTGAAGTCAAAGCCGAGCTGCACCGCGTCCGCGGCCGTGAGGTTCGCGGCGGTGAACCCGAGCAGGCCGAGGCCCAGCGTCTCGATCTCATCCCAGGCCGAGCCGAGCAGGCGCTTGCCCTCGGCGGTCATGGCGGCGGTCGAGTCGGTTGGGTGCTCCAGTGTGCTGCTGAGCGAGTGCACCGACATGTCATGCCCTCGCCACGACAACATGATGGTGCGCGCCAGACGATCGCCCGCCCGTAGTCGTCGGCTGACGCGGTCGACCAGTTCGAGCAGCACGACCTCCGCCTCGGAGCGCAGGAACGGTCGGCGACCGAGGGCGCGCTGGGCACCGACCGAAGACCTTCGCTTCCGCTTCTCGACAGGGCGAGGATCACGGTTGTTGGCGAGGTCGTGCAGGTGGGACCCGGCCGCGCCTCCCAGCCAGCTCGACACGAGGGCGGGGTCGATCCCAGCGAGCTGGCCGACGGTGTGCACGCCGCGGTCGGCCAGCTTCTGCTCCGTTACGCGTCCGACTCCCCAGATCGCCCGCACGGGCAGTGGGTGCAGGAACTCGAGCTCCGCGCCGGTGGGGATGGCCAGGAGCCCGTCGGGCTTGGCCCGCGCACTCGCGACCTTTGCAAGGAACTTGGTGGAGGCGACGCCCACGCTCAGGGGCAGTCCGACCTCGTCGCGGACGCGCCAACGAAGCGTGTCGGCGATGTCGACAGGTGAGCCGGCCGTACGCCGCAGACCCGCAACGTCTAGGAATGCCTCATCGATCGAGATGCCCTCGACTTGTGGAGTCGTGTCGCGGAACACGGCGAACACCTCTGCGCTGGCCTCGGAGTACGCCGACATGCGCGGTGGTACCACGATTGCCCGTGGGCAGAGCCGGCGGGCTTCCCGGCCCGACATCGCCGTGCGCACGCCGTCGGAGCGCGCCTCGTAGGAGGCGGCCAGGACCACGCCCTCACCCACGATCACCGGCTTCTCGCGCAACAACGGATTGTCGCGCTGTTCGACCGAGGCGTAGAACGCGTCGAGGTCTGCGTGTAGCACCCGCTGGTCGTCTGGCTCAGGCACGGCAGACTCGATCATCGAACTGATGTTCCCCCAGATCGCCGGAGTCTGCAACGGCCTCTGGCTCAGGCCCCGGTTGCGTCGGGTCTGGCGCCGCCCGTCTCGGATCCCTCGACCAGCCAGTCGAAGGTGTCCTTCGCGATCATCGGGGAAAGCGTGATTCCCCGTTGGCCGGCGCCGGTTACGAGCACGACGGAGTCGTCGAGGTCCTCGCGGTACCAGAGCCGGCCGTCGACGCACTCGCGGACGTCGCCGGTCCAGTGCCGGCTAACGGGCGGGATGGTTACGCCGAGGATTCGCTCCAGCCGCTCGGTGAGCGTGCGGATCGGCCGCTCGGGCAGGTCGAAATCAAACGGCTCGTCTCGGTGGCGTGCCTCACCCACGGCGAGGGCGCCGCTGATTCGGGGCACAACCTTCAGGCGGAGCTCGACCGGGTCGGCCGACGGCATCGCGAGCGGGTTCGGGACTTCGCCATCAGCGACCAGGCCTTGGCGCAGCATGCCCGACATGTCCGCCAGTGGAATCGTCAGGCCAGGCGACATCGGTTGTGTCTGGGTGACCTGCAGGCGCACCGGTCGAAGCGAGTTGGGTGCACTGGTGGTGGATGACACGAGTTCGGAGTGGCTGCCGGGGCAGAGCACGACGATGTCGCCGCGATGGACCCGTCCGGCCGAGTCGGTCACCGAGTCGCTGCCGAAGTCTCGGACCGCCTTGCCTGCGAACAGTCGGTAGCCGGGCTTGGTGGACAAGTGGTCGTGGATGTGGGAAAGGGCACTGCGCGGCTCCAGCACCGCGTCGAGACTGGAGTGCAGGGCTCCGCTGAAATCGCCGTTCACTCCGGCGCTGACGAGTATCTGGTCGCCGGGGTCGAGGATCGTCCAACCCCTCTCGTCGGCATCCGGGCGCTGCATGAGGCTCTCGAGCACTGACCGTTGGTTGTCTTCAGTTGAGACGGTCAACGACCCGGTCGGGCGCAGGATGCCATCGTCCACCGAGTCGGCGAGTTGGCGCCACATGGCGGCCGACTGCACTGAGAGCCTGAGGTCGAGGCCTCCGCAGGCCCACGAGAAGTTAAGGCCACCGAAGCTCCGGGGAGTGGATTCGCGGGGCTCCGGTGCTGCCTCGAAGTGCTCCACGTCGAAGCCGCGGTTGATGGCCTCGACCGCATGCATGGTTCCGAGGACTCCTCCCCCGACAATCAAGACCTTCGTCATCGTGACGACGATACTGCGCCTTGTGCGCGGCCGATCCGTCGAGTTGGGCGTTCGTGGCGGTGCAGGGAACTCGCCTAGCTTGTCCCGATGGCTGAGCTACCTCCAGTCGGGATCATCGACACGATGATCGACCTGCCCTTCACCGACGTTGCATCGACTTACGAGTTCCTTGCCCCCAACCTGCGCGACCGCGAGAGCACTGAGGAGTTCGAGTTCCCGGCGCAGTACATGTTCAAGGACGTGCCGAAGGCGGCGACCGATGACCCGGTGGCTCACACCCTGGCCCTGATGGACCACTACGGCATCGAGCGAGGCCTGATCGGCGCCGGCTCGGACGACCAGCGCCGCGCACTGGCGGAGCATCCCGACCGTTTCCTTCCATCCATGAGCGTGGATGCCAACGACGGCACGGAGGCCCTGCGCCAGATCGACAAGTGGCACTCTGGCACGGGCCTCGCGGCGCTGGCGCTGTTTCCGTCGGGCTGCAACCCGGCGGTGCCGATCAACGACAAGCGCTGGTATCCGGTCTACGCAAAGTGTGTGGAGCTCGACATCCCCGTCTTCATCTGCGCGGGTGTACCCGGTCCGCGGGTGCCGATGGCCGCCCAGAAGGTCGAACTGCTCGACGAGGTCTGCTGGTTCTTCCCCGAGCTGAAGATCGTCATGCGCCACGGTGCGGAGCCGTGGGAGGAGCTGGCCGTGAAGCTCATGCTCAAGTGGCCCAACCTCTACTACTCCACGTCGGCGTTCGCGCCGAAGTACTACCCCAAGGCGATCGTGGACTACGCCAACACCCGGGGATCCGACAAGGTCATCTACGGGGGCTACTTCCCGATGGGGCTCACCCTCGAGCGAATCTTCGACGAGCTGCCCGGTGTGGGTTTCAACGACGACGTGTGGCCGAAGTTCCTGCGCCACAACGCCGAGCGCGTGCTCGGGCTCGGCTGAACTGGCCGGCCGGGCGTCTCAGTCGACCGACCGGAACGATTCGACGAACCGCAGCGCATCTGCGAGGCGGTCCTCGCCCGTGACCAGCGACGCCAGCTGCACGAACTCGTCTCCTTGCACGAAGACGAGGCCTTCGATCATCACCTGTTCGCCTTCCTTGCCCACCGAGTTGGAGAAACGCACGGTCTGGACCGAGCCGACGGCGTGCTCCTCGACGAACGGAACGGCGGAGGAGAGTTCCTCGTCGGTCATGGCCATGAGCCGCAGTGGTAGCTCGTCGGCCGCTGCGAGAGCGCCGGCCACGAGGTCGACGGCTGAACCAGCCGGAATCGGGATGCGCGTGATCGTGTAGGAGTCCCGCAGGGTTGCGGCCTCCTCAACCACGACCTCGACCGGAGGCTCCCCTGGCCACACGGACTCGTTGACGCTCACGGACGGCAGCACTTCGGCCGGGACGTCGACCCGCCAAGCCCCGCTCACGTCGGTGTAGGTCAGCCAGTCCCCATCGACCGGCGACCCGGCCACCGTGGGTTGTCCAGCCGGCCTGTCGTTGGAGATCGCGACGTCCAGGGCGACTTGCTCGCCCAGGTGCTTCGGCTGCGGGGCGGTGAGGTTGTAGGCACCGATGACGCCGACGCCGACAACGACGAGCGCGACGAGCACTGCAACGGTGCTCCTGGTCTTTGGATGCTCCACCGGTTCCGGCCGGTCGGCTGGGTCTGACGGGTGAACAGGCTCGTCTGGGTCCATTGCGGTGGTCCTTCCAATGCCCTACCCGTGCGCGCGGCGGGCCGTCCCGGTGGTCCATCCAGATCGGCACGCTGGAATGGGTGCCTTAGAACTCGATGCACCAGCGAGCGCCGTAGGACTGTTCGACCATTCCCCAGTCGGGCAGCTGCCACATGCGCGGCGCGTGACTGCAGGCCGGTACAGCAGTGTGTGCCTCGGCTGCCCCAGTCAGGTGAGCGAGGCCGCGGTCGCGACCACGTCGCGCTGGCGGTACTGATGTACTTCGCCGCCGAGGTCGACCGTCGCAGTCAGTGCGGGCTCCCCCGCCCATCCGCCGACCTCGAGGTCGAATGCGCCCGGCTCACAGACGAAGCGGAAGTCCTCGTCGAAGAACGCCAGCCGGGATGGGTGCAGCGCGAATGTGACCGTGCGCGACTGGCCGGCCTGCAGCGGGACCCGTGTGAAGCCGACCAGCTGGCGTTCGGGCCGGGCAACCGAGGCGACCTCGTCGCGGGCGTACAGCTGCACCACCTCGGTGCCGGTCCGCTCGCCGGTGTTGGTGACGGTGACCGCGAGCATCGTGGTCTCCGTCGTGGAACCTGCGGTCAGGTGCAGCCCGGAGTACTCGAACGTGGTTGTTGAGAGCCCGAACCCGAACGGGTGCAACGGTGCACAGGGAGTGTCCGTGTAGTCACCCCAGAACTGGCTGCGCCCGCCACCGGCACGGGGCGCGTGGTGCACCGGTACCTGGCCCACCGAGTGCGGAAGGCTGATCGGCAGCCGGCCCGACGGAGCGGTCTCGCCCAGCAGGATCCGGGCGAGCGCCGTGCCGGACTCGATGCCCGGCAGCCATGCGAGAACGGTCGCCCCACTCAGCTGCTCCACCTCGCCCAGCGTGTGTACCCGGCCGGAACAGATCACCGCCACCGTCGGAGTCCCGGTCGCAGCCACCCGCTCGAGCAACTCGATCTGGCGTCCGGTGAGGGCCAGGTCGGCCGCATCGCGTGCCTCGCCGACTGTTGCAGAGGGGGTCAACCCGGAGCGTCCGCCGAGGCATACCACTGCGACCTCGCATGCCTCGGCGAGGGCGACGGCCTCATCGAGCATCGCATCGTCGTCGTCGATGGCCGACACCCCACACCCCCTGGCGTGTCGCACATCGACCGAATCGCCGAACCCCTCGCGCAGCCCGGCCAGGGGAGTCACGATGTCGGGCATGTACGGCCCCGGTGCGAACGCGCCGCCCGAAGCCGGCAACAGGTCCACTCCGGCGGCGTCCTCGCCGTAGATGATCTCGAGGTGTGCGGGGTAGTGGTAGTCGCCCTCCATCAGGCGGGGATCGTCAGCGGCCGGGCCGAGCACGGCCACCGAACCGGTCGACGCTGCATCGATGGGCAACAGGTCGTCGCGGTTGTCGAGCAGCACGATCGACTCCAGCGCAGCGCGCAGGGCCAGGCCCCGGCCCAAGTCCGTGCCGAAACAGGCGCCGGCGACCTCCTCGTCGACGAACGGTTCCTCGAACAGGCCGAGCTCCTCCTTGTGGCGAAGCACCCGACGCACTGCTCGATCGACGGCATCCAGCGGCACCACGCCGGCCTCCACCAGCGGTCCGAGGTTGGCCGGGGAGAAGCAGTCAAGCGCCGGGAGTTCCTGGTCCATGCCGGCGAGCAGCGCCTTCGCCGCTGCCACTCCCTTCGTCGGGGCGACCCGGTGGTAGGTGCGCAGCAGGTCGACTGCGAAGTAGTCGGCCACGACCGTGCCTTCGAAGCCGAGCTCGTCGCGCAACAGCTCGGTGAGCAGGGCGCGGCTGCCGGCGGGAGGCAGGCCGTCGACCGACGCGTAGGAGTTCATGACCGACTGGAGTCCGCCGTCGCGGATCGCCGCGGCGAACGGTTCGGCGTGCACTTCGCGCAGTTCACGTGACCCAACGTTGACCGGACCGTGGTTGAGCCCGCCGTCGCTCGCCGCGTAGCCGAGGAAGTGCTTGCCTGTGGCCACGACACCCGCTCCGAGGCCTTCGGGGCCGGTGTTCTGAAGGCCTCGCACATATGCGGAGCCAAGCGACCCGCAGAGCACGGGGTCTTCGCCATAGGTCTCCTCCACCCGTCCCCAGCGGGGGTCGCGTGCCACGTCGAGCACCGGCGACAAGGCGTGGCGGGCCCCGACCGACAGCATCTCGGCGCGGATGTGGTCACCGATGCGCTCGAGGAGGTCCATGTCGAAGGTGGCCCCGAGTCCGATCGCCTGCGGGAACTGGATCGCGTCGCGGGCACAGAACCCGGCGACGGCCTCCTCGTGGATTACCGCCGGAATGCCGAGGCGGGTGTTGTGCACCAGCCAGTGCTGGATCTGGTTGGCGAACCGTGCGAGTCCGCCAGGCTGAAGCCCCGTGGAAGCTGCGATGCGTGTGACCTGTCCGGTGCCGTCGGCCATCAAGCCCGCCGCGGCCCGCGCCGAGAAGTCCGCTGCCTCTCCGCCGCCCTCCACGAGCTGGGTCGACCAGACGCAACCGAGTTGCGCCAGTTTCTCCGGGAGGGTCATCTCGGCGATGAGCGTCTCCACCCTCTTCGTGCTGCCTTCTGGTACGGGGATCTCACCATCGCGTGGGGCCATGTGCCTCAGCATGGCCGATGCTCGGGTGTCGCGTCGTCGGGGTCCGGCCCAGTCGATCAGTCGGCGGTCACCCGGGGCATCTCGCGGCTGTCGCCGATGACGACGTAGGTGAGCGCCGCCAACACGATGGCGATGCCGACCAGCTGTGTCCATGTGACGCTCTGGTCCAGAAACACCCAGGCGCCGAGTGTCGAGATCACCGGCATGGTGAGCGTGGCCAGCGAAGTGAGCATGAGGGTCGTGTGGCCGTGCGCCCAGTTCATGACGATGTGTCCGGTGCCCGGCACGGCCAGCACGCACACGACCAGCGCCGCGTTGCGCCAGTTCATCTGTGCGTCACTGCTCCACAGCACCCCCGACGGGACTGCGATGACAGTGATGGTCACGAAGGCCACGATGTTCATCACCGCCATGTAGTCCATCGTCGGCATCTTCTCGCGGGCCTTCTTCGAGCCGATGAAGTACGCCGACCAGGCGAACAGCGCCGCCACGGCCATCACGTTTCCGAAGGTGCTGGTGACGCCGGAGTCCTCGGCACCGAAGGCCACCAGGGCGACTGCGGGCACCGCAACCACGGTCCCGATGATGTGCCGGGCCCGGATTCTCTCGCCGAACGCGGCAGCGGCAACGCCGGCGATCACCACCGGTTGCAGCGCGCTCAGCGTCACCGCAATCGAAACGGAGGTGTTCTGCACCGCCAGGAAGAAGGTGGCGATGTCCAGCCCGAAGGCCACGCCCCCGAACCAGCCCCACCGAAAACGGTCGACGCTGAGGCGTCCACCGCGGAAGTACAGCCAGGCCGTGTAGACCGCGGCACCGAGGCCGAGGCGGTACACGCCGAGCGCCAGGCCGTTCATCGGGATCCACGCGATCAGCACGTTTCCGAATCCCCAGAGCGCAACGGCTCCGAAAGCCGCAGCCGACCCGGCTGCGGTGGGGTGGTGAGGGGCGGGTGCCGTTGGAGCCGTTGGACCCGCTCCGGTGGTTCCCTCGTCGGCACTGGCCATCGGGCCACGCTATCGGTGACCGCCAGCCGCGGCGCGCGGGCATTCGCGGCGGGGCTACCGTCCGTGCATGGCTGACGTCACCATCTGGCACAACCCGAATTGTTCGACTTCCAAGTTCGCCGTGGCGCGGGCCGAGGAGGCGGGCGTCGACTTCGACGTACGCAAGTACATGCTCAAGTCGCAGCGCCCGGAGCGCTCCGAGATCGTGGAGCTGCTCGACGCGTTGGAGGATCCCGCCACCGACCTCGTGCGCCGCGACGCGAAGTTCAAGTCCTACGAACTCGGCGACGCAGACGTGCAGACCCCCGAGCAGGTCGCCGACGTGCTCGGCGAACACCCCGAACTGCTCCAGCGGCCGGTGCTGGTCAAGGGCGGCAAGGCAATCATCGGGCGCCCGAAGGACCGGGTGGACCCGTTCCTGGCCGGCTGACACCATCGGGCCCCCATGGTCCGACCCGCAGGCACGAGTGTTGCCTCCCGAATCAGGCTGCCCGACCGCTTCCGGCCGAGCCGGCACGTGCCCCACTTCTCGTGGAGCGCCTCGTCGCGCTGGGAGGTGCGCGCCAGGACTGTCGCGGTGCTACTCGTCGGCCTGTGGGTGTTCGGAACCGGTGATGCCCTGCTTCTGCGGGCCGGGATCGGCAACACGCCCTGGACGGTGCTGGCGGAGGGCCTCGGCGAGCGCACAGGCCTGAGCGTCGGCGTGCTCACGATCCTCATCGGAGCTGCCGTGCTCCTGGCATGGATTCCGCTGACTGAACGCCCGGGGCTCGGCACGGTCGCGAACATCGTGGTGATCGGCATTGCGATAGACGTGATGGCGGCAGTCGTGCCCACGCCTGACCGGTTCCCGGCGCAGCTCGCGCAGGCGGTCCTCGGCGTGCTGATGGTCGGTGTAGGTGGGGCGCTGTATCTGTCCGCCCAACTCGGTCCCGGTCCGCGTGACGGCTGGATGACCGGCCTCGGCCAACGGTTCGACTGGCCGATCTCGTGGGTGCGGCTCGGGATCGAAGTCACCGTGCTCGTAGCCGGTGTGGCCCTCGGCGGGACATTCGGGCTCGGCACGGTGCTGTTCGCGCTGTTCATCGGCCACAGCCTCGCCTGGTCGCTCGCGGCGCTCCGGCCACTGGGCGCCAAGGCACCCTGAGGGTTCGTCGCGCCGGCGTGCAGGCTCAGCCGAAGACAGCGGCCACGAGCGTGTCGGCGCGCTCGTCACCGATGCGCTTCGCCGTGGCAGCATCGTCGCCGTCCGCCGAGAACACCCGCAGCAGGAATCCGGTGATCAGCTGGCCGACGAGTAGTTCGGCAACGGCGGCGGGTGGCTGGGCCTCTGGCACGAGTTCGGTGACCCAGTCCTCCGAAGCCGAGCGCACCAGTGTGAGCAGGTCACGACCGACCTGCATAACCGCTTCCTCGCGGCGGATTCCCTCGCCGATGAGGAGACTCCAGATCTCCTCCTCTTCGAGCGCACCGTCCCAGACCACGCCGAACAGGGCCCGGAGTCGGTCCTCGGGCGGGGCGTCGCGGTCGAGCTGCTCGATCGGATCCGACAGCCGGGAGCCGTAGCGACGTTCCTCGACCACGGCCGCGAGCAGTGCGTGCTTGGAGTCGAAGTAGTGGTAGATCGCCGCGACCTGCACGCCACATTCGGAGGCGAGCTGGCGCATCGACATGCCATCTGCCCCGCGCTCCGACATCAGCTTCAACGCCACATCGAGGATGTGGTCCCGCTGGTTGGGTCTCGTGTCTGTGGTGGCCATCGTGTGTCGCTTCCCGACGGACCCTAGGTGAGCCGCCCCGACGCCGGTTCGATGGGCGAAGGGGCAGGCCTAGGAACGTCCGGTCAGTGCGCCACCGGGCACTTGGTGAACTCGGCGGGCATCTCCTGTAGTGCCAGCACGAGTGACGAGTCGCCGCGGGGCACGTCGATGCCCTCCGGCACCTCGATGTCGGGCAGTCGCTTCAGCAGCTCCTGGAAGACTGTCTTGACCTCCATGCGGGCCAGGTTGGCGCCTAGGCAGTAGTGCTTGCCTATGCCGAACGCCAGGTGGTCTGACTGGCGGGTCAGGTCGAGCTCGTCAGGATGGGAGATGGCCTCGGGGTCGCGGTTGGCCGACGAATAGATCATCAACACGCGGTCGCCCTTCTTGAGGTCGGTGCCGCGGTAGGTGTGGTCCTCGGTGACGGTGCGGATGAAGGTGAGCACCGGGCTGACGAAGCGGATGATCTCGTCGACCGCCACGTCCATGAACTCGTCGTTGTCGAGGTTGTCGAGCAGCAGCTTCTTCTGCTCCGGGAACCGCGACAGGGCGAGCATGCCACCGGAGATCGCGTTGCGGGTGGTCTCGTTGCCGGCCACGAGCAGGATCACGAGGAATGAGATGAGGTCCTCGTCGTCCAGTGAGCCCTTGGCCTCCTGCATCTTTGCGTATTCCTCTTCATCCACACCCTGGATGGCGAGTTCGTGGGGCTCCCGCTCGAGGGCGCCTTCGTCGAAGGCCTGGGTGAGGGTGGTGATCAGGTCGTCCTTCTTCTCACCCGACTCGGCCATGGCCCTGCGCTCGGCGATGAGTTCTATGCACATCTCGGCGTACTCACCGAATGACTGAGCGGCTGCCTGGAGCACCGGGTCGTCGGCCTCCACGTGGCCGTCGCCGTCCATCATGGCGTCGCTCCAGCGGTACATCTTGAGGCGCTGTTCGGGGTCGAGGCCCATCATCTCGCAGATGATGATCAGGGGAACGTGGATCGCGAAGTCCTCGACGAAGTCGATCTCACCCTTGTCGGCGATGGCGTCGATCGTCTGGTTGGTCAGGTCACGGACGTGCGGAATGAGCGCCCGTACCTGGCGGGGCGTGAAGCCCTGGTTGATGAGGCGGCGCTGGCGGAGGTGCTCGTCGCCGTCAAGAGTGATGAGTGACATCTCGCCGGCGATCTTGGGTCGTACGCCTTCGCCGGAGCAGTACAGCTCGTGGTTGCGCGAGATGTGGAACACGTCCTCGTAGCGCGGGGCGATGTAGAGGTCGTTGGCCTCGTCGTAGTGCAGGTGGTCGAGGCTGCGCAGCCAGGCGTACATCTCGTAGGGATCGTCGTAGGCCTTGGCGTCGGTGAAGTCGACCTCCGCGAAGTCGACTCCGTTGTTGGTCCCGTTGTTGGTCATCTCTTCATGCCCCCGTCGGATGATGAGTCGGTTGATTGGCTTGGGTATCGAGTTGCACAACTGTAAGACCTGACTGAACGTTCGTTCAAGGTCTGACTGAACGTTCGTTCAGTGGGAGTCGCGCTACCGTGGGCGTCCATCCAGTTGGTCAACAGCAAGGCGGGCGCGGCATCGCCCGCCGCAGGGGGAAGCATGAAACTCGACGAGATCGACCTGCTCGACCTCGACCGCTTCGTACGCGGCGAGCATCACGAGATGTTCAGGGTCCTGCGTGAAGAGGCTCCCGTGCACTGGCACGACGAACCCGATGGCACGGGTTTCTGGAGCATCACCAAGCTCCATGACCTCCAGGAGGTCAACCGCGACGTCGATACCTTCTCCTCGGAGATCGGCGGCACCCAGCGGATCGACGTCGACGAGGTGGGGACGGCGTTCGACACCCGCGGCCAGATGCTGGTCGACACCGACCCGCCCAGGCACACCCGCTACCGCCGCATAGTCAACAAGGGCTTCACCCCGCGCATGATCGGCCTGCTCGAGGACCATCTCCGGTACCGCGCGGAGCTGATCGTCGACGACGTCATCGAGAACGGCAACTGCGACTTCGTCGCCGACCTGGCTGCCGAGCTCCCCCTGCAGGCGATCGCGGAGCTGATGGGGGTGCCCCAGGAAGACCGGCACCTGATCTTCGAGTGGTCCAACACGATGATCGGCTCCCAGGACCCCGACTTCGCGGAGGACGAGGAGGCACCGCATGAGGCCGCAATGGCGCTCTACGCATACTCCAACGCCCTCGCTGCGGAGCGCCGCGAGTCCCCGCGAGACGACATCGTCACCAAGCTCCTGAACGCCGACATCGACGGTGAGGCGCTGACGGAGCTCGAGTTCGACATGTTCATGATGTTGCTGTCGGTCGCGGGCAACGAGACGACCCGAACAGCAACCGCGATCGGCATGAACGCCTTGTTCGACCACCCCGAGCAGATGGCCAGGCTCCAGGCCAACCTGGATGACGACGACTACATGCTGCGCGCCACCGACGAGATCCTCCGCTGGTCCACCCCGGTGCTGCACTTCCGCCGCACCGCCGCGGCCGACACCGAGGTGCGCGGCCAGAAGATCGCCAAGGGCGACAAGGTGCTCATCTGGCACGTGTCAGCCAACCGGGACGAGGAGGCGTTCGATGACCCGTTCACCTTCGACATCGAACGGGCCGACAACGAACACGTCGCCTTCGGCGGTGGCGGCGCCCATTTCTGTCTGGGCGCCAACCTGGCTCGTGTCGAGCTGCGGATCATCTTCCGCGAAGTGCTCTCACGGATTCCCGACCTCGCCAAGACAGCGGAGCCCAAGATCCTTCGGTCCAACTTCGTGACCGGCATCAAGACACTGCCGGTCGAATTCTCCACCGGCGCCCGCAAGCACCCGGTGGGGGCTTCGGCGGGCGGCTGAGCGCCTGGACGGTCAGAGGGCGTCGATCACGTCACGGTCCGCGATCGTGAACGCGACCATCCGCTCGAAGTAGGGCGCCGGGTCTTCGGTGCCCGACCACTCCAGGGCCCGCATCTGCTCGTGTGAGCGGCGGCCGACCGCCACGCGCAGAGCGGTGTATCCGTCGATCGTGAGGGCGACCGGCGCTTCCGCCCCATCGGGTGCGAACTCCTCACCGTCACACACGACCCGCAGCGCGGGCATGTCGCGCTTGGCCACCGATGCGACCCATCCGCCGACCACGAGCGGACTCGCCCAGGGCACGACCTCGGAGTCGACCCCACCGGGGATCCCGACGGCGCCGCGAATGTCCTGCTCATGGGTCCACTCGTCGATGAAGAGCCGCGGATCCATGGCGTCGCCGACCGATTCGATGAGGGAGTCCATGGCCGGCCCGTGCGACTCGAACTCATCCACGATCTCGGCGAGGGTCATGTCGCGGCGCGCATCCACCTGTGCCGCGGTCCAGGGATCGGTGGCAACGCCTTCCAGGTTGCCCGAGGTGATGTCGGCTGCCGCCCCCGCCAGGTGCGAGAAGTTGTCCTTCACGGACCACTGCGGGGTGGCGGGCACGACGATGCGGCCCTGCTCCTCGCTGAGGCTGCGACCGAGGGCGACGGTGCGCTCCCTCGTGTCGCGGTACATGCCCACTCCGTTCACGGTTGCTCCATTCAGCGCCGGCGTATCCCGGCTGGGTGCCGAGATCCTAGGGGCACGTTGTGCCAGTGGCGCTCGCATAGGGTGACGGCCGGGAGCAGAGCCCATGGGGGGTGCGGTGGCAGACACCGCGGAGACAGTCCGAGAGCCGGGAGCCGAGCCGAAGCCTGCACGCCTTTCTCCGCGGGTGCGCGACCACTTCGCCGGTGGGAATGCCGCGTCGCCCAGCCACTCATCCTCCTTTCCCGAGTGACCTTGCGTCGATGCGACGCAGCTCTCCTCGGGAAAGGAGGATGAGGCACTCAGCACATGGGGCAGCCCGCGTCGAAGTGAAACGCGTTCCAGTTTTCGGATACGGTGCGCGCCATGCGTACCGAGATCTGTGACCAGCTGGGAATCGAGTTCCCGATCTTCGCCTTCACCCACTGCCGCGACGTCGTCGCAGCTGTGTCCAACGCCGGGGGGCTCGGCGTGCTCGGGGCCGTGGGCTTCAGCCCCGAGCAGCTCGCCACCGAGCTCGAGTGGCTCGATGAGCACTGCCACAAGCCATACGGGGTCGACGTTGTCATCCCGGGCAAGTACGAGGGTATGGGCGAACTCGATCCGGTGAAGCTGGAGCAGGACCTCCAGGAGATGATCCCCGAGGAGCACCGGGCGTTCGCCAAGAAGATCCTGTCGGACCACGGCGTGCCCGACATGCCCGACGACGAAGTGGCCCCGGCGCTCATCGGCTGGACAGAGGCCACCGCCACGCCGCTCGTGCAGGAAGCGCTGCGCCACGACAAGGTCAAGCTGATCGCCAACGCCCTCGGCACCCCGCCGCCCGAGATCATCAAGGAGATCCACGACGCCGGTCGCCTGGTGGCCGCGCTGTGCGGATCCGCTTCGCAGGCCGGCCGGCACAAGAACGCCGGGGTCGACATCATCATCGCCCAGGGTGGCGAAGGCGGAGGCCACACCGGCGACGTCGGGTCTGTCGTGCTCTGGCCCGAGGTCATCGACGCAGTCGCGCCGACCCCCGTGCTGGCCGCGGGCGGCATCGGCTCCGGTCGCCAGATGGCAGCCGCCATGGCGCTCGGCGCACAGGGTGTGTGGACCGGCTCGCTCTGGCTCACCGTCGAGGAGGCCGACGTGCCTCCGAAGCAGATGGACAGCTACCTCGACGCCACTTCGCGCGACACGGTTCGCAGCCGCAGCTTCACCGGCAAGCCGTGCCGCATGCTCAAGAACGACTGGACGGAGGCCTGGGCCGACGAGGACACGCCCGACCCGCTCGGCATGCCGCTGCAATTCATGGTCACCGGTGAGGCTGTAGCCCGCGGCCACAAGTACCCCGAGCAGGCCGTGGACGTGAACTTCAACCCGGTAGGCCAGATCGTGGGTTCGATGAACAAGGTGCGCCGCGCGGGCGACGTCGTCATCGAGATGGCCGAGGAGTACCTGGAGTGCGTGGAGCGCCTGGAGCAGCTCAACGCCCGCGCCGTCTGATTGGAGCCTGTTCGGGTCGGGCCCGTTCGAGCGGCCCCGTCCGGTGTTGGGCCGCCTGATCAGGGCTTGCTGCACTATAAACTGATCCATCAATCAGTAGTGGACGGCCCGCCGCCCAGTCGATAGCGTTCGCCCATGAGGTTCGCGGTAATCGGCGCAGGGATGGCGGGAATCCTGAGCGCGATAAAGCTCACCGAGGCCGGCTTCGATGAAGTGACGGTCTATGAGAAGCGCGAGCGGCTGGGTGGCACCTGGAACGACAACACCTACCCGGGTCTCGCATGCGACGTGCCCTCGCACCTGTACAGCTACAGCTTCGCCCCCAACCCGGAATGGAGCCACCACTACTCACCCGGCGAGGAGATCCGCGGGTACTTCGAGAAGGTGGCGGGCGACCACGACATCGAACGCATGATCCGCTACGGCGACGAGGTTGTCCGCGCCGAGTACGACGACGGCCGTTGGCACATCGAGACGGCATCGGGGCACACCGACACCGTGGATGTGGTGATCGCCGCCACCGGGGTGCTGCACCACCCGCGCTACCCCGACATCGAGGGCCTCGACACCTTCGCCGGCGACCGGTTCCATTCAGCGAGGTGGGATCACGACGTCGACCTGACCGGCAAGAGGGTGGGCGTGATCGGCACCGGGTCGACTGCCGTGCAGATCGTGAGCGCACTCGTCGACGAGGTCGCGCACCTCGACATGTACCAGCGCACCGCGCAGTGGATCCTGTCGCTGGAGAATCCCGAGTACGGCGAGGAGGAGAAACAGGCATTCCGCGACGACCCGGAATCGATGCACAAGCTTCACGAGGAGTTGTCCGACATGTTCGGCAACTTCGCCAACGCGGTCATCGACGCAGACTCAGCACACATCAAGCTGATAGCGGCGATGTGCCTGGAGAACCTCGAGGACAACGTCCACGACGATGAGCTGCGCGAACGCCTGCGGCCCGACTACCGCGCGGGCTGCAAGAGGCTCGTGGTGTCGCCCACGTTCTACGGCGCCATCCAGAAGCCGAATGTCGACCTCGTGACGTCCGGCATCGAACGGGCCGAACCAGAGGGCATCCGCACCGAAGACGGCGAGCTTCACGAGCTCGACGTGCTGGTGCTGGCCACCGGGTTCCATGTCGACGCCTTCATGCGTCCGATGGTGGTGACCGGGCGCAACGGCGTGAAGCTCGACGAGGTATGGGCCGACCGGCCGCTCGCCTACATGTCGATCTCGATCCCGGAGTTCCCCAACCTGTTCATGCTCAACGGGCCCAACGGCCCCGTTGGCAACTTCTCGCTGATCGAGGTGTCGGAGTACCAGTTCGCCTACATCGAGCAGCTGATCGAGTGCCTCACCGAGGGCGGTGCGAAGGAGGTCTGCGCCACCCGCGAGGCCACCGATGCGTTCGAGGCGGAGCGAGTCGAGGCCGCGCAGGACACGATCTGGGTGACCGGCTGCAACAGCTGGTACCTGGATGACCGAGGCGTGCCGGCAGCGTGGCCATGGCCGTTCCAGCACTTCCGCGACATCATGCAGACCCCGGATATGAGTGCTTACGAGTTGCGCTGACCCTCTGTCGGTCAGCCGGCCGGTTCCAGGCCCTGGGCGACGCGGGCGGTGAAGCGAAGCTGTTTCGCCCTCGGCAGCGGGTGGAACATGCAGGTCTGCAGATCACGGAACAGCTTCTCGAGCCCGGCGGAGCGGGTGTAGCCGAAACCACCACTCGACTCCACGGCGAGCTTCACGGTCGCCATGAATGACTCCGCCGCAACCGTCTTGCGCGACAGGCGGCTGCGCCAACTCGAAGCGGCCGGTGCAGGAGAACCCGCCGGGCCAGCTCGCGGGCCGGGTCTGAGGGCCGCAGGCCACCCGCTGTCAGGTCGCTTCGATCTGAACCGATAGTTCGGTCGGCACCGGATCAAGCGGTTCCACGAGCAGTCGACGGCCGTCGGGGCTGCGTGTGAATGACCCGCCTTCGACGACGATGCCGTCGTCGCCCGGGTCCAGGCGGGCAGGGATCCAGATCTCTGTGGGCGCCGACACCGCCGGGTCCGCAGTGAAGTGAAGCTCGAACGAGGTCGCACCGGTCGGGGCCATGGGGTCGCTGTGCAGCGACACGGGAGTGCCGGCCACGGTACGCGGGTAGATCCTCTCCAGAGCCAACGCGGTCGAGCGCAGGCTCAGCGTTCCTGTGTCGTGGGGCACGAGCGCCTCGTCGGGCTCGCCGGTTGGGTCGTCGAGGCGCTTCCAGTTCCACCAGGTCCATCCGACCAGGTGCTGGTCGGCCAGCTCCGCGTGCAGCGCGGCATCTGCAACGAGGGCGGTGGCACCGAACTCGGTCATCAGCCATCCGCCACCGACGCGCGCACGGTCGCGTGCCGCGAGGTCCAAGCGGTGTGAGGACCATGCTCCACACAGTTCGGGCGAGTGGAGCCCGTCGACCCGGAACACGCCGTAGAGCGTCAAGGGGCAGTACACGTGGAAGCTCTCGGCCACGTTGGTGTCGCCCAGAGGACCGATGCGCGAACCGCGGCCGAGGTGCGTTGCCAGATCGGGTTCCCAGAACACGACCCCATCGGTGTCGATCTCCCGGATGGCGACTGCGAGGCGTTCGTAGACCGGCTGCATCCGCTGGTGGTCCACTCCCTCGCTGAGGAAGTCGGATCCCGGCCATGGTTCGTTGAGCAGGTCATAGCCGAGCACGTTGGGGCGATCGGCCACTGCCGCGACAACTGACTGCCACGCGGCCACATACCTGTCGACCAGCCCGTGCTCGTTGGCCCAGAAGGCGTCCCACGCGTGCCAGAGCGATGGCTGGGCCACGTTGAAGCTCCAGTCACCCAGCCCGGTCGCGATCGGGATGCCGCCGTCGTCGACTGCCCAGTCGGGAAACCCCTCACCGCCCCAGCGCTCGTTCATCACATCCTGGTGGCTGTCGAGCAGCACCAGGATGCCGTGGTCGCCGAGCAGGTCGACCAGTTCCACCAGCCTTGCGACGTACGTCGCGTCGATGATGCCCCGCTCGGGCTCGAGTCCTGCCCAGATGAACCCGAGGCGGACGATGTTGAAGCCCAGGTCACGGATCAGCGAGGCATCGGCGGGCCCGAACTCATCGGGTGACGGCAGGTAGGGAGGGCGCTTGTCGACGAGGTTGACGCCGTGGAGCAGCACGAATCGGCCGTGTGCGTCGCGGAAGGCCCCGTCGGCATCCACCGTCACGGCGCCATCCGTCGGGACCGTTTGTGACGACGGCGGCAACGGCGCCTGCTCGGCCTGGTCTACGGGCGCGCAGGCCGCGCAGGCCAACGCGGCCGCGAACAGTGCGTTGGTCAGCCAGCGCAGGAGAGCGGCCGCTGGCCGCATCTCATCCCGCCGACCAGATCGACATGGCGCGTTCCGAGATGGCAGCGGCGGTGAGCGACGTGTTGACGGCAATGGGGCTGCTGTAGGTGGAGGCATCGACGACGTGCAGGCCCTCATGGACCCCACCGTCGCTCCTGAATACCCTGCACCGGTCATCCACCACGCCGATGTCCGCACTGTCGGCCATGCGGCATGTGCCCTGCGGGTGGATGGTGAGTCCGTCGTTGCGAATCTCGTCCCACGAGGGAAGCCGCTGCCCACCGATCGAGGCCGCCATGTGGTCGGCGGCGGCCTTGCCCGAGGAGAACAGCTTGCGGGTCTGCGGCGAGAGGTCGAAGTGAACGTCGACCTTGCCGTTGCGGTCGGCACTCACCCGGCCGTCCATTCCGTCGACTCCCATGATTCCCAGATGGATCAGCCTGGTGCCCCACTTCTGCATCAAGTGCTTCTGGCCGAGTCCGAAAGTGCGCATGTCGCCCTCGCCGATCTGCCCGTCGGGGTCGGCCACTATCAGCGACGAGATGACCGGAAGGATCATCATCGGCTCGATGATGAACGGCGCCCAGTCGTCGCCCATCCCGGGCGGAGGGGTGAAGAGGTGCTCGAAGGAGGCCGAGCCGATGATCTTGCCGGGCATCATGTCCATGTCGTCGAAGCCGAAGTCCTCGGGGACGACCAGAGGGATCATCATGTCGCCGCCGCGGCTCAGGTTGAGCCCGGTCTGCGCCGAGATGCCACCGGGCAGGAGGTGTGCCGACGCCTGCAACAACGCGGCAGAGCCGACTGCACCGGCGCCGACGAATACGTCATCTGCCAATACGACTGTGGGGTCCCCGCTTGTCATGTCGAGGGTGGTGACCTTCCAGCGCCGCTGCCCGCCCGGGTCCGCCGGCTGGATCGAGGCCACCTTGGTTCCGAGGCGCATCTCGGCGCCCAGGTCCTCGGCCGGCTGCATGTAGCGGACGTCGACGGAGGTCTTGGCGCCCTTGGTGCAGCCTGTGGTGCACCAGCCGAGGTTCTCACAGGACTCGTTGACAGCGACCGGAACGGGGTCGCAGCTCATTGCCGAGGCCCGGCACACCTCCGCGAACATCGCGTCGCGCCGTGAGGCCAGCTTCCAGTCGTCGTCGGGTCGGTTGCCGGTCCACTGCACCTGGGTGATGCCCAGTTGGGCCTCGGCCCGCTCGTAGAAGGGGTCGAGCGCGGCTCGGTCGACGGCACCGGGCCACGCCGGGTCGTCGAAGACGAAGCTCGGGGCCCGCAGCGACACCATCGAGTAGACGAGCGAACCGCCGCCGAGTCCCTTGCCGCCGATGACCACCGATGCGGCCAGGGTGGTCGGGTTGACCCCCGCATACAGGTCGAAGAGGTCCATGTAGTAGCCGAAGTCACCCTGCACCTGGCGGAACTCGTGGCTGTCGCCTCGTCCGTCCCACCGCTTGCCCTGTTCGAGTACCACCACCGAGGCGCCTGCCTCGGCGGCGCGCAGGGCGGCGGGCCCGCCGCCGAACGCCGAGCCGATGACGCAGACGTCGAACTCGTTGCTGCTCACGGGGTTACCACCAGTCCGTTGGGCGCTGTCTGCATTCTGGGATCCGGTGTGCCGAACGCCTGGTTGTAGGTGAACTCGTCAACGGAGTCGACCGGACCCGGGAATCCGATGAGGGGCCCGCTAACGCGGTCGGCGCCGGTCCTCTCGGCCCAGAAGTCGCCGTAGAACGCCATCTTGGCGATCATCACGCCGCCGAAGTACTTCAGGTCGATGATTCCCTCGAAGAGGGTGGTCATGAGAAGCAGCTTGTACTGGCGACCGCGTTCGTCGAAGGTCGGCCCCAGGGGCAGGTCGCCGAAGCTGGGGCCCCCGTCCACCGGTAGGTGGAACCAGTCGGCCCAGAGGTCGAGATCAGCGGCCCACGCGCGCATGAATCCATCGGTGAGGAAGTCGGCAGGTGGGGGCAGGCTGCCCGAGAAATCGGAGAGCCACTCGTAGACACCGGCCTGGTTCGCTCCGGGTGACGGTGAACCGTCGGCCAGCAAGTCCTGGACCACCCCGTTGTGCGTGCCCGGCACCGCAGCGTCCCACAGGCCCCGCAGGGTGTGTTCCGCTGAGCGCATCGTCGGGTGGGGCGCGCAGGACACCGCTGTTGCCGTCACTGCTCCGGTGCTCCCCAGCACCACGACGGCCTGCATGAACCGTCGTCGATCAACCCTGGTCATAGTTCGCCAGCACCCCCACCAAGTCGAACTCGCGATCCCGCCGCGGTTCAGCCAGCCATACGCCATTTTGGGCCAACAGCAGGCGATCGTCCAGAGCCTTGCCGCTCAGAGCTGAGAGCGCATCGGCTCCGCAGTACTGGATGATCCACGCCCGCCTCGCCCCGTCGGTCATGTTGGGGCCGCTGCGGTGCATCACGAGCGAGGAGAACAGCAGCACGTCACCGGCTGACACGGGCACAGCCACGGCGCCTTCGTCGGACTCCACGTTGCCGACCCGGAAGGGTGAGCCGCCGGGGTCGTTCACGTGTGATCGGGTGCCGTTGCGGTGTGAGCCGGGGATCACATGGATGCATCCGTTTGACTCATCCGCGTCGTCGAAGGCCACCCAGCAGGTGAGGTACGCCTCGGGGACGAGCGGCGTGTAGCCGTTGTCCTGGTGCCATGGCAGCTCGGTGTGCGCGTGCGGGGGCTTGAAGACGGCCTGCTCCCAGTAGAGACGTGCGCCCGCGTCGTCGCCGACCAGTGGTAGCACCACCGGTGCCCAGCGCTCGTCGCAGGCCACCGCCTGCAACCCGGGTGACAGGAGGTGCATCATCGGGCGGTACTCGAGTTGGCCGTCGTCCTTCGCGCCGAGGTCGAGGCGGAAGTTGGTCTGTTCGATCTCGGCGACGATTCGGTCGCATTCGTCGCGGCTGAAGAACCCTTCGAGCACGGTGTACCCGTCGCGCTCGAACCGCTCCAGGTGCGGGGACGGCAGCGCTGGTGCGGTCATCGGTTCACCTCGCTCCAGGTCTGACCGCGCAGGTGCACGGCTCTTCCGACGATGTCGACCGGGGCCGACGCCGGATCGGCCGCCGCTGCGACTGCTCGCCTGCCGTCGGGCAGGTCGGCGATGACGGGGGCGGAGGTTGTGTTGCCGTCGCGGTCGGTGCCCTGCGTGGCGGCGACCACGATCCCGGGGGTGTCGATGTCCTCGCCCGGACCGACGATGGTGCGGGCGCTTTCATCGATGGCCTTCTGCTCGCCGGCCAGGTCGACCGCGGCATAGCCGCTCGCCGGTGGCGCGGAGGTGTACAGCCCGTAGCTGTGCTTGGTCACGTACCAGCCGAGCGCACCGATGAGGGCGTTGGATGCGCCTTCGCGCAACAGGCCCGCAGCGGTTGCGATGGCGTGCGTGGAGTAGTTGTTGCCCGGGCCTCCGAAGTAGGGGAGTCCCCCCGTGAGGGTCAGTTGCCGGTCGGTCGTGGCGGGGTGGATGCCGATGGCCTCGGCCGCCAGTTGCACAGCGGCGGGAAAGCAGGAGTAGAGGTCGAGCAACTCGATCTCGTCGATGGCCAGGCCTGCGGCGTCCATGACGCCACCGGCGGCTGCGGCGATTGCAGGCGAGGCGGCGATGTCGGGTCGTGCGGTGGGTTCCCACACGTCGACTGCGTCGGCGCCCGCGGCCACGAACACCGCCTGGTCGGCGAGTCCTGCTGCGCGGGCGGCTGCCAGCGAGCTGACGATGACCGCGGCGCCCTGATCCACGTTCAGGAACGCGCACATCTTCTTCGTGTAGGGCTCGGCAACCACCCTGTTGGCCTCGGTGACTTCGGCGATCGACGCGGCGTTGAGTGGCTCGGGGAACCACGCCCAGGGGTGCTTCGCCGCGACCTCGGTGAACGGCGCCATCAGGTCGCCGAGCGCCTTGCGGTGCTCGGCGCCGGTGCGGCCCTCGCGGTGGGCGACCGCCGAGTCGACCATGGCGTAGATGTGCGCGGGCACGAGCAGCCCGACTGACATCTCGGACTCACCGACACCGAGTCGGTCCTGGCCCAGCACTGGATCTGCTTCGTCGGCCTTGCCGCCGCTCGGTACCTTCTCACCGGTGCGGGCGGAACGCATCGCTTCGGCACCTGCGATGAGCGTGCCGCTGATCCGGCCGGCCGAGATGTCGACCGCGGCCCTGTTGACCAGGGCCTGCGGTGTGTTGCCACCGACGACCGTGGCTTCGCACGTGGCCCCGGCGATACCGAGCCTGGCCGCGAGGTCGGTGGCCGGTGCGGGGCCTACCCGCGAGAGCATGTTGACCACGCTCACGCGGTCGATTGCGCCCTCGATCCCGCCGGCGTCGTCAAGGGCGGCACCCGCAGCGCGCTCGGCGAGGTCGAGCGCAGACACGGTTGCGTCACGCTCGATCGACTGGCCTGCGCCGATCAGTACCGGAACCCTCGTTTCGTCAGTCATCGGTTCCCACCTTCCAGTCGTCGGGTTCGGTGCCGTCGGGTGGCCAGGGCATCAGCCCCTCGTCGAGGGGCACGTCGAAGGACTTCAGCAACGTGGAGACCATCCGCCACGTGCCGATGGTCGACACGAACTCGACGAGCACCGCAGGGTCGGAGCTGATGTGCGCGCGGCACTCCTCGAACACGGATTCGCTCACATGGCCGTGCTCCACCACGTCATCGACCGCCGCAAGCACCGCACGCTCGGTGGGTCCGAAGCGGTCACTGGCCCGCCAGTCGCGAACAGCGAGCACATCTTCGGGGTCGACCTCCAGCCAGTCGGTGGCGATGCCCCAGTGCTGGGTCCATTCGTAGACCGAGCCGGTGGACCAGCCGAGCCGCATGATGATCAGCTCGCGCAGCCGGGCATCGAACGAGGACCTCCACAGCAACCCCATGATCAGGTCGCGGAGCCACTTGGCGACATCGGGCTGGTTCATCAGCAGCCGGAACACGCTCAGCCGTGCGGTGGCATCCTCCAAGCCGACGTCGGCGCCGGCCGCGACGGACTCGTCGATTCCGAGCATCGGTATGCGCGGCTCGTCGCTCATGGCTTCACCACTCCGTGTATGGGCGGGGTCTCCTCCGACTCGCCGGCCATGGCGGCCAGCAGGTCGTGGGCACCGTCGAGGCCGACCACCCGGCGGGGCAGGTCGGCGAACGGGTACTTGTGGGAGGCGAGTAGTTCGAGTGCGGCTGTGTATGCGGTGGCGTCGACGCCGAGGGCACCCATCACCCTCAATTCCTTGTAGACCATCTCGTCGGGATGGAATCCCGGGGCCTCGGCGTCGAAACCACGGGTTCCCGCAACGACCACTCGTCCGCCGACCGCCGCCGTGCGGATTGCCTGGGCGAACGCGGTCGGTGCGTTCGCCGTCACGTCGACGACCACGTCGGCGCCGCCACCGGTGGAGTCGCGAAACGCCTCGGCCGGGTCCTGCCTGGCGACGTCGACCACCAGGTCAGCTCCGAAGTCCGTCGCGGCGGCGAGCCGGTCTGCGTCCCGCTCGCCGGAACCGGTCACCATGATGAACCCGGCTCCTGCCTCCCGGGCGGCCGCAGCCGCGGACAGCCCGCGGATCCCGGGGCCGAGTATTGCCACGTTCTCGCCGGCTGCGAGTGCCGGAACGGTCACCCCCCAGCGGATGCCGGCACCGATCGGGTTGAACAACGTCGCCACCACCGGGTCGAGTGAGTCGGGAACCGGCAGCAGCAGGGTGTCTGGTGCCAGGTACTGGTGGCTCGCGTAGCCGCCCCACAGGTGTGGCTCGCGCTTCACGTCGACGAACCCGTACATGTCGCCGATGCCGTGGTTGGCGCAGAGACGGTAGTTCCCGGCGAGGCAGGCGGGGCACTCGCCGCACCGTTGGAACACCTCGACCGCGACCCGGTCGCCGATCGACACGCCCCACTTCTGCGCGGCCGCGGCCCCGAGCTGTTCGATGATGCCTACCGACTCGTGGCCGGGGATGAAAGGCCTGCCTCCGTGCAGCTTGCCCGACCATTGCTCGTGGTCGGTGCCGCAGAGGCCGCACGCCTCAACCCGCAACACCCCCGTGTCGGCGCCGGTTGCGGGCAGGTGGAACTCGACCGCTTCCAGTCGTCGGGGTGCCTCGAGCACCAGGGCGCGGGCGAGTTCCGGCATCAGGCGAGGGCGCTGTTCTTCGCCAGGACTGCTTCGGCTTCGGACACGACGCTGCGCACCAGGTCGCCGGCGGACATGAGGTCGTCGATCGCGCCGACGACCTGGCCGGCCGGGTAGCACTCGCGCTCCGGGTCGACATCCGCGGTGTCCTCCCCGCCGCCCATGTGCAGGGCCCTTTCCATGATCGACGTGACCATCTGGTCGGGGAAAGGCTTGAGTTCCGAGGCCCGGTCCTTTTCCCACGCATCGGTGTATTCGCCCCGGATTACGCGCATGGTCTTGCCCGAGTAGGCGCGGCTGATCGTGGTCTGGTCCTCGCGGGCGCCGATGATGCGGTCCTTGAAGCCGGTGACCGCGTGCGCCTCATGGGTCGCGATGAAGCGTGTGCCCATCCACACTCCGTCGGCGCCGAGGGCGAGCGCTGCGGCGAGGCCGCGGCCGTCGAAGATGCCGCCTGCTGCTGCGACCGGAACCCGGTCACCAACTGCGTCGACGATCTGGGGCACCAGCGGCATGGTGGCGACCTTGCCGGTGTGTCCGCCTGCCTCGGTGCCCTGGGCGATCACGATGTCGCAACCGGCTTCGACCGCGCGCACCGCGTGTGAGACCTTGCCGCACATGTTGGCCACGAGCAGCTCCGATTCATGGCACATCGAGATGACCTCGGCCGGTACGCCGAGGGCGGCCACGAATACCTTGGCGCCACCGTCGATGATCGACTGCACCTGTGCTTCGAGGTCGCCGGGCATGGCGGTCAGCAGGTCGACTCCGAAGGGCTTGGCGGTCTCATCGCGGACCTTGTCGATCTCGCCGACCATTTCGTCGTGACTCATAGCGCCGGCACCTATGCACCCGAACCCGCCCGCTTCGGAGACTGCGGTGACGAGCCGGTGGTAGGAGACCCCACCCATTCCGGCGAGCATCACGGGGTGTTCGATCTCGAGGATGTCGGTCAGTCGTGTCTGCATGGAGTGACACTATGACTTACAAACTGATTCGTCAATCAGTAAGGGTGCGTGTGGGGTCGCTGGAGCCGGGGCCTGGCAGCGGCTCTGTCAGTTGCGAACACCGTCGAGTACCAGCGACACGACGAATCCCGCCAGCTGGTCTGCCGACATCGAGTCGTCCTCGGTGAGTCGGCGCACAGCGAACTGTCCGATCAGCGCCGCGATGGCGAAGGCGATGGTTGCCGGGTTGCCGGAGCCGATCAGATCGTCGGACTGCGCGTCGACCACCAACGCCTCGATGTCGCCCGCAAATCGCCCGTAGAGACCTCCGGCCGGGTCTCCGCCGGGGCCAGATCCGCGGACACGGAACATGAGGCGGACAGCCTGCGGGTCGGCGTCGAAGAACTCGAAAGTTCCTGCGATCGCCCGCCGGATCGCCTTTTCCACGTCGGGTGACGGATCGGCAGCGAGCGAATCGAGGATCGCCGAGCGCAGCGACATCTCGACCCACTCGAGCAGGGCGTCGTAGAGGGCGTCCTTGGAGTCGAAGTACCAGTAGACCGTGCCGTAGGAAAAGCCCGCTTCTTCGGCAACGTCGGAGATCTTCGTGTTGTGGAACCCGTTCTCCGCGAACGCGCGCTTGGCTGCGGCCAGGATCTCCTCGCGGCGGAGTGCCTTGTCCTCGTCGCTGCCGGCACGCTTGCGCTTCTTGGCGGCCATTGGTCCCCGAATCTGATTGACGGATCAGTCGGCATCATCGGCCATCACGCCCGGTCGGTCAATCACCTGCAGCTCGGCACCAGTGCGTGGTGTATGCCAGCGTGGGGGGATGAACAGATCATGGTGGCTCCGGTGCGTTGCAGTCATGTTCGCAGCGGTGCTGGTCGGCTCGGCCTGCAGCACCAACGGTGATGCCGACTCCAACGACGCGGGCTCCGGTGATGCGCCGGCGAGTGACTACCTGCCCGGCGACGATCTGGCGATCAACGAGATCCAGATGCTCGGGTCGCACAACAGCTACCACCTGCCCGCTGTGGACGAAGTTGCATCAGCGCTCAACGGGCTCGTGCCGGCGATCTGGGAGACGATCTCCTATGAGCACCGGCCAATTCCGGAGCAGCTGGAGGACTACGGCATCCGCCAGTTCGAGCTCGACGTGTTCGCGGACCCCGAAGGCGGCCGGTTCGCCAATCCCGGCGCATACCAGCTCCTCGGGCTGGATCCCCCCGACGTCGAAGCAATGAGCGAGCCGGGATTCAAGGTGGCCCACATCGCGGACATCGACACCAACACCACTTGCATCACATTCGTCGAGTGCCTCGGACAGATCGAGCAGTGGTCGAGTGCCAACCCGGACCACCTGCCCCTGATGGTCATGGTCGAGACAAAGGGCGACGACCTGCGTGCCGGCGGCAGCGACCTGGGGATCGACGTCGACACGCTGGGCGTGGAGTTCTCGCGCCCCGAGGAGATGACAGCCGAGTTGTTCGAGGACCTCGAGGCCGAAGTGCTCTCGGTGTTCGACCGCAGCGACATCATCACGCCTGACGACGTGCGAGGGGATTCGGCCACACTTGAGCAGGCCGTGCTCGACAACGGGTGGCCCAGCATCGGTGACAGCCGCGGCAAGGTGCTCCTGTCTCTGGTGGACACCGGCGAGTCGCGTGAGCTCTACGCCGCTGACGCTCCCAGCCTCGAAGGGAGGTTGTTCTTCACCTCGAGTGAGCCGGGGCGGCCCGACGCGGCGTTCCTGCGCATCGACAACTCGCTGGAAAACCAGCCGGCGCTCGACGATGCGGCCCGCGACGGCTACCTGATCCGCACCCGCACCGATGAGCCGGGAATCCACGCCGTCGGCAACGACGTCACGCTGCGCGACAGCGCGCTGGTTAGCGGGGGGCATTACCTGTCGACCGACTACTACGTGGCAGACCCGGTGACCGGGTTCGTCGTGGCCCTGCCCGGTGGCGTGGTGGCCAGGTGCAACCCGGTCACAGCACCCGAGTCGTGTGCGACCGTGGGCGAGGGCTGACCGGCACCGACGGGGTATCCGGAGCCCGCCCTACTTGACGACGTTCTCGCGGCAGCCGAGCAGAACCGGGTCCTCGGTCGGCGTGTCGAGCGCGGCCACACAGGTCGTGTGCTTGCCGGGCGCAACCGGGTGGGTGTCCAGGTAGTAGCCATTGACCGACTGGGTCACCCACATGTCGACCTTGTCGCCGTTCAGTGTCGCCACGAGCACCCTGGGCGCACCATCGGGGTCGGATGCCGTTCCCGCTACCAGCAGGTTCCGCCCGTCGTGAAGGCGGATGTCGGTCAGCGAACCGGTGGGTGGGGCGGTGTTCTGCGACGACCCCCCGGATGCCCCGGCGATTCTGAACCTGGTCGAGCGCAGGCCGAGCTTCGAGCGCAGCTGGGCGCCGGTGTAGGAGCGCTGGTTGCCGCCAGAGTCGGTGAAGGTCACCGAGACCTTGTCGAGTCTTCCCGAGCCGTCGGCGGGGCCCATGCTGATCGCAGTGACCGGTCCCATGCCCAGCTTCTGGCCGAGGACGGTGGCGGAGAAGCTCTTGCTCCAGCGGTGGTTCTTGTTGTTGCATCCCGAATCTGCGGGATCGGATCTCGCCCTCAGGTAGGGCAGAGCGGAGTACCAGACGTCCTCGCTGTTGGCTGTGAAGCCGCCCGAGGAACTCGAGTAGACCGCAAGGGCCAGGGTGCCCCCGTAGGTCAGGACCCTGCCGTTCGTGGCATCCACCGCGGACACCCAGGCCGATCCCATCGCTCCGTACTCCTTGTCGTGGCCGATGTAGTAGCCGTCGAGGAGGGCGTTGAGGTCGTAGTCGGCCGACCAACGGCCCGAGCGGGTCGCCTTGGTCTGGGCGATGGTGCGGCCCGCGACGGCCTGAGCCTTGAGGGCCTCGGAGGGCCAGGAACTGGGCATCTCACCGAGCCCGCGCAGGAAGGCGTTCGTGCTCAGCTCGATGATGATCGCCTGGAGGGTTCCCGCGGTGGGGCCGATGAAGAGCCTTCCACGGTTGAAGCGGTTTCCGGGTGGTGAGACCTTCAGCGGCGTGCCGGCCATGTCCGCGACCATGTAGGGGACCGTCTGGTTGATCGGCGAGCCGAGCAGGAGCGCCCCCGCTGAGTACGACACGGTGAGCGTGCTGTTGGCGGGCAGCGTCCATGTGCCGTTGATCGACGTGGTGCCGCCGGTGGTGAGTGTGAACGTCGAGGACTTGCGCAGCAGTACCCTCAGGTCCGTCGACTCGGCCACGGTGGAGACCGCCGCACCCTGGTAGTAGTGGGCGAGGATCTGGGTGTAGTCCGAGCCGCCCGCGGCCATGCCGCATGCCCCGTACTGGCTCATCCCGACGCCGTGGCCGTAGCCGCCACCGTCCAGCCGCCAGGATTGCTCCGCACCAGCGGGTGTCGAGGGCCCTGCCAGGAACAGCAACAAGGTGAGGACCGCTCCGGCGCCGATGGCGCGGGCGGTCGTATTGCGCGCGGTGACCATGCTCTCCGATCGGCTCATGAGCTCGCGAGCTTAAGGCTCCGCGACATCAAGTTGGAGGCGTCCAGTGCGCCGCGCTTTTGTCCCACGTTGGCGGGGCTCGGTGTGCGCCTTCGACTATGTGCCTGCTGTCACCGCTAGCCTGCGATCCATGACCCGCCAGTGCATGCGCCCAGGTTGTGACCGCCCGGTCGCCGCGTGCCTTACCTACGACACCGAGGCCACCGCCGTGTGGCTCGACAGTCCGCGCAACGACGGTGAGCCGGCACAGCACGTGTGCAGCGTTCACGCCACCACCCTCACCGCACCGCTCGGCTGGACGATCACCGATCGCCGACTGGTCGCGGTCGCGGCCAGCGGGGCTGGCGAGGCCGAGCAGGCCGCGCACGTCGAGGCCGAGTCGAGACCCGAGCCCGAGCGGGAGTCCGACCCCGATCCGGAGCCGAAAGCAGAGCCGTTGGTCGGGACTGCTGCGACCGTGCAACTGGAGCTGGAGACCGAACCCGGCCCGGCGACGGCGCCCGAGCCCGAACCCCCAACGCAGGCACCCGCCGCAGCGTCGCCGACCAAACGATCCAAGCCCAAGGGCAAGCTGCTCGACCGGGCCTTCGAGTGGACCGGACCACAGCACTCGGTGCTCACAACCGGTTCTCCGGAACACGCCGAGGAGCCAGAGGAGTAGCCAGCCGGGTGGCGGGCGGCAACGCCTGCGCCTTTATGCCTCCGGCGGAGCCGGACGTACTGTTGGCGCATGGCCGAGTTCCAGCACACTCCGATGTTCCCCCAAGAGGCGTCGGACACCCCCTATCGCCTGGTCACCAAGGACTTCGTCGAGACCGACGAGTACCGCGGCAACAAGGTGCTGCGGGTCGATACCCGGGCGCTGACCATGCTCACCGCCGAGGCGATCCGCGACATCTCGCATCTGTTCCGCCCGGGTCATCTCGATCAACTGGCGAAGATCCTCGATGATCCCGAGGCCACCGACAACGACCGGTTCGTGGCGACGACACTGCTCGCGAACGCCAACGTGTCCGCTGGAATGGTCCTGCCGTCATGCCAGGACACCGGCACAGCGATCGTGATGGGCAAGAAGGGCCAACAGGTCTGGACCCACCACGACGGTGAGCCGGGTGGTGACGAGGAGGCGATCGCCCGCGGTGTGTTCCGCACCTATACCGACACCAACCTGCGCTACTCACAGGTCGCGCCCATCACCACCTATGAAGAGGTCAACACCGGCACCAACCTGCCGGCGCAGATCGACCTCATGGGTGTCGACGGCGACCAGTACGACTTCCTTTTCATCACCAAGGGCGGCGGAAGCGCCAACAAGACGTTCCTGTTCCAGGAGACCAAGGCACTGCTCAATCCCGAGTCGCTGCTTTCGTTCATCGGCGAGAAGATCAAGACCCTCGGCACCTCCGCATGCCCGCCGTACCACCTCGCGATCGTGATCGGTGGCACCAGCGCCGAGATGAACCTCAAGACGGTCAAGCTGGCGAGCACCCGCTACCTCGATGGCCTGCCCACCCGGGGCAGCGAGCTCGGCCACGCCATCCGCGACACCGAGCTCGAGGCGGAGGTGTTCCAGCTCGCGGCGAAGTCCGGCATCGGCGCACAGTTCGGCGGCAAGTACTTCGTGCACGATGTGCGGGTGATTCGCCTGCCCCGCCACGGTGCCTCCTGCCCGGTCGGCATCGGCGTCAGCTGTTCGGCCGACCGCCAGGCGCTCGGCAGGATCACTTCCGACGGGGTGTTCCTCGAGCAGCTCGAGACCGATCCTGCGAATCACATGCCCGAGGTGTCAGAGGATGCCTTGTCAGGCGAGGTCGTGCAGATCGACCTGAACCGTCCGATGGACGAGATCCGTGCCGAGTTGGGCCGCTATCCCATCCGGACGCGGCTGTCGTTGTCGGGCACGGTGGTCGTGGCCCGCGACATCGCCCACGCCAAGCTCAAGGAGCGCATCGAGCGGGGCGAGGGCCTTCCCCAGTACGTGAAGGACCATCCGATCTACTACGCAGGTCCGGCGAAGACTCCCGAGGGAATGGCCTCGGGGAGTTTCGGGCCGACGACAGCGGGGCGGATGGACTCCTACGTTGCAGAGTTCATGGAGCACGGGGGCAGCTTCGTGACCCTTGCCAAGGGCAACCGGTCCGCGCAGGTGCGCAATGCCTGCAAGCAATACGGCGGGTTCTACCTCGGCTCGATCGGCGGCCCGGCGGCGATCCTGGCCCGTGACTCGATCAAGCACGTGGAGATCCTCGAGTTCCCCGAGCTGGGCATGGAAGCGGTGTGGAAGATCGAGGTGGAGGACTTTCCCGCGTTCATCATCACCGATGACAAGGGCAACGACTTCTTTGCCGACCTGCTCTGAACGGACGGCTCCCGCCGGTGTCTGCCACCCGCAGTGCTCGCTCTTGCACCGCAGCCGGGGCCTGCGTGTAGAGTTAACGCCGTTCATGCTGTGACGACGGTCACCGGGTTCACGGATCCGGGCGGCCACTGGGGGCCAATTCCGAATGGGCGAGAAGACATCTGTGACCAACCGCATGCCGTGGTCGGGGCGACGACGACGCATCCTGGCGGTGGCGGTCGCGCTGTTCGCCGTGGCTGCTGCCTGCACCGTTCCTGGTGGCGGTGAAGACCTGGGAAGCCTCAAGCGCTCCGCCTACGGCGCCTACGCCCAGGCCGAAGCAGCGGCCACGGCCGCCGGCACGGGTCAGGCGACCGTCGAGTTCGTGGTGGCCGACACCCCACCGTCGGTCTTCTACAACTACGTCGTGCCGGACGCCCAGGCAGCGGCATTCGAGGCCTTCATCGGCCTACCCCCGGGGTTCTCGCTCGCCAAGGTGAAGATGCTCGAGAGCGACGCCCAGGCCAACTACTGGATGAGCCTCAACATCTACCGCGTCACCGGCATCACCACCGGGCTGCGCGCCGAGTGGAACACCTACGTCGATGACGGCTCCGGTGTGCCCCGGTTCATGATCATCCGCGCACGAGCTGCGGAAGGCTCCATCGACCCGATCGGCCCCTTGGCTCAACCCGAGCCGTTCAGTCACAGCATCGATGGCAGCAACCTGATCACGACCGCCCTCAACAAGACCGTGATCGAGAACGACATACCGGTGCTCACCAACGACAACCAGTTCAACTCCACCATCCAGTTGCCCGATGAGATCGACCGGGTGTTCGGCACGCCGACGCTGGAGTGGACCGGTGCCAACGACCTCATCTACTGGATGAACGGCGTCTATGACCGTGTCATGTACAACGGCAACGTCCACGACGCGGCAATGCTCAGCGTCGACCTCAACGACGTCACCATCCAGAACGACTCGGAGTTCGTTCCCTACCTGGAAGCCGACCCCGAGCACGTGCTCGTGTACCTCAACCCACTCGAGTTCGCCATCGGTCCCTGGTGGAACGTGACCGAGCCCAACGGACTGGTCGAGGAGGGCGAGCGCCTCTCGCTGCTGGCCTTCAAGACCAACCTGTACAGCGGCTTCATGAACACCCAGGCGGTCAACGTGCTCACCGGCAACGCACAGCCGGTCGTACGAACCCAGGTCGAGGAAGGTCCATCGTCCACCTACTGGCACTGGAAGATCCCCGGCGCCAACCTGGCTGCGTTCGAGGCCGTGCTCAACCTGCCCGCCGGCATGTCGCCGGCTCCGGTCAAGGTGGACAAGGCCGACGCCGCAGCCGACTACTGGCTCACGCTCAATGTGTACGAGGTGTCGAGCATCAACTCGGGCCTGCGCGCCGAATGGTCGACCTACGTCGACGACGGCACCGCCACCCGCAAGATCCTGATTGACACCCGTACCGACCACGCTTCGCTGGACCCGCTGGTCGGAAACGTCGCACCCAGCACGCTCACCCACACCGAGGCTGGTGGAACCATCAGCACCACCGTTGGTGATCCGGGCAGCGAGTTCACGTCGTCGTTCGCCGCTCCGGTGCCCGGGCCGGGCAACGCCGTCGTGGCCGCGACCGAATGGGTCAACACCCACGACATCACCTACTGGGCCAATGGCATCGCTGACAACAACTACTACAACAGCGAGTTCTTCCGGAAGGTCGACGTGGCGCCGGGGTCGGTGAGCATCACCGACAACAGCCAGTGGGCGACGTTCGTCGGAGCGACCCCCGACAAGGTGTGGGTCAACGCCGGCGAGACGGAATACGTCAACAACCCTTGGCTGGGTGTCTGAGGCCGACGCCTCGCAATTCCAACTGAAAGGGGTGGGTGAGCGGTCGCCGCAGGCGCCGCCACCCACCCCTTTCGCGATGGTTCGAGCCATTTCGTGCCGGGTGCTGTGACTGCAATGCGGAGAGGGTGAGGCAGATTCCCTTCTGGCGTGTCATTGGTCACTGTGCGTACACTTCCGGCAGGCTGAGTTTGGGGAGATTGCTGTGAAATCGTTTGTTCGTCTGGCGGGGGCTGTCGCGGTCATCGCCCTATTTGCGGGCGCGTGCACCACCCCGACCAGCTCCGGCAACAGCACTTCGTCGTGGTCGGTCGATCCGGTACTGGCCGACGCGGCCACCACGCCCGACCCGCTGGCCACCAACCGGATCTACCAGCCGGTCGGCACCGAACGGGGCGAGCTCGCCGTCATGCTGCACGGCACCGGATCCACACCGGCTGCTCACTACGAGATAGCGGGGGCCCTGCGCTCCGATGGGTACCACGTGATCCTGCTTCGCTACTCGGCGTCGCTCGGCACCCTGTACGCATGCCCTGATGTCGACGCCCTGACCGATCCCGATTGCCACCGTGCGTTCCGCCACGAGGTCACCTTCGGTGCAGGCGTCCCCGATCCGGACGGAGTTGCCCGCGACCACGCGACCGCCAACGTCACCAGCGCGGACTCGGTGGTCAACCGGTTGCTCAAGCTCGTCGACCGTATGGCCACAGTCGTGCCGGCATCGGGCTTCGGCCAGTTCCAGCAGCAGACCGGTGGCTCCTGCGACGTGACCAATGCCAACTACGGGACCTGCGAGCTCGACTGGTCGAAGGTCTCCGTGCTCGGGCACTCCCAGGGCGCAGGAGTGGCGCTCTACCTGGCCAAGTTCCACGCCCTGGAGGCTGCAGGCCTGCTGTCCGGCACCTACGACGCCTACCTCGACGGAGGGGGCGCAGCGACCGCTGCTCCCTGGACCACCGAAGGTGACTTCGACGTACCCGCAGAGTCGATCACGACGCTCATGCATGAGGACGACTACGGCGCCGAGAGGATCCGTGCGGTGGCTGATGCCCTCGGCATCAGCGGCCCGGAGGTCTCCGCGACGGTTGTGCCGTTCCTCACCGACCGGCTTATCACCGACCTGCAGCCAACGTGCCTGTTCGACTCCGTCCCCGGTCACAACTCGACCTCGGTCGACCTGTGCACGCCTGGCAACAGCTACGTCGAGGCGTGGCGGTTCATGGCTGAGGGCTGAGAAGCGCTCCACCGGCAGACAGGGTCAGAACACCTTCAGCGCCACCCAGGCGAGCGCTGAACCCACGCCGTTGCTCGTCGAGTGCAGCATCGCCGGTGCCAGCACCGAATCGGATCGGTTTCGCATCCATGACAGGCCCATCCCCGCGATCGCGGTGAGCAGGACGCCGCCCACGATCCCTGCGGCCTGCCCGACGGCGTCGGGCAGGATGTCCCTGAACAGGGGGTTGACGTCGTTGACATTCCAGGACGGCAGGATGTGCCAGAGCCCGAAGAGGCCGGCAGCACAGGCATCTGCTGTGACCCTCGACCTCGGCCCCTGGCGGATGCGGCTGGCGAACATCGCCGGCAACACGCCACGGAAACTCACCTCTTCGAGCAGCACCGTACCGAACGGCACCTCGATCGCGACCTTGTAGAACATGTCGATGAAAGGGATGTCGGCACGCTCGTCGAGGAATAGGGGGCGTGTCCAGGGAATCGTCAGCCCGACCGCATAGATGGCAATGAGGCCGAGAGAGAAGACAGCGCCCACTCTCAGGCCCGCAGGCAGGGCCTTGCGGGCCAGGCCCATCGTGCGGGCCCTCTGGCCGTCGGTCTTCACCGCGATGGCGACCACGATTGCCGCGATGCTCAGGTTCCAGGGCACATAAGCCCAGTCCGGCAGTACCCGGTTGGCCATCACGTTGGAGAACGTGAGCACTGCGATGACCACGAGCAGGGGAACCACGGACCGACGCCTCAACACGGCCCATTCGGCGGGCTCGTCGGCGTGGTCCGGGGGATCCGCGGGTGGTTGCTCGGGAGGGTTCATCCGGGCAAGACCGTAGTTGCGACACGGCGCCCTGGGTTCACGGCTCTCGTAGCCAACTCAGGTCGCGGAACCGCCCTGCAGGTCGGTGCCAGCGGCGGCTGCACACGCGCGGCCGAGAGCCTTGCGTGCTTCGGTGAACGCGTCGACCTGGTCGCAGACCTTCTTGGAGCGTCGCATGGCCCGCCGCTTCCTGGCGGACTTCGCCGGCCAGGTGTTCCTTCGATCTGCCATGGTGCCCCCTGCACTGGTCCTTGGTGAATGATCGGCAAGTGCGGCGAGCAGTTGAGTGGGCGGCGGTACAGATCGCTGCGACAATGTGCGGAGTCACTACAAGGGGGACCAAATGGCTGACCTGGTGGTCAAGAACGCGCTCGTGGTCGACGGCACTGGAGCAGTGCCGAGGCACGCGGACGTGGCGGTCGAGGGTGACCGCATCATCGAAGTCGGTGACGTGGCTGCCAACGGTGCCCGGGTGATAGAGGCCGATGGGCTCGTGCTCACCCCCGGCTTCGTTGACATCCACACCCACTACGACGGTCAGGTCACCTGGGACTCCACGGTGGCGCCGTCCTGCCTGCACGGCGTGACGACGATCGCGATCGGCAACTGCGGGGTCGGGTTCGCTCCTGCCGCACCCGACAAGCATGACTGGCTGATCTCGCTGCTCGAGGGTGTGGAAGACATCCCGGGCACCGCCCTGGCCGAGGGCCTCCCGTGGAACTGGGAGACATTTCCGGAGTACCTCGATGCTCTCGATGCCCGGTCCTTCACCCTCGACGTCGGCGCACACGTGCCCCACGCGGCGTTGCGCACGTATGTGATGGGGGAGCGAGGGGCCGACCACACCGTGGCCCCAACCGAGGGCGAGCTGTCCGAGATGGCATCGATGGTGCGCGAGGCGCTCTTAGCTGGAGCCATCGGATTCGCCACCAGCCGCACCGAAGTGCACCGCACGAGCCTGGGCGACTTCATCCCCACGCTCACGGCCTCCGACGCCGAGTTGCTCGCCGTTGCTGTGGCGATGCGCGAGGCCGGCACGGGTGTCGTGCAGCTGATCAGTGACCTGTACCAGACCAACGACGATGAGTTCTTCCGCCATGAGGTGGACCTGCTCGCACGGTTCGTGGAGACCAGCGGCAGGCCGCTGAGCTTCACGATGCAGCAGGCGTACCACGCGCCCGATCGCTGGCGTGAGCAGATGGACTGGGTCGACTCGATGGTCGCCGCCGGCCACGATGTGAAGGCCCAGGTCGCTCCCCGTCCGATCGGGGTGTTGATCGGCCTGACGGCCACGGCCAATCCGTTCCTCTTCTGCGCCTCCTATGGAGAGATCGCGTTGCTCGACCTTCCGGAGCGCATCGCCGCGATGCGGGATCCGGAGCGCAAGCGACGGATCCTGGCCGAGCATGCCCAACTCCTCGACGGGCTGGAGCCGGGAATCGTGTCCCAGATCGTCGGCGGGTTCGAGGTGATGTTCCAGTTGGCTGATCCGGTCGACTACGAGATGAATACGGAGCGGTCACTGGGAGCCCAGGCGAACCGCGCGGGCGTGGACCCGGCCTCGCTGCTCTACGACACGCTGCTCGGGTCCGACGGCAACCAACTCGTCTACCTGCCGCTGTTCAATTTCGCCAACGGCAACTTCGACGACATCGCCGACATGATTACGTCGCCCAATTCCCTGTTCGGGCTGTCCGACGCCGGGGCTCACTGCGGCGCGATCTCTGATGCATCGATGCCGACCTCCGCGCTGACGGTATGGGCACGCGACAGGCGCGACGGTGACGCGATGCCGATCGAGCAGATCGTGCACCACCAGACCCAGCGCACCGCGGCTCACATCGGCTGGCTGGACCGCGGTGTGGTGGCGCCCGGCTACCTGGCCGACCTCAACCTGATCGACCTCGATGCGCTGGCCTGCCATCCACCGACGATCGTGCATGACCTGCCCGCAGGCGGCCGCCGATTGATGCAGACAGCCGAGGGATACCGCTACACCGTGAAATCCGGTGAACCGACCGTCATCGACGGCGAGCCAACCGGCAACCTGCCCGGTGGCCTGATCCGCGGCACCCGGCAGACACCTTGACCCTGTCAGGGTGCGTGTGTCGGCAAGCGCTGTTGCGCGCTCTAGCATCGACTCCGGATGACTGACACGGAGGAAGACACCCCCCAGGCACAGGATCCTCCCTCGCGGCCACGCGCCCTCACGAAGGCCGCCATCGCGCTGGTGATCGGAGGAGTTCTCGCGATGGTGTTGCCCGGCCTGCTGCGGGACGGGGTTTGTGGCCTGGTCAGCTGCGCAGACGTCACGCCCGAGGTGGCGGTCGGGCGACCCGAAGGCACGGGCTTGGCGGTAGTGGTTCCCGAAGATGCCGCCGGCGAACTCGGCTCGCTGCGGCTCTTCGAGATCACCGGCTCGGAGGAGACCTCGCGGGAGGATCCGGTGATCCCCGGCACCTGGGTCGTGCAGAGAACCGACCCGGATGCACTGCCAACGGTCGTGCCTTTCGGTGAGGAGCCCGACGGGTTCGAGACGCTCACCGAACTCGACGCCGAGCCCACGGCAGGTCTGTGGGTGATTGAGGCCTCCTTTGGCTGCGCATCCACACTCGTCAGGTTCGACCCGCAGGAGCTCGACCCCGGCTTCGTGACCACCGGTGACGAGCCCGTCACGATCGGGGATTTCGAGCGCGATGCGCGGGGATCCCTGCGCTGCGCCACCGATGCGCCCGGTTGGCAGCGCTGGCTGTTCGCTCTCGGCGCCGCCGCCGCTGCTGTCGGCGCGGTGCTGGGCATAGTCGTCGTGTTCCGCTCGCCGGTGCGCGATGACCGCGACTGGTACGACGACGAGCCGATCTGAACCCCAGCCAGGGCGCGGCTTCAGTCGTCGGGTGTGGGCCCCGGAACCAGCGGCACAAAGGCGACGAGCCCCAGGTCCTCTTCGTCGAATGTTCCGTCTCGGCGCGTGATTCTGAGCAGGTGCTGCGACCGACCCTGCCTCCCAACCGGGATCACGAGGCGCGCCCCGTCAGCGAGCTGGGACAGCAGCGCCTCGGGGACCTCGGTCGCAGCTGCAGTCACGACGATGGCGTCGTACGGCGCTTCGTCCGGCCACCCCTCGGTGCCGTCGTGGTGCACGACCTCCACGTTGTCGAAGCCGGCGGCGGCAATGGCGCCAGCTGCTTGCTCGGCCAGGCTCGAGTGGCGCTCGAGCGACACGACCTGTTCGGCGATGGCCCCGAGCACCGCGGCGCCATAGCCAGATCCGGTTCCAACCTCGAGCACCCGGGACGTGTCCGTGATGCCGGCGGCCTCGGCCATCAAGGCAACCACGTATGGCTGGGAGATCGTCTGGCCGCGGCCAATCGGAAGTGGATGGTCGGCATACGCGGAGTCGCCCTGCCAGTCAGCCACGAACAGCTCACGGGGAACTGTGCGCATCGCATCGATCACCCTCGGATCGCGCACACCACGGTCGAGCAGTGTTCGCCTGACCATCCGCTCGCGGCGGGTCCGCAAGGCGTCGGCCTGGGAGTCGGCCTCATCGACCATGCTGCCCGGTCTACCAGTTCTGTGCCGTTCAGGACTGGGCGGTCAGCAGGTCACGCATTGCCTGTGCGGCCTCGGCGCCCACGAGGCGGTCGAGAAGCATCCACACGGGGTTGGTGCGTGGGGAGAACATGGCGGCGCGGTTGCGGCGGTCGCGTTCGCCCGGGTCCTGCCACGCGGCGTCTGCCCCGGCTGCCGCGGGAAGGCCGTTGGCCATGAGCCGGAGCCACTGGTCGAGGTAGGCGTCGGCGACAGTTGCGAGCTTGCGCAGGTCGTCGGGCTGCACGATCGCGGCGGCCATCCAGGGTGAACGGATCGACCACTGGAGCGGGCCGAGTGACGGTACGGGCATCACACCCGGCTGGCCGAGCGCCTCCGAGCGGATGTCGGTGAGCGGGCCGTAGACCGCCTCGGTATAGTCGAGGCTGGCGCCGAGGTCGAGGCGCGGAGCGAGGTCGAGGCCGAAATGGAAGGTGCCGTCGGTGTTGGGACTGATGGCCGTGTCGACGAAGAAGTGCGGAATGGCACTGTCGGCAGGTGTGAAGGCATACACCTGGTGGGTGTCCATGCCGAACAGCTCCACCGACATCGCGCTCTGCACCACCCGGAGGCCGTCGTTGCGGGTGAACACGCGGAACTCGCCGATGCGCTCACCGTCGAGCGGACCGCCGATCGCCTCGAGCGGCAGGAGGGCGTCGCCGTCGTCGCCGGTCTCCTCAGTGAGTCCGAGGTCAGAGATGATGCGACCGAGCAGGCCGTGCACGATCTCGCGGCCGGTGTGGTCGAGCGGCGGGGTCTCCGGCGGCGGAGGGGCCTGTCCTTCCTCGGGCAGAGACTCGACTTCGGTGTGCTCGAGGGTGAATCCAGTTGCGAGGAGCGCGTCCACCGACACCGGCTTGGTCGGGGCCTTCAGCTCGTTGCGGTATTCGAGGGGTGGCAGGCCGTCCAACTCGCAGAGCTTGTCGAAGAAGGGCTGCATCGGAGGCGCGACCTCGGGGTGGGTGAGGTTGAAGGTGCCGACGATGCGGTTCTCGAGCGCGAAGCGCACAGCGCCCACCACGTCCAGCATGTGCACCCGGTAGAACAACGCCTCGTCGTGGAATGGCACGGACCCGCCGAGCACCTGGTGGGCCATGCGGATCTTGTCCATGATCGGCGGGTCGTCGCCGCCGGTGATGTCGGCACACCGGAAGATGGCGGTGCGGTCCTCGGCTTCGCTGCGGTAGGTGCGCTCGGCCAGCTGGAACATCGCCGGGCTCGGGTCGTCGGACTCGGTGAGGGGCGAGCCCTCGTCGATCAGGTCTAGGTGATTGGCGGCGTCGCCGTACACCGACAGCGACGACAGCATCACCAGGTACGGTTTGCCGGGCACGGCGGCTACAGACTCGGCCGTGTCGACGAGGACCTGGCGGTAGGTGCGCTGGCGCTGCTCGACGGTCATGGCCTGCTGGGCCGAGGGGCCGGCTGCGATCACGATCGCATCGGCTCCTTCAGCAGCCGCGGCAACTGCCTCAGCGTCGCCACCGGTGAGCACCGCAACGTCGTCGCAGAACTCCTTGAGCGCCTCGACCTTGCCGGGCGTGGTCGTGGTGCCGGTGACATGGTGGCCCCCGTCACGGAGCTGGCGGGCGAGCTCCTTGCCGACGAGCCCACAGCCGATGATGAGTACCTTCATTTCGCGTATCCCCTGTTGTCGCTGGATGTGCGCAGCGGACCGACCGTAGTCGGCGCTGTTCATTCGGATCGCCTCGACCGGATGGTGCTGGTGGTGCTAGGCGGGGAACCAGTTGGCGTGGAAGCCCGACCCGACGAACTGCGGCATGCCCACCACGGCCATGGGTCCGTCATCGATGCGGCTGGCCTCGAACACGTGCAGTTCGCCGACAGCCGCGCCGCGGTCATAGGCGAGCGCGAGCAGCCAACCATCGGCCTCGTCGGACGACGCCGGATCCGGCGCGAACACCGGCTCGCCCACGTACCGCTCGCCGCCGAAGTCCCAGACCTGGCGCTCACCGGTCTCGGCGTCGTAGCGGGCGACCGAGTCGAATCCGCCGAGATGTGCCTCGGGAAGGCTGTGGGCGGCCATGTAGTCGTAGCGGTTGTAGACGCCGTTGAAGTCGTCGTTGAACCGGCACATCTCGCCACCAAGGTCGTCGAAGTGCTCCCAGCCGGCCTTGTCCGAGGACCGGTCGATCCAGAACTTCGCGGGCAGGGCCGGATCGACCTCGACGGAGGAGCCGTCGCTCTCGTAGCCGAAGTCGACTGCGGTCCACCGCGCACCGCGCAACTCGATGCGGTCGCCGTCGTCCCACGCGTTCCAGAAGTGCTGCACGTGGCAGACGTCGATGTCGTACCACTTGAGGTCCTCGGCGGTCCCCATGCGGGGCATCACACCGAAGCGGGCACCGTTCTCCGGCATCCACTTGGCAACCGGCCCACCGTCGTCGCCCCCGATGTTCATCACGATCGGGGAGTCGAGGAACACCGCGTACTGCTCGGTGATGAGGAAGTCGTGCATCATCACGGGTGCCGGCAGGTCGATGTCGACCTTGTGCACGAGGTTGCCGGTGGCGTCGATCACGAAGTACTGGATGAAGGGCGGGAAGGGCGAGTAGCGGAACGAGAACATCTCGCCCGTGCGCGGGTCGAGGCGGGGATGCGCCGACATCGCAGGCATCACGCCGTCGACCTGGCCGTCGTAGTCGAAGTTGCCGATGGTCTCGAGGTCCGCGGTCACCTCGGTGGGCAGGCCACCCTCCCACAGGGCGAAGTAGCGCCCGGCGTGGCGGATGATGTGCGTATTGGCCGGGTTCTTCACCGGGCCGGCGTCGCCGGTGACCGATTGGTCGGGCCAGTTCGCGATGTCGCCGAGTCCGGGATAGATGCCGTGGCCCTCTCGCATCTCCACGCCGAGGCCTGCGGTCTGGATCCAGCGGTTGCGGTAGGAGGCCTTGCCGTTGTCGAAGGCGACCTCGTGGAGCATCCCGTCGCCGTCGAACATGTGGTACTCGCTGATCGGCTCGAACATCGGGTTGGGGCCGTTGCGGATGAAGCTCCCGCGCAGACCTGCCGGCAGCTCACCCTTCACGGTGAGGGCTGGCTCGTCGATCTCGGCACTCACCGGTTCCCACCCACCGGTCAGGTAGTGGTTGCCGACGTCGTTGGTCACGTGGCTGGTCAGCTCGGATACACGGGTCATGGCGCCCCCACGGCAGTTCGGCTCGCGCGTGTGCGCGAGCGCCTCAGATTAACAGCGTTCACTTGGTGATGTCCCGGCGAGGCCGGCCGCAGACCGCACCTACTGGCGGGCCATGGCAATCTTGAGGCGCTCTTCGGGCGTGATGAGGTGATCCGCGTCGTCGGCGTCGTCTCCGAGGTCGATCTGCACCCACCGCACGATGCCGTTGAAGCTGCTGTCGCCGGGCGCGTAGTCGTCGCTCACAGCGGTGCCGGTGTCCTCGCCGAGGTCGGTCGTCTCATCCGCGGAGTACACGTTGGGCACGGTCGCCTCGACCCTGCCTGTGCCGACCTGGTCACCGTCGACGTACAGGCGCACATCGCCGCCCTTGCCGAGCCCACCGCCGTCGTAGTCGAACTCCATGCGTACCTGGTGCTCGCCTGGCTCGAGTGTGTGATCCGCGTACGTCTTGTACTGGTCCAGGCCCAGCATGTTGTGGCAGTACGCAGGCTTGCCCTCGTGCACGTACAGCGACCAGCCCGCGTACTGGCCGCCCTGGGCGATCAGCACACCCTCGGCGCCACCGTCTGGCACGACAACCTGTGCGGTCACTGCGTGCGACTTGTTCTTGACATTGACAACGCTCGACTCGGACAGGCGCTTCATGCCACGGAACAGCAGCTGCGAGTTGCCCTCGATCAGCAGCGGGCGGCCGGCCAGGTCGCTGTTGAACCGCTCGACGCGTCGGTCATCGAGTGGGAACACGCCGTACCGCGTGCCCTCGATCATGAACAAGCGCTGCAGTTCTGCCAGCTTGTCGGGGTTGTCCGCCGCGATGTCGTGGGCCTGGGTCCAGTCGTCGGGTGCGTACAGCTCCCAGGTGTCCTGGGATATCGGTGGTGTTTCCTCGGCCAGCAGCCACGGTGTGCTGTGGCGGGTCACGGCGGTCCATCCCTCGTGGTAGATCCCGCGGTTGACGAACATCTCGAAGTACTGCGTGCGCCGGGTGTCGTCGGCCCCTGCCTCGTCGAACGAGTACGCCATGTCGACGCCATGCAGGGGCATCTGCGCGACACCGTTCACCTCCTGGGGCTCGGGAAGCCCGGCCGCGGCCAGCACGGTGGGAGCGACGTCGATTACGTGGTGGAACTGGTTGCGCACCTCACCGCGTGACTCCATGCCGGCAGGCCAGTGCACCACCGTGCCGTTGCGGGTGCCGCCCCAGTGGGAGGCCACCTGCTTGGTCCACTGGTAGGGCGTGTCCATGGCGTGTGCCCAGCCGACGGCGTAGTGGTTGAACGCCTCCGGGGTGCCGAACGCGTCGATGCGCTCGGCCATGAACTCGGCGGTCTCCACACCGATCACACCGTTGAGCGACAGCAGCTCGTTGTAGGTGCCGTTGGGTGTGCCCTCGGCGGATGCTCCGTTGTCGCCGATGATGTAGTACACGATCGTGTTGTCGAGCACGCCGAGGTCGTCGACGGCGTCGACGAGGCGGCCGAGGTGGTGGTCGGTGTGCTCCAGGAATCCGGCGTACACCTCCATCTGGCGTGCGAGTACGGGCTTGAGGTCATCCGGCGTCTCGTCCCAGCCGGGTATCTGCTCGTGGCGCTCGGTCAGCTCGGCGTCGGGAGGAATGACTCCCAGTTCCTTCTGGCGGGCGAAGGTGCGCTCGCGGGTTGCGTCCCAGCCGTCGTCGAATGCGCCGCGATACTTCGCAGACCACTCCTCGGGCACATGGTGCGGGGCGTGGGTGGCTCCGGGCGCCCAGTACATGAAGAAGGGCTTGTCGGCCATGAGGGCCTTCTGCTGGCGGACCCACTCGATCGCATGGTCGGTCATGTCCTCGGTGAAGTGGTAGCCCTCCTCGGGGGAGCGGTCCTGCTCCACGGGCACCGTGTCCTCGTAGATGGCGGGGTAGTACTGGTTGGTCTCGCCGCCGATGAAGCCGTAGAAGTGCTCGAAGCCACTACCGGTGGGCCACTGACGGAACGGACCCATCGGGCTGGTCTCCCACACCGGCACCTCATGGCACTTGCCGAACTGGGCGGTCGAGTATCCGTTGAGCTTCAGTGTCTCGGCGAGCGGTGCCGCGGAGTTCGGGCGGATCGAGTTGTAGCCAGGAGCAGAGGTGGCCATCTCGGTGATGCCGCCCATGCCCACGGCGTGATGGTTGCGGCCTGTAAGCAGCGCCTGACGGGTGGGGGAGCACAGTGCGGTCGTGTGGAAGCGGCTGTACTTCAGGCCCTGCTGGGCGAGCCGCTCGGCGGTTGGCGTGTTGACCGGACCACCGAAGGCCGAGGATGCCCCGAAGCCGCAATCGTCTATCAGGGCGATGATCACGTTGGGCGCGCCCGCCGGGGGACGGAGCGGCTCGATCGGAGGAAAGGTCGACTCGGGATCCTTGGCGTCGAACGTGATGTCACCTGCGTACGGGCGATCGGGGATCGGCAACACGACCCGACTCTGGTCGACTTCACTCATCTGGGGACTCCTCGGCGCCTCGTCATTCCCGCGTGGCTGCGGGTGGTTCAGGGATGCTTATCAGAGCTGTCCGCCCAGTGGACCGCGAACCCCCGGCCGCACCGCTCACCGAGACGTTTGGAGCCGCACCGGCATGCGTGTGAGGCCATTCATCAGGCACGATTCCAGTGGCTCGACCTCGCCTGCCCGTTCCCAGGTCGGGAAGCGTTCGAGCAGCTCCTCGAACATCACCTGCGCCTCCATCCGGGCGAGCGCGGCGCCCAGGCAGTGGTGTTCGCCGATGCCGAACGCGAGGTGCCGGTTGGCGTCGGCCCGCGACGCGTCGAAACGGTCGGCACTGTCGCCGAAGACCACCTCGTCGCGGTTGGCCGACCCGTAGAACAGCACGAGGTAGTCACCTTCGGAGATCGCCGTGCCGCCGACCGTCGTGTCGGCGGTGGCGCACCGCACGAAGCTGCGCACCGGTGATACCCAGCGCAGCATCTCCTCGACGGCCACCGGGATTCGCGACAGGTCCTCGGCGAGCCATACGCGCTGGTCGGGATGCTCCGCCAGTGCCCGTGCTCCGCCGGCGATCAGATTGCGTGTGGTCTCGTTGCCGGCGACCAGCAACGTCATCAGGAACATGAGCAGGTCGTCCTCACTGAGCCGCTCACCGTCGATCTCGGCATCGAGCAGCAGCGTGATGATGTCGTCGCGTGGACTGGACCGATGTTCCTCGACCCGCACGCCCAGGTATGCCCAGAGCTCGGCGAGGTGTTCGGCAGATTGCTCGTCTCCGCCACCTCCGCCGACCTCGATGATCGAGTCGGACCACTGGCGGAACATCGCCACGTCATCACCGGGGACACCGATCATCTCGGCGATCACGAGCATCGGAAGCGGCACCGCCACCTGCTCGACGAAGTCGACCTCGCCGGTTGGGTCGCAGGCGTCGAGCGTTGAGCGTGCGATCTCGCGGATCCGGGTCTGCAGGTGCTGAACGTAACTGGGCTTGAAGGCGCTGGTGACGAGCCGGCGGTGCCGGATGTGCTCGGGCGGATCCATCTCGAGGATCGTGTTCGCGCTCTCGATACCGGCGGTGTGCAGTTCCATGCCCTCGCGCGCCACAGGAATCTGGAACATCAACAGGCCGCGGGCTGACGAGAAGAGTCGGGGCGCCCGGGACACCGCGCGGATGTCCTCGTGGCGGGTTATGCACCAGAACTGCCCGTCTTCGTACCAGTGCACCGGATCGTCTGCCCGAAGGCGGGCGAACGCGGTGTCAGGGTCGCGCTGGTAGAAGTCGGCGGTTTCGGGTGCGAAGTCCGCAAGCCTCATGCCCTTGCCCTCCAGGGTCGTCGGCGTCTGCCCGGCCACCGTATTCCTCCTTTGGTGGGCGGGCCGCGATCGGCGTGTGAGGCTCCGGTGGTGACCGACGAGATACAGCGAGCGATTACCGGCACGAGGCGCTGGCGCCGCTGTTGCCCGAAGCCGACGATGCGCTGCGGGAGGTGCGCGACTGGCTCGATCGTCTCGCGGTCTTGCGAGGTCAGGAAACGGGGTCGACCCGGACAACGGCGGCATGTTCGGCCACCACGGCGCGCTGGGCTTCGGTCAGCCCGGCCCTGCGGCTGTACTTGAACCCGCCGAGCTGGCTTCCCATCCACGGCAGTCGTTGCAGCGTGGCGTCTACCCGCTCGAAGAACTCAGGGTCATCGGGCGTCACCAGCACGCCGCACACATCGACCTGTTCCTTGTGGAAGGTGAGTCGTGCCGGCCATGGTTCGCGGAAGTTCTTCCACCAGTTCTTGGCTTCTGGCTTGGAGAGCAACACGATCGTCGAGTCACCGTCGCGCTGGTGGCCCACCGGGATGGTGTACCTGCGCCCGCTGGATCGGCCTTCGTACTCGAGCACCATGAGTCCGCGTGTGGCCGGTCCACCAATTGGTGAGCGGAGCAACCAGACCACCAGCCGGTTGGCTGGGGTGAACAGGTCGTTCAGCATCACCATGCGCCCCCGGCAGGATTCGAACCTGCGACGCACGGTTTAGGAAACCGACGCTCTATCCCCTGAGCTACGGGGGCTCAAGCGGCGAGAGTAGCTGCAATCCCAAGCGCCGCTAGCAGTCGCACGCGTGGATGATCGCCGAGGGTTGGTCGGTTTGACCTCTGCGCTGACCTCCAAGCATCTCGAATTCTGCAGACCTGTCTCCACCACCGCCTCTTGACGGAAGAAGGCTGCACTTGACCCGACAGGATTCCACTCTGATCTGCTGCGAATCAGACAACGAGGCTCAGGAGGACGGCGAGTACCTATCCAACTAGTTGCTCTCCAACGGAACACGAGGATCCCGAGCGGGTCGTCGAACGTGTGATTCAACATCTCTAGTGGCACAGGTAGTGCGCGAACGTGGGGTGTAACCGAGATGTGGATCCCGAATTCCGCGAAGCGGATCGACCCGTAAGGGTCGCTCACAGCACCCAAGAAGTCTTGACGGTTCCCAAGTTCCCGTCCCGGGTTGGTCACAGGGACCGCGCAGGATCTGCTGCGACGGCCAACACGTTGACCGCTATGGAATGGTTGTCATGTGCTCACCGTCGGTGTCGATCTGTCTGCGGATCCTTCGAAGACCGGCATGTGTGCGATCGACTGGGCAGGTCTGGAGATCGTGGTCCACGAGCGGCCCGTCACCGATGAGCAGATCATCGACGCTGTGGAGCAAGCAGACGTCGCCGGCTTCGATGTTCCGCTCGGGTGGCCCGACGGGTTCATCGACGCCATCACCGCTCACCGCGACCGCAACGGTTGGCCACCGGTTGAGGTTGATCCACCAAAGGATCGCGAGGCTCTCAGGTTCCGTTTGACGGACCTGTCCGAGATCGCGAAGGGTGCTCGTCCCCTCAGCGTCTCCACGGATCGCATCGGTGTTGCAGCTATGCGTGGTGCCCGACTGCAGAACCTGCTGGTCGCACGTGGCGTGCAGGTCGACCGATCCGGGGTTGCGGGCGCGGTGGTAGAGACCTATCCCGCGAGTGCTCTGAAGGCCTGGGGTCTGCAATCCAGCGGCTACAAGGGGCCAGCGAACCGACCCGTCCTGGAAGGTCTGATCGGGGAGTTCGCTGAGTCCACCAGCGTCTTGGGCACAACCATTCTCGCAGAATCGGGAGCTTGGACTGACGACGACTTCGACTCGCTCGTGTGCGCGTGCATAGCCAGAGCAGCCCGCCGTAACCAGACGCTCAGGCCGAGCTCGGAGCACCGCGCTCGCGCGCGGCGCGAGGGATGGATCCACACCCCGACCGCAACGCTTGGCGAAGTGACCAGTTAGCTGCTCATCGCTTGACACTGAACAGGTCATGATGAGGCCGGATCGCTCGTGTGTGGCGGGCGGCCCCGCGGATGCCTAGCAGTCGGGGTCCTGTAGGAACCGGTCGAAGTCGCACTCGCCGTCGGCGGGGTCGGTGTTCAGTTCGTCGAGCGGTGTCTCGAACAGCTCCTCGGTGTCGGTATCGGATTCGAACAGGTTCCAGTCGTCCTCTGACCAGCGACCGATGGGGAGGATTCCGCCCGTCAGCCACATCAAGGTCAACGCGACCGCGGACGGAGCCACGAACGACGCCCATCTAGCGGTGGCATTGTCCAGCCGTGGGCGCGGTGCGTGTCCGCTGCATCTAGGGGTTGCGTGTCGCTGTCTCGGCGCCCATGACCACAGCTGGGCATCCGATGGTGGTGACGAACATCCCGAGTCCGGCATCGAACCTGCCGAAGGGTGACTCGTTGGGATCAGACACGGTGACGAGCCTGGCTATGTCTCTTTCATGGAGGTAGTCCTACATGGCCCGGAGCCGCGTGATGCGCCTGTCGAAGTGTTCGGCGACTGCGACGGCTTGGTGGTGCCGTCCAACGTCGCCCGGGCGACCTCGGCACGTCCCGGACGAGGAGTGTGTCTGACGGCTTTCATCCGTCGAAGCTCGAGATCGTGGCGCTGATGATCTCACTGCTGTTGGGCTCGTCCTCGGACGGGATTGCGGCGAGGATCGTCCCGTTCTCGAGATCGATGATCTGCGCGAGAAGTCCCATTTCCCCGTCGATCCACGAGACGAGGAAAACCTCGGGGCGAAGCTCCCGGATCTGCACCGGTTCGCGCAACTCGCCGCGTCGAGGGGTCATGGTGACGCGAACGTTGCCTTCGAAGGTGTTGCGGAACTCCCAGCCGTTGTCGTAGGTGTAGCTGATCGTCGTTCCGTCGAATCGGGTGACGGGGTCAGACCAAGTCATGTGAGCCTCCACAGTGCCAGCGTGGTTCTGAGCCTATGTGGACGCGTGGTCGCTCTCTAGGGAACCATGCGCCGTTGAAGTACCCATCGTGAGGAACGCGAAGGTGCGCCGTACTCGCCTCTGAGGTGGCCTTGCGGGGGCGGGGCCGGTCGACTTGGCAGATCGAAACCGACCAGACGGGTGATTCCCGGTGGGGTGTCTCGTTCGATCCGCCCTTGACCAAGTTGGGTGAGTTCGAAACAGCCAACCCCGGCATATGCCCTTGATTGCGCGCTCGAGAGCCGACGTCCCCTGACTAGGACCAGCGGGTACGTCCCTCGTCGAGCAGTTTGGCCGCTGACCGGTAGAGCGAGGCCGAGACGAAGATGTTGCAGTCGTCGGCGAGTTGGCGGCACCAGTCGGCCTTGTGGGCCCGGGCCGTGGCGATGGAGGGGTCGTCTCCGGGAGCCAACGCGACGAGGTCGATGACGGCCAAGGCGGTGGGGAGGTCGCCGTTGTCGGCGACGGAGACCGCGTGGGCGATGACCTGGTCGGCGTCGACGGCATCCAGGATCGCTGACGCCGCTCGGTCGGGGTGGGGTGGGTGCAGGTCGGTGGGGTTGCGGGAGGCCCACCATCCATTCTCCTCCCGGTATAGGTCGCGAACGATGTAGTCGCGGGCGCCGTAGACCTCGGCCATGTACGGGTGGTCGAACAGCTCGGTCGGGTAGTCGAGCTCGCCGATGATCTCCACATCGGTCATACCCCGATTCATGCGGTCGACAACCTCGACCCGCACCCATCGCAGGGCCTCGGCCATCGCCGACAGCTGCCGGGCGACCTTGCCGGCGCCGCTCACCACCGGTCCGAACTCCTGGACCAGGATGTCGGCACCAAGGGCGTGCATCTCCTCGAGGGTCTCGGCCCAGCGAATGGTGAACCGCTGGGTGCGCAGGGGCGTGCCAATGTTGGGTATCGACGCGCCCGGGGTCGCCGCCCCGCCATAGAGGATGCCCTGTTCAGGGAGCCACAGCATGAGGGCGTCATCGGTCTCCGACGGCGCCGCGCGCAGGACGATCGGTCGGTCCGCGTCATCGATCGTGAGCTCGTCGTCGAAGGTGGTGGTGGGGTCGGTGAGGTCGATGAGGGGATCGAGGGCTGCTGGGGGCACACCGAACTGGATGCCGGCGAGGAGCTTCTGGAGCTCGCGGGTTTCGCGGTAGCGGTCGTAACGGTCGATCACCCGGCGGTGCGCGACGAGCTCCGGGAGGTGATCCCCGCGTTCGGTGGCGTGGTCCATCCATCGCGGAACGGCGGTGTTGTAGCCGAGGTGGCCGTGCGAGTAGACGACCGCTCGCACCGGTACCTCTGTGTAGGAGCGCAGCACCTCGATCATCCGCTCGGTGACGTCCCCGCCCGGACCGGCGTCAATCACCACCACCCCCTCGGCGGTCTCGATGCCGAGACTGTTGCCCTGAGTCGGAAGGAGGTGAATCCCAGGTGCCAGGGTCCTCGGGTCCTCGGTCGCGGACAGCACCATCAGCGCACTCCCTCGAATCGTCGGGTCAATTCCAGTTGGTTCGTGTGCGGGTCGCCTCCCCGGCGTGTTCGCGGAGACGTTCGACGGTGCCGGGGTCCCTCCCTCCCGGCCGCGGGGGCCGCGAACCGCATCCCGCCCGCATCGATCTCGATCTTCTCCATGGAGAAGTTCCTACTCGGTTCAGAGAGCCCCGTCATGCAAGTGGTGAAGTATTCGGCTGCGGCGCTGGAGTCGATCGACTCGGCCGATCTACTCGAGGTCATCTTCACCGATGCGATCTTCCGAGGCGATGGTCAACACCTGCAGCGCCCGCTGCGCCGGAGAGATTGGCATCACCGTCCCCGCCGGCTACAGGTGGTGGCACTGCCAGCACGGCCCTGCGCCACCAACCAGTGGTCAACTGCCGGACCGCCTCGCTGGCGTAGGTCTGCGGGGTAGTCCCAAGCCCGAAGGTGCCACGCACACCAGTCCCACACGGGACTCGACCGCTGCGGCTAGGGATCGGGGGTGTCGAGTTTCATCAACTCGATCTCAGCCGCCTCGACCCGGTCGGCCAGTTCGCCGACCCTTGAGCGGAGCCGCTCGTTCTCGGCGATGAGGTGCTCGCGTATCTTCACCGGTTCACCGCTGTTGACCAGTAGGTGGGCGCCGATTGCAGCATCGTCTGAGGCCAGATCAGCGAGCCGGAGAAGCATCTCGCGGATCAGCCTGACGCCCTCCATGCTGGCGTCGTCCATCAACACCTCATGGTTGTCGTAGTAGACCTCGTTCAGGTCGTGGACACCCTGCAACAAGCCCAGCGCGGCGGAGATGATCCGAGCACCGTTGGGTCGTTCGATGTCGGAGCCGATCGTCGCCTCTTGGGCTACGTAGGAGGAGGCGTCGTACTGGCCCTGTTGGATTTGGTTCATCCACCAAGATGTCGACACGGGCCAAGGGTCGTAGGACTTGCTCTGGCCGAGCAGCTCAGCCAAGATCGGCCGGGATGCATTGGCAAGCTCCTCCATCTCATCGAGGGTCATTGCTGAGAACCGCAGCGGAGGCCATGTCGTACGGACGTACTCGAGTGAAGAGCCGGTCTCGTCGTCCAACTCGTTGCGAATCGTTCGAAGCCATTCAGCCCATGGCTTCGCATCGCCGGTTTGGCGCCAGAGGCCCAGCGCTGCCAACGCTCGCGGGTCCGCTGCTGGAACGTGAGTCTCCGAGTCCCACCTAGCCACTGGAGTCTCCGTAACTATCTGGGAGCCTTGGTTTGCCGAGGTCGAGCCGCTCAGTCAGCGCTGTCTGGCTGCTGCGGGCAATGCCCGCCAAACCGATGTGCAGCGGTGCACTGATTCGTTGTCGTTCCCCCATAACTAACAAATGCTCACACAGCCGGACCCCTGGTGCAAGCGGTCGAGTCAGTGTCCGAAGGCAACTACACCACGCAACGCAGGTGAGCCTTCGGCTTGCGTGACTACCTGGACCTGGTGACAACCTCGAACGCTTCGGTCACATGAGGTTCGGAGTCCTCGCCGCACTCACCTCCTAGGCATCGGCCTCAGATAGAGGTGTACCCGCCGTCGGCCATGACGGCGGAGCCGGTCATGAAGCTGGCATCCTCGCTGAGCAGAAACGCCACGACTGACGCGATCTCCGACGGATCGCCGGCGCGGCTAATCGGCGGGCGCACCCGGGAGGAAGGTCGGTGCTCGGACCGGGGGGTGGTGGTCGCGTCGGCGGTTTCGATCGCGTGGTCGACGATCTTCGTGGCGACGAAGCCGGGGCAGACGCAGTTCGCTCGAACGCCGTCGTCGGCGTGCTCTGTGGCGACCACTCGGATGATCTGCAACACACCACCCTTGGACGCCTTGTAGGAGACGGCGCCGCCCCCGAGCCCATTCACGACCGAGGAGACCGAGCCGGTCGCAACGATGGCGCCACCTCCGCTTTCGATCAGGTACGGGAGCGCGTGCTTGATCGACAGGAACGGGCCGGTGAGGTTCACTGCGATCACCCGATGCCAGTCGTCGAGCGTCAGCTCCTGGATCCGTCCGCCGGTGGTGATGCCCGCGTTGGCGAACAACCCGTCCAGGCCACCCATCATTTCCGATGCCTCGGCGAGTACGCGCTGGGTGGCGGATTCGTCGGTGACGTCGAGCTCGTAGGCGGTGGCGGAGCCTCCGGCGGCCTCCACGAGCCGAACCGTCTCGGCCGCCTCTTCGGGTCGGACATCGGTGACCGCGACGGCCGCTCCTTCCTCGGCCAGGCGCACACAGGTGGCCCTTCCGATCCCCGTGCCACCACCGGTGACGAGAACGCGCCGTCCAGCCAGGCGCTCGGTCAGGTCCATCGGCTCAGCTCTCCTTGGCGACGAAGTCGACCACGAGGCGCCGCTGGGCGATACGCCAACCGTCGGGTCCTCGTTCGAACACGTCGTGGTAGGCGCCGACCACAGCCGGGCCGTTCAGGGGAGCGGGGCGCTGCTCACCGTCGCTGAGGTCGTGGCGATACAGGGTCAGGTACACCGTGCCCTCGGCGCGGTCGGTCTCGGTGTGGGACAGGTCGAAGGTCGTGCACACGTGCCGCGATACCCGGTCGGTTCGGCGCTGGCGTGCCTCGAAGCCGCGCTGCAACTGATCCCGCCCTCGCAGTTCGATGCCAGGCGCAGACCAGATGGCATCGTCTGTGAACAGGTCGACCACTTCGGCGGCATCGCCCGAATCCACCAAAACGCAGTATCGGAACACAAGGGCTTCGCACTCGGCTCGCACCAGGGCCTCATCGTTCATCCGGGCAGCGTACGGGACCCTCATTCCCGCCGTGGTCCGCCCGCCGTGGTCCACCCATCCTCCGTTCGGGACCGGATGGCCAAGTCGCTGTTGGCGCCTTCGACCCCGGCGTGTCACATGTCAATCGATCGGGGTGTCGTGGATCCAGTCGGCGATTGCCCGGGCGAGTTCGGGGCCGGCGTCTTCCTGGATGAAGTGTCCGGCGTCCGGGTAGTCGCGGTGGGGCTGGCCCTCTGCGCCGGCGATCTGGACCCTCGTGGCGTCGCGAGAGGCCTCGTCGCCGAAGATCGGGTCGAGCAGTCCGAACATCCCGAGCACGGGTCGGTCGAAGGCGTCGAGTGCGGCCCGGGCCGCTTCGTTGGTCGGCGCTTCGCCGACAGTGTTGATGAGCGACGGGAACATCCGAGGACCAGCCATGTGGAGGCGGGTGGGAAACGGGGCGTCATAGGCCATGATCTCGGCGTCGGTGATGTCGTCACGATTTATGGCGGCTCGCATCCCGACTGATGGCATGAAGTCTTTGCCGACCATGGCGTAGTTGATCCACTCGCCAAAGACAGCCATGCCTTGGCGTTCGCCCCCGCCGCCGACGACGAACGGGTACTCGAGATCCTGGGGTTCCAGCGAGTCGGGCACCGTGAAAGGGGCGAAACCCTCCGGAAGCACCGGGAGGTTGCCGTTGGCGACTACCACTCGGGCGAACCGGTCCGGGTTGTTGCCCACGCACCGCAACCCGATCAACGATCCCCAGTCCTGAACCACCACGGTGATGTCGGTCAGCCCGGTTGCGTCGAGGAACTCTTCGACCCAGGCGACGTGTTGGAGGTAGCGGTAGTCGTCGAGTTGCACCGGCTTGTCGGAGCGGCCGAAGCCGATGAGGTCGGGTGCGACGACCCGCAGGCCGGCGTCGGCGAGTACGGGGATCATCCGGCGGTACAGATACGACCAATCGGGCTGGCCGTGGAGGAGAAGGACGGTCTCGCCTCCGGGATCTCCGGCGTCGACGTAGTGCATGCGCATGCCGTCCACCTCGGCGTAGTTCGGTTCCCACGGGTAGCCGGGCAGATCGCTGAACGCTTCATCGTCGGTACGCGTGAAGGGGCGCCCCGAGGGGGTCCAGTGGATCTCGTCCTCGGTGCCGGTCACATCGGGTGGCAGCTTGGCTTCATCGGGCATCGGAGCCTTCTCGGGTTGTTGGAACGTCGTCCGGGCGAACACGACCGGGTTATTGCGCATTAAACTAGCAATTGTTGCGGGCCGTGCCGGTCGGCCCACGAGGAGGCAATTATGAGAAGGAGACAATCATGAGCGGATGGAAGGCAGCTGACGAGATCCCGGTCGCCCACACCCCGAGCGGTGGGTACGACGAAGTGCCGGATCCGATTCTGGGTGGATGTGGCGAGGGGATCGTCAAGGGGGCGCCCGACCTGCGGGGCTGGTGGGAGGTGACCGAGGTCGTCGCCGACGGCGCCCTTTCGCCGGACCACCCGATGATGGGTTTGCGCCAACGGATCGAGCAGTGCGGCGACCGCTTCGTCGTGACCGCAGGCGGTGTCGTGCACGACGGGCGAGCCGACGGAACCGAGGAGAACGGAGTGAACGACGTTGCGGAGTTCGACTTCACCACTCCCATCACGGTGGTTGCGACCTATGAGGACGGGGTGCACTTCCTGCGGCCGGTGGGCCTTCCCGTGGAGGTCACCCGTACAGTCGAGGACGGCCGGCTCGTCTGGGTCTATGCCGGCACCGAGACCCGGTCCCGCTATCTGGGCCCGGTCGACGAGGTGCCGCAGTAGGCCTCGACCGCTGCCCTCGACGTGATCGCTCGCCGGCGGGTGCCAGGGCACGGCGGTGGCCCGGCAGGCTCTCAAGTGGCGGCGCTGAGGTTCCAGGCCTCGATCACGCCCTGGTCACCGGTGACGGCGAGTGAGGTCGTGGGGATGCGGCCGAACAGCCAGCGAACGATGTCGTTGGCCTCGCCGGTGACCGAGTCGGCCGGGAGCGCCTCGCCGGGATCGATGAGTTCGACGACGAGGTCGTCCGCTCCTCTGCCCACCCGCCATGCGCGATCGAGGTCGACGGCGCGAATCCCGACGGGCATTTCCGGAAGACCTTCGCCACGCGGATCTTGCTTGGTGACGAGAAGCGCGCCGGGCCACATGTAGCGGAGGGTCTCGTCGATGGAGGTGGCTGCCCGATCCGCAGGGAGCATCGTGACTTCACCCAACACCTCCTCGGCGTCCCAGACGTGAACGGCTGTCTCGGTCGCCGCACGCAGAACCCAGCCCCGGGCGGTCCGGCGGTGCTGGAACACGTAACAGGGCGCGTCGAGGTCGCGGCTGGCCACGAACTCGGAGAAGTCCTCCGCGACCCGCATCAGGTAGCCGAGCCGCTCGGCGTTGCCCCTGGGGAGCGGCGGCTGCGAGTTCCACGATGACTCGAAGTCGATCGGCCGGTCGCCGTGGGTGAGGTTGTGGGTGTACCAACCCGACAGTCCCGATATGACGTGGGCGACGAGCTGGCGCATCGTCCACGGGGGACAGGTCGGCACCGGCTCGCGTGATCCGACGATGGCGGCGACCTCCGCGAGTCGGCCTGCCGACTCCACGATCCAATCTGTCAGCGCGGTGTCATCCATGTCGACCATTAAGGCGCTCCGATCGGGTGTCCGGATTCGTCGTTTCAGGAGAGGTGTCCGGTGTGCATCGAGCAGACGAACCCTGACGATGGCTCGGCTCGACCCTCGAGGAGGTCGCGGTAGGTGTCCTCGATCCCTTCCGATCCCTGGCGGTGCTCGATCCTGAGCCACTGCGTACTTTGATCGACCATGCGGCGATAGGCATGGTTGATGCGAGCCTGCAGCTCTGCTGGTCCCCAGTCCTCGACCCGCTTCGCCGCCTGCCCGGGGGCGAAGAAGAACTCCGGTTTGGGGCCCGGTATGTCGTGTTCGCCGGCAGGCATCTCTTCCCAGTGTGTGGCGCCGACATTGATCGAGAAGGCCAACGCATCGCCGAAGTGGGTGTGAACAGCAGCCCTGATCTCCGAGCTGCCGGCCATGTCGACCATGCCGGTGCGCTCCGAGGCGTCGAGTTCGTCGACCTCGTCGTAGGTGGCGACCTGGTCGTAGAGACCGAGGCCCTCGACGAACGCCCGGTTGCGGGCTGAGGTGAGACCGATTGCCGAGATGTCGGCTCGGCCCGCAAGGCATGTCGCCAGGGCGATGGACGTCTTGGAGGAGGCGCTGGTGACGATCGTGGAGGTGGCGCCCTCGAAGGTGCGGTCGCCCAGCTGGTCGTCGACGAGGAACGAAGTCATGAACATGCCGTAGAGCAGCAGGTACTCGTCCACGCGCTCGAGGTCGAAGTCGGGGTCTTCCTCGATGTTGCGGAAGTCGGTGTAGATGGCAGCGTGTCTGGCGCGATGGGGGCCGGCGTCGCGGAAGCCGTGCTCGCCCCGCGGGCTGGCATCGATGACGAGTTCCGTGCCCATGGGGTAGAAGCCGAAGTAGCGGCCACCGACGTGGATGTCGGCGTTGGAGGACTCTGTCACCGTCGCAAGTCCAATGGCTGGGATGCGACCCCATGGGGCCTCTGCGGGGAAGAACCCCCAGTAATCGAGCATGTCACCGGCCACGGCATAGGTGATGTTGTTGCTCGTGAGCGCGAACCGCTCTACCGAGAGCCGGATCTGCCCATCTGCGAGATCGGCCTGCGGGGTGCGGATTGCTCGGGTCTGGCGGAGATCCTGACGGCTGACTTCGAACATCATGGCGGCGACAGTACCGTTGTTGGGTCCGAATATGCCAGTGATGCACGCATAAGTTAGGGTGATGGTGTGGTCGAGATCGTTGAGCGGTCCGAGGTGGCACGTCCGTCGGACGTGGTGTGGGAGGTCCTGGCGGACTTCGGTGCCATCAGTCGTTGGGCGCCGAACGTGGCCCACTCGTGTCTCACGACCGAGCAGGAGAACGGTGTTGGTGCGGTGCGGCGGGTTCAGGTCGGCCGCAATGGGCTCCTCGAGAGGGTCGTCGACTGGGATCCGGGCCACCGACTCGCGTACCGCGTCGAAGGGCTACCTCCCGTTCTGAGGTCGGTCACGAACAGCTGGGAGCTCGAGGGCCACAACGGTTCGACCAGGGTCACCCTCACGAGCCATGTCGACGCCGGCGCCCGACCGCCACAGAAGGTGGTCGCCCGAGTGGCGAGTCGCGTGATGGCGCGGGCTTCGCGGCAGATGCTCGCCGGTCTGAAGGCACAGCTGGAGCAGGTCCCGTCGTGACGAGCCGTCCAGACGTCGTCGTACTCCTGACGGACCAGGAGCGGGCCGCGCCACCGTACGAGTCGGCCCCCGTCGCGGACTGGCGGCGCCAGAAGCTGGTAGGCGCCCAGTGGTTCGAGGACAATGGCGTGTCGTTCCGCCGGCACTACACGGGCTCTCTCGCATGCGTGCCCAGCCGCCCCACGCTGTTCACCGGCCAGTATCCCGACGTCCACGGCGTCACCCAGACCAACGGCCTGGGAAAGATGCAGGACGACTCGAGGATGCGCTGGCTGCGACCGGGCGAGGTGCCGACACTCGGACACTGGTTCCGAGCCGGCGGCTACGACACCCACTACGTCGGCAAGTGGCACATGACCCATGCCGACCTGACAGACCCGGCAACCGGCGATGGGCTCGCGACCCACGACGACCACGGCGTGGTCGACCCCGCAGCGGTGCAGGCATACCTGGATGCGGACAGGCTCGACGAGTTCGGGTTCTCCGGTTGGGTCGGACCCGAGCCTCACGGCGGCAAGCCCTCGCAATCCGGACTGGTGTGCGACCCGATATACGCGGACCGCGCAGTGGCCTGGCTGGAGGACCGCTACGCACGCCGGCGTGCCGGTGAAGTGGATGCATTGCGCCCCTTCCTGCTCGTCGTCAGCTTCGTCAACCCCCACGACATCGTCTACACGCCCGGCTGGCTCGGTCGGCTCGGACCCGGCAACCCGTTCGCATCCGATCCCGACAACCCCCCGGATATTCCCCCGTCGCCCAGCTACGACGAGGACCTGGCCACCAAGCCGGCGGCACAGATCGCGTACCGAGCCGCGTATCCCACGACCTACGGACCGGCGCCGGCGGTTGAGCGGTCGTACCGCGGGCATGCCCAGGAATACCGCAACCTGTACTACCGACTGCACCTCTGTTCCGACGGCCCACTCGACCGGGTCCGACGCGCGATAACCGACGGCGGATCCGGCGAGGCCGTGATCGTGCGCAGCTCCGACCACGGCGAGTTGTTGGGCGCACACGGAGGACTGCACCAGAAGTGGTTCAACCTCTACGACGAGGCCACACGCGTTCCGTTCGTAATCGCCCGGGTCGGCCGGGAGGCTACGACCTCGCGGGCCGTCGACGACGCGCCGACCTCCCACGTCGACCTGCTGCCCACCCTGCTCGCCGCAGCGGGGATCGACCGCGCCGAGGTCGCACAGGAGATGGCGGACGCGTTCAGCGAGTTGCACGAGCTGCCGGGTCGCGACCTCATGCCCGTGGTCGACGGTGCCGAGCCCGACACCTCGCGCACGGTGTACGCGATGACACGGGACAACATGCCAGAGGGTGACTCGGGGGCCAGCGGGCTGGCCAGGCGGATCGGTCTGGTCGACTCACAGCCGCCTCCGTTGCGGATCCAGGTGCCGGCACACGTAGCGGCGAACTTCGAGAGCATCGTGAGCAGGGTCGACACAGCCGATGCCGACCAGGGCGCCGGTCACCTCTGGAAGATCGTGCGCAGCTTCGATGACCCGGCCACCTGGACTGAGCCGGGCATACGGCACCTTGCGGGAACGGGTCAGGGTGGCGAGCTGTACCGCTCGACGCCCCTGCCCGACCAGTGGGAGCTGTACGACCTGGACGACGATCCCAACGAGATGTGCAACCGGTCCGACGACCCGGATGCGCGAGCTGTCTTCGAACTCCTCTCGGACAGGCTCGGGGTCGAGCGCAGAGGCGTCGTTCCCGATCGCAACCAGCCATGGCCCTACGCCGCCCGAACTCCCACCGGAGGTCCACCCGTGAAGAAGCCACCCCTGCCCGCGCTCGCGGTTCGCAAGGTCCTGCAGCGCGTCGGCATGCACCCGGATGACACCGAGCAAGTCGATGTCGACGCAACGGGCCGGAGGGCGTTGGTGATCGCCACCAACCACGCCGTCCTCGACGTCGGAAAGCCAACCGGGGTCTATGCCAGCGAGCTCACGGTGCCGTACTACGCCTTCCTCGACGCCGGGATGACCGTCGACGTCGCCAGCCCCGCCGGTGGTGTGATTCCCGTGGACCCGACGTCGCTGCGGGCGGTCATGCGAACCGAGGCATGCGACCGATTCCTCGCGGATGATGACTTCAGGCTGAAGGTCACCGAGTCCCTGGCGGTCGGCGAGCTCGACATGGCCGATTACGACATCGTGTACCTCGCCGGCGGCTGGGGAGCCGCCTTCGACCTCGGCTTCTCCGAGGAGTTGGGTCGCCAGATCACGGCTGCCAACGATCTCGGGCGGGTCATCGGCGGTGTCTGCCACGGCCCGCTCGGACTCGTGAAGGCCACGGCTGCCGACGGCTCGCCACTGGTGGCCGGTCGTCACGTGACCGCTGTTACCGACAAGCAGGTGCACGAGCTCGGGATCGACAGCACGCCGCAACACCCAGAAACCGAGCTGCGAAGTCTCGGTGCCGACTTCGAGAGCCAGACCCGCTTCCGAGACCCCTTCGCGAACCACTGGGTGGTGGACGGGAACTTGGTGACAGGCCAGAACCAGAACGCCGCACCGATGGTGGCGCGCGAGATGCTGCGCCTCTCGGACGAAATGGGCCACTGAGACCTCTCACTTCGATCGCCAGTTGAACCACCAGGATGGAGTGTGACTGCATGCCGAAGTATGGACAGCTGAACGAGGACTACATCGCCACATGGTTCCAGCGGGACGAGCCGGGGGGCCCCATGTGGGCGCTCAACCTCATGAAATACCGCGAGCAGGCGGAGTACTCGGACGGGCGCGAGTCCACGCTGAGCGGGATCGAGGCGGACAACCGGTACGCCCCGCACGAACACCTGGCCGCCGTCGGGTCGCGGATCGTGCTCTTGGCGCCGGTGCTGCATCACCTCGTGGGCGACGGCTGGAAGTGGGACCGCATCGCCATAGCCCAGTACCGCGACCGCATGGCGATGGTCGAGATGAGCTCGAACTCCGACTTCCAGAAGGACGAACAACACAAGGAAGCCGGGATGGACTTCACCGTCGTGTTGGCCAGTTTCCCGGTGGACGACGCACCGGTACCGCCGCAGGTCTCCGGGGCTCGGGACGGTCAGCTCCTGCTGCTACAGGTGGTCGGTGACGCCTCGACCGAGGACCTCGCCGCCGAAGTGGAGTCCACCCGGATCGGCCGGCTCTGGGTCGAGGATCGGGTGATCGGCGACGGCCGTAGGTTCGCCGAGGCCCGATTCGACCTGATATCGCCTCAGGTAGCCGACGCACTGGCGACCCGCGCGTACGTCACCGACGACACGCGCTACGCGCTGATCGCGGACCCGGTCATCGATGACGTTGCGCGTTCCCTGAGCGACCCGACGCGCGTCCTGTTCTGAGTTTTCGCACCCTTCGGGCTCTAGGACCAGCCGCCGTCGTGGGCCACGAACTGGCCTGTCACGAAACCGCAGGTACCGTCCAGGTAGGCACAGCACAGAGCGGCGCACTCCTCGACGGTGCCCAGTCGGCCCATCGGGACGTGCGACTCGACCTGCGAACGAACCTCTGGATCGGTGGCACCCGTGGCCTCGAGGAAGGCCGGGAAGTCCATGAAGTTGGTGCCAAGGGCGTTCACCTGGACGCCCTTGGGTGCCATCTCCCGGGCCACGTTCTTGGTCAGGTGGGTAGCTCCAGCGCGTAGTGCCGAGTAGAGGGGGGCGCCGACGATCGTGCGTGCCCCGGAGGAGCTGGTGATCACCAGTACCTGTCCGGCCTGCCGGTCGATCATCGGGGGGAGAACCGCCTTCAGGAAGTTGTAGGGAGCGTCGATCAGGCCGCGTTCGAGCTTGGCCAGCTCCTCGGAGGTCGAGTCCAGGAACATCCCACCGATGATCTGTCCGGTGAACGCGGTTGCGGCGTCGAGCCGGCCGAAGCGGTCCAGCGCCGAGGCGACGAGCCGTTCGGCGGTTTCCGCCTTGCTGAGGTCCCAGGCGTTGTCGACGACCTCGACCCCTGCGCCCATGGCTTTCAGGTCGTCGACCAACCCGTCTACCGGATCGCCGATCACGAGGTCATGGCCCCGTCGCGCAAGTTCGCGGGCAATCGGCGGACCGACATATGTGCTCGTGTTGGCGACGAGCGCAACCCGCCTCTCGTCAGTTCCGCTCGGTTCACTCATGGCTTCATCTCCTTGCCTGTCTGGCCGGTCCGGTGGGGACCGGATGCCGGTCGCGCCTCACGGGCCGCACGAGGGCTACTTCCACGGGTATCCCGTTGAGAACTGCTCTGCCCGCAGAGGGGACCGGTCCGGTTGTGCAGGGAGCTCTCAGGCACCGTGGGACCACCGAGAGCCCGGGGGCATCAGGTGTCATTGCCGGGTACACGGGGTGACCCTATCAGCGCTGCGAACAATTGCCAGTAGAATGCGCACCAACTAGTGTGTACGTGCGGCTGGGGGTAGGCCACTGCTCCCGGCAGCACAACCTGCCACGACGTCCCAGTCGGGGGAGGCGGAGGACGAAGTGGAACTCAACGGAAGAAACGCAGTGGTGACGGGCGCCGCGTCGGGCATCGGACTGGCCCTGACCGAGCGCTTCCTCGCAGAGGGGATGTCGGTTGTCATGGCGGACATCGAGGCCGACAAGCTCGAGAGCGAGGCCGACCGCCTCGCGGCCGACGGAGCTCGGGTGTCGGCGTTCGAGTGTGATGTCTCCGATCCCGCCCAGGTCCGCGCCCTGCGCGAGAGAGCGGTCTCCGACCACGGTGCGGTGCATGTGCTGTGCAACAACGCCGGGGTCGCGCTCGGTGCCAGGAACCTCGACACATCGGCCGAGCAGTGGCAGTGGGTCATCGGTGTGAACGTCCTCGGCGCGGCCTACGGCTGCAGCGAGTTCGGCCCGCTGATGGTCGAACAGGGTGAGGGTCACATCGTCAACACGTCCTCCGAGGCCGGCCTGTGCAGCACCCCGATGCTCGGCTCCTACCACGCGTCGAAATACGCGGTGGTGGGATTGTCAGAATCGTTGGCGATGGAGCTCGATGGCACCGGTGTGGGTGTGTCGGTGCTGTGTCCTGAACTCGTCGACACGCAGATCTTCGAATCGACACGCAACGCACCGGCAGAACTGGGCCTGCCCCGCCCGCGCCCAGTGCCCCTGGAGAAGATCGAGGAGTTCATGGGCAGCAAGGCGATGGCACCCTCAGATGTGGCCGGCAAGGCCGTGTACGCAATACGTCAGAACAACTTCTGGATCATCACCCATCCGGTCACCGAGACCCGCTACCGCCTGCGCAACCGTGACATGGAATCCGCAACGAATCCCCGGTTCCGAATGGGTTGAGCGCGCGGAACCGGCCACTCCCATGGACAAGGACCGAAGAGCCCGAACCCTGATCGGAGCCCAATGCAGATTCTCCAGACTCCCGACGAGGTGGCAGATGGCCTTCCCGGCTATGACTTCCACCGCCGCTACGCGACCGTTCCATCAGGAGACGGCCAGGAGATCCGGATCCACGTCGTCGACGAGGGAAGCCAAGAAGGCCACCCGGTCGTCTTCCTGCATGGGAACCCTTCGTGGTCCTATGTGTGGCGCGAACAGATCAAGGCGGCATCCGCGGCCGGCTTTCGGTCCATCGCACCTGACCTGGTCGGAATGGGGCTCTCCGACAAGCCCTCGGACATGTCCGACTACACCGTCGCCCGCCATGTCGAGTGGATCCGTGCGCTGCTGTTCGATCAGCTGCAACTTGCTGCACCGACTTTCGTACTGCACGACTGGGGCGGGATCATCGGCATGCGCATCGCTGCGGAGAATCCCGATCGGGTGGCGGCGATGGCCATTACCAACACGGGGCTGCCCTGGCGCGACATGGCTGAGCCACTTCCCGAGAAGATCGAGGCCGCAGGCCCCTTTGCGGACTTCCAGGCCTTCGCAGCCAGCGCACCGAGATGGGAACCATGGTCGCTGTTGCCGATGGTCATGGCCACTGAGCCTTCGCAGGCCCTGGTCGAGGCGTACCGCGCCCCCTACCCGGACGACTCACTGACTGTCGGCAGTCGGGCCTTCACGCAGTTGCTCCCGACCCGACCGGACAACCCGATGTACGCCGACAACTACGAGGCCTGGCGCTCGCTGGAGCGTTTCGAGAAGCCGGTTGTCACGATCTTCGGTGGCTTGGACGTGGTCGCTCCTGACGGCTGGAAGCCGATTTTGGAGCGGATCCCGGGTGCCCAGGGTCAGCCGCATGAGATCCTTGCCGGCGGCGGCCACTTCCTGCAGGAGGACCTGCCGGAGCAGTACACCGAGGCACTGATGGCGTGGTTGTCAGGCCTTCATGAGCGGTGATGTCGGCATCATCGGGCCTCCTCGGGCGGCCGGTACTGTGAGGCGGGATGGTTGATCTGGCCGACACCGAGGAACCGGACGAATCCGATGAGCCGGCGGACGGCCGGGTCGCCCGCCGGGAGCGCAACCGGAATGCGGTGCTGGACGTCGTGCTCGAGATGTTCGGGGAGGACTCGATGTTCCCCACCATCGAGCAGGCGTCCAGGCGATCGGGTCTTTCGCTGAGATCCTTGTACCGGTACTTCGCAGATCCGGGCGAGTTGGTGGACTCCGCCATCAAGCGTCATCAGGAAACCACCGGAGGCCTGTTCCACCTGTCGGCCATCGGTCAGGGTCCTCTCGAACATCGGATCGCTGAGTTCGTGAAGATGAGGATCCGTGGCTACGAGGTTGTGGGAGCGGTGTACCGCGCGTCAGTTCACAATGCCGGCCGACACCAGCGGGTGCGCGATGACCTTGCCATGAATCGTCGCCGCATGCGCGAGCAGTTCGACAAGCAGTTCAAGCCTGAACTGGCCGAGCTTCGGGGGCAGGACCGTGAGGCGGTGGCTTCGGCGGGTGATGTGCTGACACAGTTGGACACCATCGACTTGCTCCGGCGGGACCGCCGGATGACTGCCGTCGAGACCGAACGCACGCTGGTCACAGGCCTCGGCGCCATCCTTCACACGTAGGGTCGGAGGTTCAGCTCGAGATCCACACCCCGCTGAGCGGATGCCCCCCGGAGAGCTCCTCCGACGGTTCTGACCCGTCCGGCATCCTCGGCCCCAGCACCCCACGGACCTCGGGGCCGGTGGCAACATTCCATGTGACCCATTCCTGCCACAGTCCGTACGCCTCGCTTCCGAACCGTTCGTTGATCTGCTGGTAGGCGGCCCGGCGCTCCTGCGGGTCACCGGATGTGCGCCCGGTGTCGAGCAGGGCGCTGATCTCGGGGTCCCGGATGCGGGCGAGGTTCAAGCGGGAGTCCGTCTGCCACTGGACGTAGTTGGTGTCCGGCTCGCAGCCGCCGTGGCGACGCCACAGCACGGCGTCGAAGTCGCCGCCAATGACCGTGCTTATCAAGGCCGCCTGCTCGACGCCCTGGACCTGCACATCGATGTCGGCCTCGTCCCACATCGACTGCAGGAGCTGGACATCCTGTGAGTTCTCGGAGTCGGCTCCGTAGACGTAGGTGAAGCTGAGTTGCTCACCCGTCGCTTCCTCGTAGGCCGCGGCATGGCGTGCCGACTGCTCGAGGTCGAAGTCCGGGTAGCCGGTGTCATCGAGGTGGCCGATGCTGCCTGGTCCGAACGGCCCCGAAGCCATCTCGACACTTCCGTTGTAGCGCACCTCGTTGAATCGATCCCGGTCGATTGCGTGAGCTGCAGCGAGACGCGCGTCACGGTTGTCGAACGGGGGCTTCGACGTGTTCAGTAGGGAATACCTCACCTCCGGGCACTCCTCGGAGCGGACCAGAGCGATGGTTCCGGACTCCGCGTCAGCTTCCCAGAGCTCACCCACCGTTGCGGCTGCGGAGTGGGCGAGGTCTACGTCGCCCGCTGCGACGGCATTGGACCGGGCGGATGCGTCAACAATGGGCCTGAACACGACTCGGTCGAGGAAGGGCAGCTGGTTGCCGTCCTCGTCGGATCTCCAGTAGTCCGGGTTGCGGACTGCTGTCAGCTGGTCGTTGGGGACCCACTCCTCCAACATGAACGGGCCGGTACCGATCAGGTTCCGATCACATGTCTCGGTATCGTCCAGCTGGGCCTGAGCCATCACTCCGGCCTGCCCGCCGGAGTACAGCGCCGCCGGAAGTGCTGGCCACGGGATGCTCGTCGTGACCTGAACGGTCGAGTCGTCCACCACCTCGACGCTCTCGATGGGCTCGAGAACGAAGCGCGTCAGCAGTGGCGTCCTGGTTGGGTAGGCGCCCGTGAAGGCGTCCAGGTTGTTCTTCACCACCTGAGGGGTGAGTGGTGATCCGTCATGGAAGACGACCCCCTCGGGAAGGGTGATGGTCCACTGCGTGAAGTCTCCGTTGGGCTCGATCGACTCGGCGAGGAAGGGTACGAACTCTCCATCAGCGTTGGGCGCAGTGAGTGTGTCGTAGATGGACTTGGCTACCTGGAGCCCCGAGATGGCCAGCTGGGCCTCGGGCAGGCACCAGCCGCCCGATGTCTCGGCCTCGAGGCCGTAGGTCGCCGAACCTCCGTACTGCGGGTCGCCCGGATCAGTGGTCTCGTCGGCTCCCGAGGCCGCCGGTTCGTCTCCGTTCCCGCATGCCGTGGCAAGCATCACGAGTGATGCGAGCAGGGGCACAACGAGCGGTCTCGCACGCGAACGCGGAGTGCTGCCGGCGCTGGAGCCTGTGTTCCTGTCGGACACCTCGTTCACCCCCTTGTCGTCGGCGGCATCGTCCCGCATGCTCGGGCCGGCCCCCTCGACGACAATATGCCATCTATACTAGCAGTAGTTGTTCGGTTGCGGCGAGGGTCGGTTGCGGCGAGGGTTGCAGGGTCAGGTTCCGCACACGGGGACGGTCCCCCCAGACACGAGAGGGTTGCGAGGATGGCTACCAGGATCGCCGGTCGCGAGTGGTTCGAGGGGCGGACCGGACGGACGCTGGAGGAGTCCGATCCATTCTTCAAACCGGTCGACCACCCGGGTGACGGGGCGCCGAACGTGTTGGTGGTCCTCTACGACGACCTCGGCTTCAGCCACTTCAACTGCTTCGGCTCCACGCTGAACACGCCAAACGCGGACCGGCTCGCAGCCGGGGGTGTGCGGTTCACGAACTTCCACGTCACGCCGTTGTGCTCGCCGACGCGTGCCTCGTTGCTGACGGGCCGGAACCACCATACGGTGGGCATGCGCGCGGTGGGCAACATGCAGTCGGGCTTCCCGTCCCAGACCGGCGAGGTGACCCACAACGCGGCGACGATGGCGGAGGTGTTGCGCGCCGAGGGGTATGGCACGTGGGCGGTGGGCAAGTGGCACTTGGTGAACATGGAGGATGCCTCGGCTGCGGGCCCGTTCGACCAGTGGCCAACCCAGCGGGGCTTCGACCGGTTCTATGGGTTCCTGCAGGGTGAGACCGACCAGTTCCATCCCGAGCTCACCTACGACCAGCACCACGTCGACCCACCTGCCACGGCGGAGGAGGGCTACCACCTGACCGAGGACCTGATGGACCGGGCGATCGGATTCATCCGGGACTCCAAGTCGGTGCGGCCGGACCGACCCTTCTTCGGCTACGTGTCCCTCGGTGCGATGCACGCACCCCACCAGGCTCCCGAGGAGTACCTGGCCAAGTACCGGGGGGCGTTCGACGAGGGGTGGGACTCGTTCCGGGAGCGTTGGTTCGAGCGCCAGCGCGAGATGGGCATCATCCCCGAGGGCACCCAGCTCGCGCCTCGCAATCCCGGCGTGAACGCATGGGCGGACCTCTCGGAGAACGAGCGCACGCTGTTCGCCCGCTTCCAAGAGGCGTTCGCGGCCTTCCTCGACCACACCGATGCCCAGCTCGGCCGCCTGCTCGACGAGCTCGAAGCGCTCGGTGAGCTCGACGACACACTCATCCTGCTGACCTCCGACAACGGGGCGTCACAGGAGGGCGGGCCCAATGGCCAGCTGCACGAGATGATGTTCTTCAACATGCGCTTCGACGCGGCGGACGACATGATGCACGGCCTCGAGGACATCGGTGGGCCTGACTCGCACACCAACTATCCGTGGGGTTGGGCCCAGGCCGGCAACTGTCCCAACAAGTGGTACAAGCAGAACACCCATGGCGGTGGGGTGCGCTCACCGCTGATCGTCCACTGGCCCGCGGGGATCGAGGCGGAGGGGGAGCTGCGCCACCAGTTCCACCATGTGATCGACATCGCGCCGACCGTGTACGAGGCGCTCGGCATAACCCCACGCGACACCTACGACGGTCATGAGCAGATCCCGATCGCAGGCACGCCGATGTCGTACGCGCTCGAGGACGCCTCGGCGCCGACCACACGCAACCTGCAGTACTTCGAGATGATGGGGCACCGCGGGATCGTCGAGGACGGCTGGAAGGCAGTCACGCGTCGCGACCTGTTCAACGCGCCGGCCGACGCCGACGCCGACGTCTGGGAGCTGTACTACCTGCCGGATGACTTCTCGGAGTGCAACGACCTCGCGTCGGAGCATCGCGACAAGGTCGCCCACCTGATCGAGTTGTGGTGGGAGGAGATGGAGCGCCATGGCGGACTCCCATTCGACCTGCGCACACTCGAGCTGTTCAGCACACCCCACCGCCCACACACCCCACACCAAAGCCACCGCTACCGCTACCTGCCACCGATCTCACACCTGCCTGCCGAGGTCGCTCCCGCGGTTGCGGGCCGGTCCTGGACCATGACCGCCACCGTGTCACGGGACCCCGGTGATGACGGCGTGCTGTTCACCACCGGCACCCAGAACTCGGGGTACGCGTTCTTCGTCAAGGACGACCGGCTCTGCTTCGACTACAACGCCTTCGGTGACCACACCCTCGTCGTGTCCGACATCGACCTGCCAACGGACGCAACCGAGCTCACGGTTCGCTTCGACCGCACCGGCCGCCGCACCGGGTCCGTGGAGCTGCGCATCGGCGACGAGCGGCACGGCTACTCCGAGATCCCCTGGATCATGAGAATGATGTCCTCTGTGGGCGCGGACGTGGGCAGGGGCACCAACTCGGCGGTCAGCACCGAGTACACCGGGCGCTTTCCCTTCAGGGGAACCCTGCACGAGCTCACCGTGGATGTCGACAGGACGCGTTCGGAGCGCGAGCGCGAGGCCAACGCGCGGGCCCGCTACGACGCCGAGATCTCCAGGCAATAGCGCCGAGATCCTCATCGCGACCGGCTCTGCGACGCGGCATCGCCGGAAGGCGTCGGCCGCTCCACAGTCCGCAGAGCGCCGACCGCTCTGCGCGAGCAGCCAGGCGGCTGACTGTCGCCGTTCCGCTGGCTAGGTTGCGACCGATGTGGAATCGCTGTCTCCTGGGGGTCTTGGTGCCGGTCGCTCTCGTCGCGTTCATGGCGTTGGCGTGCACCAGCGACGAGGGTGCAGCGACCGACCCGGCGGCGTCGGGTGTCGCTACTCCCACCAAGGAACTCGACGGTCGAGGCGACTCGACCACGGCGCAGATCGTCGACCTACGCCCGTTGGGGACCTCTGACGACCGGCGCATCGTCGACGACCTCGGTCGTGAAGTGCTGTTGCGGGGCGCGAACCTCAACTCGCTCGGCGAGTACTGGCAGGGCGACCCCGACCACCCGCCGACTGCGCCCGCCACGGATGCAGATTGGGAGGAGATGGCTCGGCGGGGCTTCTCGGTGGTTCGGCTGATCATCAACTGGTCACGTGTCGAGCCCGAGCGTGGCCGGATCGACCAGGCCTACCTCGACGACGTCGACGCGTACGTGACGGCTGCGGGCGATCAGGGCATCTACACAGTCATCGACATGCACCAGGATGCCTACTCGGCATTCATCGCCACCGAGGACGCCGCAGAATGCGGCGGTGATCCCACCGCTCGGCCCGGCAAGGGCTGGGACGGTGCTCCGGAGTGGGCGACCATCACCGACGATCTCTCCACCTGCGTGACCGGTGACCGCAACTCCGCGCCGGCGGTGATTGCTGCGTGGAACCACTTCTACGACGACACCGACGGCATCCGTCAGCGATTCGTGGCCTCCTGGGCCGCCATCGCCGAGCGCTTCGCCGGCCGGGCAGAGGTTGCGGGCTACGACCTGATCAACGAACCCGAAGTGTCCCGTCCCGCCGCCGCACTGCAGCCGCTCTACGAGGGGTTGCTGGCGGAGACGATCGACGCGATCCGCTCGGCGGAGGACGGCGCCCCCTTCGCACACCTCATCTTCGTCGAACCGGCCGTACCGGCTGGTGACCCGACTCTCGGCCCCATCATCCCCGACCCTGCGGCGGCTGGAGTCGAGACCATCGGCATCGTGGCCGCACCCCACAACTACGCCGAGTCGATCGACACGCTCGGACTCACCATCGAGGAGACCTTCGACCTCTTCCTGGGCGTGTCCGAGGGCCTCGGCGTAGCGACCTGGATCGGCGAGTACGGGTTCTGGGACACAAGTGACGAGACCCTCGCCAAGGTGCACCGGTACGCCGCCGCCGAGGACACCCACGCGCTGGGCGGGGCCTGGTGGCAGTGGCGCCAGGTCTGTGGCGACCCCCACCACGTGACGTGGGGTGAACCGGTCGAGGGTGAGGTGGTGCACCTCAACGTCGTCGGCTGTCCCACCGACGTCGATCTCGGCCCCAACGAGGCTTTCCTGTCGGTGCTCGGACGCGCCTACCCGCGGGCCACTCCCGGGCGCATCACAGACCTGGTAAGCGATCCCGACACCGGCGAGTTGACAGTGGAGGCCGCCGGCGCGCCGGTCGGCGTCGAGGTCGTCGTATGGACACCTACGGGCTCAGACACCCACGCCGTCTCGACCGCTGGACTGGAATCGTTGACCGAACATGGCGTGGACGGTGGGCGCATCGTCATCGCCACCACCGTTGCACCCGACTGGAGACTCGAAATCGCCCCGGCGGAATGACGGGAGTTGTCCTGTCATGCGATTCCGGCGTGGGCTGGATCAGACCTCGGCGACGGGTATGGCGCCGGATGGCCTCATCGGACCCGCCGTTCTCATTCTGGCTACTCGGCTTCTTCACCCATCTATCGGCACGCCACCCGCACGCGAGGGATGTCGAATGTCAGGGCTCTGGGGTCCTTTGCGTCCGATCTCTCAGGTGGGTGACCACGAGTTCGGTGAGCCTCTCGGGTTCGGCCTGCAGGATCGGCTGGTGGGCATCCTCGACGATCTCGAGCCAGTACGGTCCGGTCACCCAGTTGGCGTTGGCGTCCACCGATGATCTCGAGACGTTCTCAGAGCCGGGTGGCCAGATGAAGGTCGTCGGCACCTCGACGGGGTCGAGGTCCTCACCGGCCCACAAAGGAATGGCCCGGTACCAGTTGTAGACGGCCCGCAGCGCCTCGTCGCTATCGAGGGCACGACGGTAGGGCTCGCTCTCCTCGGGGGGCACTGCCTGCACCTGGAGCATCCTGTCGAACATCGCACGTTCGTTTCCCTCCCTGGCTGCCTCGCGGAAGTACGAGAATCGATCGCCCTGGTCCTCCGCGTTGCTCGTCGACGCAGCCATCGCCTCCTTGATCGCGCCCGGATGGGGAATGTTGATGCCCACCAATGACCGGACCCGATGCGGGTGTTTCGCCGCGAGGCCCCAGGCGATGCTCGACCCGATGCTGGTGCCCATCAGGTGGAACCGGGCGCCGGGACCCGCCAGGGCATCTGCAATTGCGAGTGTGTCAGCGATGTATTCGTCGAGGTGGTACGCCTCCACGCCCGCCGGGCGGGCGCCCTCACAGAATCCCCGAAGGTCGTGGGCCACCACACGGAAGCCCATCTCGGCCATCGGTGGGATCTGGTGATGCCATTCCCAGCTGTTACGGGGCAGCCCGTGCAACAGCAGTACCAGCGGACCGCTCTCTGGCCCGGCCGCCAAGGCCGTGAACCTCATCCCGCGCGCATCGATCCCGATCTGTTCCATGGAGATAGTCCTACATGGCCCAGGGCCACGTCATGCAAGTGGCGCAGTCAGGCATGATGGCAGGCTACGAAGCGACCGTCGCCCAGGTCCCGCAGAGACTCACACAGGCTGCGGAGATCATCGATGCTCTCTCCACCCTGGCCGCAGTACTTTTCGAGGACCAGCACCTCTGCCTGTGGACCAGCCCTAGCGAGTCGACCTGCGGCCATGTCGCCGTCCAGCACGGTGACCACGTGGACTACCTGCACGACGGCCACCGTCACGCGGCGCACGGCGACCACTACGACGAGCACTGACTCCGCAACTGAGGCCGCCTCAGGCGCAGCAGGTGTCGGCGAGTGATTCGGCGCGCCACGTCCGGACCGCTTCGACTGCAGCGAATGCGGCGATGGCGAGTCCGGCCAGCGGGTCCGCCCACCACCAGCCGAGTGCCCAGTTGGCTCCGATGCCGATGAGCACGACAGCCGAGAGCAGCGCACAGAGGTTGGTCTGTGCGGCGTCCGCCTTGGCGGCGGCCGACCCCAGCAGCGGTGCGAGGCGGGCCTTCGCCCGGGCCAGCAGCGGCATGACGAGCAGCGACACCGCGGCCAGCGCGAGGCCGATGGTGCTTGCCTCGGGCTTGGTGCCGTTCAGAAGGTCGGTCGTGGCGTCCACGGCAACGTAGGTCGCGAGCGCGGCGAAGCTCAGCGCGATCGCCTTGGTGGCGCGGGCGTCGGCGGGCTGGGTGCACACGCCACGCCGTTCCTGGCGGAGCCGCCAGGTCAGGATGAGCGCTGCGGAGACCTCGATGGCCGAGTCCATTCCGAACCCGACGAGGCTCACCGACCCTGCGACGATCCCCGCCGCGAGCGCAACAGCGCCCTCGATGGTGTTCCAGCCGATCGTCGCGATGTTGAGCACCCAGGCCTGGCGGACGGCGCGTTGGCGCACGTCGCGGATCACGCCGGTCGTCGGCGGAGATAGCTCGATCATGCGTCTCTCAGGCCCGGCCATCGAGGTCCTCGTGGGCGTGGTCGACGGTGAGCGCCAGTCCGGCTAGCTCGAGCAGGGCCTGGGCGAGCTCGGGGGAGGCGAGGTCGTAGCGGACCTGTCGGCCCTCGCGTGTGGCGGTCACGAGCCCACATCCGCGTAGGCAGGTGAGGTGGTTCGAGATGTTGGTCCGTCCGACGCCCAGACGGTCCGCGAGCTCTGCTGGATAGGTGGGGCCGGTTGTCAGCTGCAGCAGGATCTGCCGACGGGTGGTGTCGGCCAGGGCGGTCCCGACGCGCTCGAGCGTGTCCAGCTCGTGGGAGTCCTCGATCGAGGCGGTCGTAGGGGAAGCAGTATCCACTCCGGCATAGTACAGCCAATCGTGAATTAACGATCACGTCAACGTTTGCGAACCTCGGGACCAGGGTGCTGAACCCGGCCAGAAGTGCCCGGACCGTAGCCGGCGAGGATGCGGGCGATGATCGAAACAGGATCGGTTCGTCTCGGGTTGAGACGGTCGACTGGGCCTTCGACTGGCCGAGCCAGCTTCCCCCAAGCGGCCAACGCGGAGCCAGCACAGTCGAGCGACCGAGTTCGTGCAGCGGAGGAAACGCCTGGGCTCGGCGGCTACCGCCAGGGCCGACCGACGCCGCGAGGGGCGAGGCGCTGGGTGAAGGCCTCGATGGCACTCAACAGGAAGCCGCCGAGGCTGCAGGCGTCGCCTGCGAGACCGTCAATCGATGGCGCAATAAGCACCCGGCATTCATCGCCGAGTTGAAGCAGCAGCGACAGAGCCGAGCCCAGGAGCTGCAATATCGGGTTCGCGAGATGGACGCCATGGCGCTGGCGGTCATCGGCGAGGCTCTGGAGGAAGGTGACCGCTCCGCTGCGATGGGTTGGCTCCGAGCCCGCTCATTTCCAAGAGGTCAACACCGAACCCAAAGGTCCGACGACCCCAGACGAAGTGATCGATCAGTTCGTCGACGTTCGCGAGCGAGAGATGCTGCATGAGGCCCAGGACCGAGAAGCGATGAAGCTGGAGGCAACCTTCGCTGGGGCTGTCGCCGGCATATACCTGTCGTGGTGCTACGACCTCCCCGTGGGCGCCAACATCGTCCTTGTCCTGGCCACCATCTTCGTGATCGCAAGGACGGTGGCACCCCGCCACGGCCTGTTGGCCCGCAGGATCGCCACGCAGAGGGTCCATTCGTGGTCTCACTCGTACGGTTCGCGCGGCTGGTCGATCGGGGTGACGGACTCCGCCAGCATCTCCGGCATGGGAACGTCCGCCTCCGGGTCCTCGGCAGCGGGTACCCAGGTCCCGACGACCGTGACCCAGGAGTCCTCGGGAGGTGCCACCCCCTGCACCCTCACCTGAACCGGTAGCCCGTCCGCCGCGCAGCACGAGAGGGCGAACCTGGTCAGCAGGAAGTCCTCGCCTGTCGGATCGGCGACGAACCCCGTGAGCCGCACCGGTTCGCCCTCGAGCTGTCGGTCGTCGTCGTAGTTCACGCGGTAGGTGAACTCCGAGAGGGTCAGGTCGATCGCACCGTTGGTCGGCTCCGGGGGAGGCGGGTAGGTGGTGTCGACAGGCTCGGGCAGCTGCCGCGACGATTGGCCCGCGACCGCGTACGAGCCGAGTGGAGCAAGCGGGACCACGAACACGGCGAGGGCGGGTAGAACCAGCAGGTAGGAGATCCAGTTCTCCCGGTGCGAGTGGGACTCGGTGTCGGCTGTGGGTTCAGCTCGGTTGCCTCGCTGCCTGATTGCGATACGCAACTGCGAGAACGCCAGGACCAGCAGGACCGAGCCGCTCAGCACCAGCCAGCGGCCCATCGAACCCTTGACGTACAGCAGGTGGTCGTCGGTGGCGCCCAGCCGGATCAGGAGCACAGCCGGGAACAGCACCAGGATGCCCCGGTCCAGAGCCCTCACAGCAGCAGGCTTCCCACGACGACCCCGGAGCCGATGGCAACAACGAAGGTGAGCGGCGCGAACCTCCGCGACATGGCCGCACCGAACACGCCGGTCTGCATCGCGACCAGCTTCATGTCAACCATCGGTCCGACGACGAGAAACACGAGCCGAGAGGTGAGCGAGAACTGTGTGAGGCCAGCAGCCACGAACGCGTCTGCCTCGCTGCAGATCGACAGGAAGAAGGCCAGAAGTGCCATGACGATGATCGAGGCGACGCCCGCCCCTCCGATCGCGTCGAGTACGGAACTGGGCACAACCACCTGCAGGGTCGCGGCAGCCAGGGCCCCCACGACCAGGTAGCCGCCCGCGTGGAGCAGGTCGTGCGAGGCGGTCGAGGTGAACACCTCCCATCGAGTGCCTTCGGGCAGCTTCTGGCGCAACGCCCGCTCGACCCATTGGTCACGACCAATGCGAACCCAGATCAGGCCTACCATGATCGCGGCGAGGAGGGATGCAAGGAAGCGTGCCACGACCATTTCGGGCATCCCGGGAAACGCCACGGCCGTGGAGATCAGAACGATCGGGTTGATGGCCGGTGCCGCAAGCAGGAAGGTGAGCGCCGCCGGGGGCGCGACACCGTGCGCCACCAGCCGGCCGGCCACCGGCACCGAACCGCACTCGCAGCCTGGAAGGGCCAGTCCTGAGAGGCCGGCCACAGGAACTGCAGCCCGCGTGTCCGATGGCAGCAGCCTGGCGATTGCTCCTGGACGGACGTAGGCGGCCACGAAGCCACTGAGCACCACGCCCATGACCAGGAAGGGCATCGCCTGGAGGCTGATCGAGATGAAGATCGTGAACCAGGTCTGTACTGCTGGACCGTCGACATAGTCGGTCAGCAGGCCCCGCACTGCGATGAGCCCCAGGCATGCCCACAGCACGTACTCGGCCGGAGCCCACTCGCGTCGGTTCAGTTCACGAGCGGAGGTCATCAGCTCCGACTGGTTGCTCGGAACGGGATTCGCACACGGCTCACGGGCGAGCTCAAGCCGGTTCCTCAGGAGTCTGTGGAAAGGAACTGCTGCCCATCCTGCGAATGGCTGCAGACAGTTCCTTCACCGTGAACACCAAGAAGAACGCCAGCACCGACAACCCGGCGATCGTGGCTCCGCCGGCTGTCCCGTGGTGGAAGCTGATGGCCAGGCCGAGGGTCACGCAGATCGCGCCGATCACGACCGACGCGACCATCACCGCCGACACACGTCGCACGAGCAGCATCGCTGTGGCCGGGGGCCCGATGAGCAGCCCGAACACCAGCAGGGTTCCGATCGCCTGGAAGGAAGCGACGATCGCCACCGCCAGCATGACCATCAGCGCGGCATGGGCGGCCACCGGACGCATGCGGAGCGTCGCGGCCTTGTCCTGGTTGAAGGCCAGGGCCAGCATCGGCCTGTACAGGACGATGCCGGCCGTCACCACCGCACCTGCTGCCACGGCCTGAACACGCAAGTCGCTCGCCGTCACGCCGAGCACCTCACCGAAGAGCAGGTTGGTGACACTCGTCGCGAATGACGTCGACTTGGACACGATGATCACTCCGAGGGCAAGCATGCCCACGAACAGCAGGCCGATGCCCGTGTCCTCCCGCAGGTTCGTTCGACTGCTCACCACCGTGACTGCCAGGGTCATCACGAGAGCAGCCGCCAGCGCCCCGACCACGGGGTTGAATCCCCACAGCACGGCCAGTGCCAGGCCCGGGATCACCCCGTGGGCCAGGGCGTCACCCAGGAAGGCCAGGCCGCGCACCACAACCCAGGTGCCCGCCACGGAGCACGCTACGGAGGCCAGGATTCCGGCGAGCAGCGCCCTCTGCATGAACTGTGGCTCGAAGGCCTCGGTGAACCAATCCATTGAGCCATCCTCGCCGATCAGCCGCGCGGCATGGGATCGTTACGCCAGCGCTTCTGCAATTCGTTCGGCGTTGGAGCGCACCATGACGACGTAGGTCTCGCCACCATCTGGACCGAGGGACTCGCTGAACAGCTCCACTACCTGCACCCCGCCGGCTTCGGAGGCGAGCGCCTCTGCGAGCTGATTGGGTGAGGAGGTGTCGGCGAACACTGCGGGAACGCCTTCGGTCTCGAGCAGCTCGGCCAGTTCTGCCAGGTCGGCGGCGCTTGCCTCGGACTGGGTCGACAGCGAGGGAATCACTGCGCCGGCCACCTCGAACCCGTAGCGGTCGGCGAAGTAGCCGAACACCTCGTGGTTGGTGACGAGGACCTTGCGCTCTTCGGGGATCCCGGCCAGGACTTCCTCCACTTCGGCGTCCAGCGCTTCCAGCTCGGCGACGTAGGCGTCAACCGAGGTCTGTACCTCTTCGGTGTCCAGCGCCGGGACCGCGTCGATGATGCAATCGGCGATGCCCTCGGCCGCCGCGGCCATGCGGGCCGGGTCGGTGAAGAAGTGGGGGTCATCTCCGGAGTGGTCGTGGGAGTGATCCTCGTCGTCGGAGTGGCCGTCGTCGTCGGAGTGGCCGTCGTCGTCGGAGTGGCCGTCGTCGTCGGAGTGGCCGTCGTCGTCGGAGTGGCCGTCGTCGTCGGAGTGGCCGTCGTCGTCGGAGTGGCCCTCGTCGTCGGAGTGGCTCTTGTCGTCGGAGTGGCCGCTGTCGGCGTACTCGATCGTGTCCACCGAATCGATGGCGACGCATACGGGGGTGCCGTCGCCCTCGGCCGCCTCGATGTTCTGTTCGAGGCCCTCTTCGAAGCCTGCACCGTTGGTGACGAGGACGTCGGCCGAGACCATCGCTTCGACCTGTTGTGCCGATGCCTGGAACTCGTGGGGGTCCGCCCCCATCGGCATGAGCGTCTCGACCGTGGCAGCGTCGCCGAGGAGGTTGGAGACGACGTCGCCGAGGATGCTGGTGGTCACCAGGACGGTCGGCATCCCGTCAGAGGACTGGCCGGAGTCCGCTGACTCGTCGTCACTGGCGCATGCGGCGCCAAGCAAGGCGGCAACACCGAGAAGGGCGACCAACCCGACGCGGACCCGAAACTGGGAGTTAGAATGAGAATCGCTCTTGATCATGGATTAAGACTAGAGCCCGGACAGACTGTCGCCAAGTCGCCTAGCGCCAACCACATACGCAAATGAACGAACCAGCAATCAAAGCCGACCGGGTGACGGTTGCCTACGGGCCCGTCACTGCCCTCGACTCGGTGGATGTGTCGATCCCCCGGGGAACCGTCACCGCGGTCATCGGCCCGAACGGATCGGGCAAGTCAACCTTCCTGCGCGCGTCCGCACGTCTCGTGACGCCGACGCGGGGGAAGATCCACGTCCCGGCGCTGGACTCCCCCGGTGGGGTGGCGCTCGTCTTGCAGAGCACCGATCTCGAGGCGGGACTGCCGCTGAGCGTCGGTGAGGCGGTGAGGATGGCCCGCTACCAGCGCCTTGGCTTGGCAGGCAGGTTCAAGGCCGCGGACAGACAGCTGGTGGAAGCCGCCATCGATCGCCTGGAGCTGGGGCTACTCGTCAACAGGCAGCTCAGCGAGCTGTCCGGTGGTCAACGCCAACGTGTGCTGGTTGCCCAGGGGCTCGCCCAGGAATCGGATCTGCTGCTGTTGGATGAGCCGCTCACCGGACTCGACATCGCATCACGGGACCGGATCTGGTCGATCGTGGCAGACGAGCGGGCCGCGCGCAGGACTGTCGTCGTGTCCACGCATGACCTCGATGACGCCCGCCGGTGCGACCTGGTGATGCTGGTGGCGACCAAGCTCGTCGCCTTCGGCACGCCGAAGGAGGTACTCGACACCGAGGTACTCCGCGAGGCCTACGGCAACAGGCTGGTCAGGGTCGACGGCGGATCGGTGCTCCTCGACGATCCCCACCACGACCACGATCACTGACCTGCCCGGACGGCATCTCGTTGACAGGGCGGATGTACTCTCGTCCCATGTCCTCCGAGGAGCTGCACGAGCTCGTCGCCGCACGCCTGCGACGAGCCGGCCAGCGCTACACAACCAAGCGGCGGTCGCTGGTCGAGATCCTCGCAGGGTCAGATCAGCCGGTCACGATCCACCAGGTGCTCGAGACCGAGCCGTCGATGCCCCAGAGTTCCGCCTACAGGAACATGGCGATTCTCGAGCAGGCCGAGGCAGTCAACCGGATCGTCACCTCCGATGACTTCGCCCGCTTCGAGCTTTCCCAGGAGCTGACCGAGCACCATCACCACCTGATCTGTACGGCCTGTGGCCAGGTGACGGACTTCACCCTGCCTCCTTCCTTCGAGGACGACCTGACGAAGCGCCTCGATCGCGCATCGAAGCAACAGGGCTTCGTGGCGGAGGACCACCGACTCGACGTGATAGGTACCTGCGCACGCTGCCACGCCCCTTAGCGCTGCAACAACCGCTGGACAGCACGTCTTCGGCGAAGCCGGATACCTGAACCGCTACGGATCGGGCATGGCCTCGTGGTGGGCTCCCAGGAGCACCACGACCATACGGCAAGGCTCGTCGAACGGGTTCTGCCAACGATGACGGGTTCCGTTCTGGACGATCGTGTCGCCTGGTCCCACCTCGACGGTCGCGCCGTCGTCCAGTTCGAGCAGGGCGCGTCCGGAGACCACGAACTCATAGTCGACCGTCGCAGTCGTGTGCATGCCGGGGTTCTCGGCCTCCATGTGGCCGGCCATTCCCGGAAGCTTCTCCTCCATCTCCGCGAGCGCAGCCTCGAAGTCGACATCACCAAGTTCGGCTTCCACTTCGGGTGGCACCGTGAACAACCCGAACCTGAAACCTCCCACCGGAGGGAAGTACAGCGAAGCATCCGGCTTCGATCCGGAGTCAGGAAACCGGCACGGCTCGTCGCTGCCCCAGAGGCGGAAGAACTCATAGCCCGGCACGATCGCGCTGGTGATCGGTTCCACCACCTCGTCGCTCGCGAACACGGCCTTCCCCTCGCCGTTGTGGCCGGTGACGACTCGTCTGATTCCCATGTCACGCTCCCATGCGCTCGACGCTCGGACCCTAGCTGGCTGATGGGAGCAGGGGCCCGGAGAGAAGCCGTGCGGGTCGGGCGGCGGCCCGGGCGAGTTCCGGTTCGTCGCTCCTGAGCAGACCGCCCTGGCCGGATCGTCGCTGTCTGGACAACTCGTGGGCTACTTCGAAACCGCGGGGCGAGGCCGACGCCGACGCAGCACGCCGTACCAGATGGCGAGCACTGCGATGAGAATCGCGGTCACCACGGCCGCCAGCAGAAGTCCGGCGTTGCGGGCACCCACCCGCTGGGGCACGTCGCCGTCGAAGTCGACGACGTCCACATGGAGCCGCCGTATGCCGCCCGGGCCGGCCGCGTCGGGGCTCTCCCAGCCGTGGTACACCATCCATACATCGCCGAGCGCCTCGAAGAACTCCTGGCCACCGGGTCCGTGGGCGAACAGGGTGGAGGCCATCCAGGGGTCGGACTGGATCCGTTCGCAGGGACCCGAAGGCGAGTCGCATCGGGCCACTCCGATTGCGTACCGCTCACTGTCCCAGGCATTCGCGGAGTAGAAGAGCACGTAGCCGTCGTCGGTGACGACCATCGAGGGGGCCTCGATGAGTTCGCCCTCCCAACCCTGCTCGGCGGTCAGTAGCTCTGAAGGCTGGCCGATCAGGGTCCTGCCGTCGGCGCCGAGCTGTTGTGACCAGATGGAGGTCGGCGCCGCACAGCAGTTGCCATCGTTCTTGAACAGAAGCCAATGCCGACCGGAACGGTCGGTGAGGATCGACGGGTCGATCGAACCCCCCAGGTCCTTCTGGCAGACCAGCGGCTCGCTCGAGTCATCCACGAACGGCCCGACGGGATCCTCGGCCACAGCGCTCGAGATGCATTGGGTGGAGGTGCCGGCGAGGCGCGTCGAGTAGTAGAGGACGTATCGGTCGTCGAGGGCCAGCACAGCCGGCGCCCAGACGAAGCCGGGCTCGCTCCACTGCGGGAGCTGCGGCAAGGCGTCGCCCACATAGCGGGCCGTGGGGGAATTGCGCACGACCATCACCGGCACGTTCGCGTCCGTTGTGTTGGTGCTGTAGGCGTAGAAGGCGTCCCCGGCGGCGAGTACGTAGGGGTCGGCGAAGTCGCCGCCGTGAATCGGCGTGCCGAGCAGCAGTCCGGCCCCCGGCTGCAGCGACGTCGGCTGACCCTCCAGTTCACCCGTCCCCGCCTCCGGCCCCGCCGTCTGGCGCCGCTGGCCCGGGCTGGCACTCTCGTCGCTGGCGGAGCAACCGAGAGCGGCCAGGACGGTCAGCACCAAGGCGACCATCGCTGTTGACAGCTTGGCGAAGCGGCAGCCGGCCTCGGTGCTCACCTGGCAGCGGGCGTCCTCAAGGGCCCGCCCACGAGCTCCGCTGCGGTACTAACTCGGCTGACGACGCCATCGAACTCGAAGTAGCCCATGCCGGCCTGCAGCATGGCGCCGCTGAACGCGAGCAACAAGGTGTCGGCGACCCCGGGGTCAACCTCGTCGCCGAAAGCCGTGCCGAGCCGACCTGCGAGGTCGAGCCCGACACGGTCCCGGACCCGTTGGGCATCGGGGTCACTCGAGAGGAGAGCCGCGAGGGCGCCCTGGGCCAGTTCGGGTTCGTCGCTGAGAGCCAGTCCGGGCTCTCGCAGTGCTGCGTCAACCCGCTCTGGCAGCGAGCCCCGGGGGTCGTGTTCGGGATGAGGTATCTGGCGCAGCCGACGCCAGAAGACCTCGGCCACCAGGTGGGCCTTGGAGGAGAAGTAGGTGTAGGCGGTGGTGTGGGTGACGTCCGCCTCGCTGGCGACCAGCCGGAGTGTGAGGTCGTCGTATCCCCGTTCGCGAAGGACACGCTCGGCGGCGTCGAGGAGTGACTGCACGGTCGCCTGTTGGCGCGCCGACATGTGCTGGCGCGTCATGACCCCGTCTGCGATGGCCGTCGCGGGTCCATCGCCGGCGTCGGTGTCCTCGGTGTCCTCGGTGTCAGTGTCCCGGTCAGTCACGCGTGTCGATCTTGACACGGGTTCTTACATGTGTAAAGTTCCGGCAGTGAGGCCCTTGGGGGCGCATGGATGGCCCGTGCGCGATGCGCCGGGGTGGGTTATGGGAACTGTGACGCGACCACCGATGGTCTCCGGCGGCGACGACGAGACCGGTCACCTCGAGGAGCTCCGCACCGATCCGATCGGGCTGATGCAGCGCACACGCGACGAGTGCGGCGACGTCGGGGAACTGCGCATCGCCGACAAGGAGGTCGTCCTGGTCTCCGGCGCGGACGCCAACGAGGTGTTCTTCCGCGCTACCGAGGAAGAGCTGAACCAGGCCGAGGCCTATCCGTTCATGACCCCGGTGTTCGGTGAGGGTGTGGTCTTCGACGCCTCCCCCGAGGAGCGGTCGCGGATGCTGCACAACCAGTCGCTTCGCGACAAGTTCATGCGGGGCCATGCCGAGACGATCCAGGCCGAGGTCGAGGCAATGCTGTCCGAGTGGGGCGACGAGGGAGAGATCGACCTGCTCGACTGGTTCGCCGAGCTGTTCATCTACACCTCATCCGCCTGCCTCATCGGCAAGAAGTTCCGCGACGAACTCGATGCCACCTACGCGGAACTGTTCCATGACCTGGAGCGCGGCACGGATGCGCTTGCATATGTGGACCCCTACATGGACATAGAGAGCTTCCGCCGCCGCGACGCGGCGAGGGTGGCGCTGGTGCAGCGGATCGAGTTGATCAAGGACCGGCGCCTGTCGGAGCCGAAGCCCGACAAGGACGACATGGATCTCGTCGACGTGCTCCTGTCGGTTCGCGACGAGGAAGGCAACCCGCAGTTCAGCGCCGACCAGATCACCGGCATGTTCATCTCGATGATGTTCGCCGGCCACCACACCACCTCGGGCACTGCCGCCTGGACCCTCATCGAGCTGCTCCGCAACCCCGACTGGATGGACGGAGTCGTGGTCGAGCTCGACGAGCTCTACGCAGAGGAGTCCGACGTCACCTATCAGGCGCTGCGCGAGATCCCGAAGCTTGAGTCGTCGGTCAAGGAGGCGCTGCGGCTGCACCCACCGCTGATCATCCTCATGCGGCTCGCGATGCAGCCGGTTCATGTGGGCGACATCACGATCGAGCCGGGCAAGCTCGTGGCAGCCTCGCCTGCGGTCTCCAACCGATTGCCCGACGCGTTCGACGACAACGAGGCCTTCGACCCCGCCCGCTACATCGAGCCCCGCCATGATGACCTGGACAACCCGTGGAACTGGATCCCGTTCGGCGCCGGCCGACACCGCTGCGTCGGGGCTGCGTTCGCCATGATGCAGCTGAAGGCGATCTTCTCGATCCTGCTGCAGGACTGGACCTTCGAGATGGCCCAGCCGCCCGAGACGTACCGCAACGACCACTCCAAGATGGTCGTGCAGCTCGAACAGCCCTGCGTCGTGCGCTACCGGCGCCGCGAGCGGGCAGGTGCCTGATGGGGATCCGCATCGATGTCGACAGGGTGCTCTGCCAGGGCCACGGGGTCTGCGAGTCCGAGGCCCCCGCGGTGTTCGAGGTCGGCTCCTTCCAAGGCCAGCACAACCAGGTCGTCGTGCTCGACGAGGCACCCGGCGACGAACTCCGCGACAGTGTCGAACTGGCGGTGAAGTACTGCCCGACCCACGCACTGAAGATCGTCGAGGACTGACCTTCGCAACGTCGCATCGGCGTCGCGACGCTCAAACCGGACAACAACGAGAGCAACTACCACGAACAGGGGAAACAACCATGGCTGGATTCGAACGAGCCGAACTCGAGGAAATGGTCGAGCGGTGGCTACAGGCCAACCGGGACGCGGAGGCCGCCGGCGACTGGAGGCCAATGGCGGATCTCTACACCGAGGACGCCACCTACGGCTGGAACTATGGCCCCGACACCGACTTCATGGCGGTGGGGCGCGACCAGATCCGCGAGTACGCGCTTGGCAACGAGATGGCCGGTCTCGACGGGTGGACCTACCCGTACGAGGAGATCGTGATCGACGAGACCAAGGCAATGGTGGTGGGGTTCTGGCGCCAGCGGGCCGATGCCACACGTGACGACGGCACCCACTACGAGGTCCACGGCATCGGCGGCAGCTGGTTCCGATACGCGGGTGACGGCATGTGGAACTGGCAGCGCGACTGGTTCGACTTCGGCAATGCCGCCGCGCTGTTCATGGAGATGATGGGCGCCAACGCCCTCTCCGAAGGCATGACCGCCCGGATGACCCGCTCCCTCAAGGGCGATGGGTTCTACGACGCAGGGAAGGCGCCCGTCACCCTCTGGGAACGCTGACCGATGGCCCCGCTCTCGAACGAGAAGTCGCTCGGCTCAGCGTCCTCAAGCCGGCGTTCGGGGGCAGGGCTACTTCGTGAACTCGGTACCGACGATGCGGCCAGTGTCTGGATCCAGGATGCAGCGATGAGACCAGGCGTTCGCCACGACCGTGCCGTTGTGGATTGACACGGCGGTCCAGCTCTTCAAGTCGTCCTTGGGTGGATCAGCATCCCACACCACCTCGCCGGTCGGGCTCGCCCGGACGAGATTGGCGAACGGGTGCCACGCCTCGACCCCAGGCGGCCGATCCATCCAATCAAGAACAGCGGCGCAGTCGTCGCTACCCGGGAGCGCAGCCACATCGAGCACGCGAGATCCGAGAAGCTTCCCGTGCCAATTCTTCCCGCTTGAGTCGGCAGTCCACGCCTCGTCGCTCTCGACCCACCAGTGACGTGTCATGGGGCCCCATTCTCATCCGTTGTGCGCTTCCGGTTGACCTCTACGCAATCACACGGGGGCCGCCCGTAGCCTCGCGGAACCCATGCCAGGTCGAGCTGAGGTCTGCTAGGTGTCGGACTACCCGCTTTCGCGGTCGTCGCAGTACTCGTCCGCGATATCCAGCAGAATCTCGCCATGGAGAACACACAGCAGTGTCAGAGCGTGAACGCGCCTGACACGATGACGATTCACGTCAGTCCGAGACGCTGATGAGCACGCTGAGAACGCACGCTGGTCAGACAGCTCTGCAATTCGGAAGTCGACTCAGCGAAGTGCGGCCAACGAGAGATCAGGAAATCAACCTGCTCACTCAAGACGCGCGGATCAAGCGGAATGGGCTCGTCGTCCATGCACGCTCGCCATACGTCGGCATCGAACGCATCGGCCCATCCGACGATGCCAACGTCAACGAACCATTGGCTCTTGTCGCACAAGACGTGAGTCACTACTGCTTTGTCATCATGCACGAAGGCCGCGAACTGGTTGCTCCGACCGTTGGCTCGCTGGTCGTCAAGACGAAATCCTGTCTCTTCCAGCCATTCAACCAACTCCAGAACGGGCTCAGGCGCTTTAACACAGCGTACGGACTGTGGAGCTGACGCTCCCGTTGCTTCTATGCGGTCCGGCAGAGCCGGCGGTACCTTTGGCTGTTCCCAAACGAGCACTCACGCTAGATTCGCTCCAACGATGAAGGGCATCCCGAAGGCTGGCTCCACCGACATCACACGGGCCTCGATACGGGGCATCGTCACCGCGATCTCACCCGAGGACGGCCTGGAGCCCACACAGGCGAGCTTGGTCGGGGCTCTGGCCGCATCCCTGTTCGGCGACACGACCGACGTCAGCAGCCTGGAGCCGATCAGCGAGTCGGAGCTTGCCGACGCGCTGGAGGACACAGGGGCCGAGCAACGCCACCGGATCGTCCACCTCATGGTGCTCGGCGAACTCATCCTGCGCCCGATTCCTACAGTCGTGGCGCGCAGGGTCGCAAGCTACGCCGAAGCCCTCAGGATCGAGGACAAGTACGTGCGCATTGCGCGCCGCTACTCACAGGGGGCCTTCGGGCTGGCGTGGTTGGACCTGGAGCGAAGCGGGTTCGCAGCTCACTGGGAGATGGCCCGGACGGACCAGCTCAAGGCGAGCGTCAAGCTAGCGGGACAGCTGTCCGCCGGAGTCGTCGACGAGCAGCTTGCCTCACGTTGGGCCTCCTTCGCCCAGATGCCCGCCGATAGCCTCGGTCGTTCGGTGCTCGACATGTACGAGGGCAGGGGCTTCGCGATTCCGGGCTCGGAAGGGGGCGCCTCCGCCTACCTCGCCCAGCACGACTTCGTGCACGTGCTGGCGGACTACGGCACGAACCTGAACGGCGAGATCGAGACCTTCTCGCTCATCGGGCGCGCGGATCCCGACCCAAAGGGCTTCGCGTGGCTCGCGACCCTCATAGGGCTGTTCGAGACCGGCTACGTGGCTGATGCCGGCTTCTTCAGCGGCGACCTCGAGGAACGGCGCCTCGACAGTACCGAGATGCACGTTCGCCTCGCAGACGCGCTCAGACGTGGCGCCGCACTCTGCGACACGCTCGGAAGCGACCTCCTCGAGATCGACTACCACGACTTCGTCGAGCGTCCCCTCGACGAGGTCCGTGCAGAGCTGGGCTTCCCACCCAAGTCCGACGACGCCATCGCTGCGGGATCACCGGGGGTGTTCGACCCGGCCGGGATGTCGAGGATCCAGCAGCAGTACGCCGAGTCCATGCGCGAGACCAACGTTCTCTGACACTCAAGGAGCAAGCAGGTGAAGTTCTCGCAGGCAATCCGGATCCGCACGCAGGATCCGGAGAGGATCGTCGAACTGCTGGCCGAGTGGGATCGCGGACAGGCCGAAGCCGAGGTGATGGGCTACATAGGCACCCGCCTCCTGGCCGATCGGGACAACCCCGGTGAGTACATGATCCTCGCCGAGTTCGCCCAGGTCGACGAGGACGTCTCCTCAGCTGAGGAGGCCGAGATCAACAACCAGCGCACAGAGACTGACCAGTGGGCACGGAGCCTGCGGGAGGCCGTCGAGGGCGAACCCGAGTTTTTCCACTTCGACGAGTTGTACCGAACCGGCATCACCGGCGACCTGCGTACCGGCTGACCCGGCTGGGCGGCCTGGTTAATTCACCCGAGTATTTGAACTGGTTCACCGACAGCGGCCGCAACGCGCAGGTCTATGCCTGGACCGCAGCCTTCGCGGCACTCACCCTCACGGCCTTCGGCGGCATCGTGACACGACTGCTGCCGGCAGCGAACCGATACATCTTCTTCGGGGGAATCATCGCCTGGTTGGTCACCGGCATGGTGCAGGCATGGATCTGGGCCGGCATGGCGCTCCACCCCGAGGGGCTCGACCCGGCTACCGCTCGCACCCTGTTCGACATCGCGCAGTACTGGGGGCTGATCATCAACGGAGCGACCATGGCGATGGCCGTTGCCTTGATCCCCCTCGCCTTCTCCGGTTCCCGGCCCGTTCCGCTGTGGCTCGGCTGGTTGTCGATCGTGTTCTTCGTGGAGCAGGGAGTCGAGACGATCACGGTCTTCGGCGAGAGCGGCTTCATCGCCCCCGGTGGAGCCATGAACCTCTACCTGGGCGGTGTCCTCGGGATGGCCTGGGTCATCGGCGTGATCGTCTGGAGCTACCAACGGCTGGCCTCCCCCGACAGTGCGTGATCGCAGGACTCCGAACTGGGCCCGACCCTCTGCGAGTGGTTCGTCGGCAACAGCCGGGAGTCAGTCCCCCGCCACCCTGGAGCCGTCGAACGCATCCGGTGCCTCGACGAGGCAGAAGGATTTCCCCTCCGGGTCGTTGAAACAGTAGGTGAGGAACTTCACGCCGTACTTGTCCTGGACCTCGAGGTCCCGCTTGTGTGCGGCGGCGACGTCCTCGGGTGTCGTATCGCCCAAACCCGGATGGATGTCCACGAACATCGGCACCGCAGGAGTGTAGGCATGGAGGACAACGCGACGGCACAGATGAGGAGCCACACACGTGAGCACCGACACCCCCAGGATCGATGGCCTTACCCATACGATCGTCCACCCGGGCGGCGACAACGACGCGCCATGGATCCCGGTCCGCAGCCAGCGCAACCCCGACGGCTCCGAATCACATGTGTGGGAGCGCTGGGTCGCCTTCTCGGTCGAGCCGCTCTACCTGGCGTTGTTCGCCAGGTGGGACCCGGGGATGATCGTGCGTCGCCACGGCCACTACAGCCCCCACACCCTCACGGTGCTCGCGGGTGAGTTCACCTGCGGCGACGAGCTGTGCGGTGTGGGCACCCACATCGAACTGCCGCTCGGCGCCTCGTTCGGTCCGTTCGTGGCGGGGCCCCAGGGCGTCGAGCTGTACGAGGTGATGATGGGCGACCCTCGCTCGTGGAGCGACGAGCCCGCGGCGATGCAGCACATCCTCGCGGAACGGGGTGTGGAACAGTTGCCCGACCCGCCGATCGAACTCCCGGCCGGCCTCGAGGACTTGCGCGCGGTGTTCAGCGCTGGCGCTGCCGAAGACGACTGAACTGTGGTCCACGGAGAGCGTTCTGCCCTCCGTGGCGGCTACTCGGTGATCCCGAAACGCTGCAGGCCGTAGGCCTCGATGGCGTTGCCGCGCATGACCTTGTAGCACTCCTCGGCGTTCATGCCGACGGCCGCGAACATCGAATGGGCGACCTTGCGCGAGTGGGGGAAGGTGCCGTCGGAGTGCGGGTAGTCGGTCTCGAAGAGGATCTGGTCGATCCCGACCTCGTCGCGCTGACGCAGTCCGACCAGGTCGTCGAAGATGCATCCGAAGATGCGTCCCTTGGCGATCTCGCTCGGCAGTGGTCCTGAACCGCCGACGCCGCCGCGACCCTCGCGGAAAACCGAGTCCATGCGTTCTATCTGGAACGGCATCCAGCCGACCTGGCTCTCCGCATAGGCGATCTTCAGATCGGGGAAACGCTGGAGTGTGCCGGAGAACACCCAGTCCACGAACGAGCCCTCTGCGTTCTGGGCGTAGAGCGACATCGAGGTGGCCAGGGGTGCGTCATCGGAGGTGGTGGGCATGGACGACGACGAGCCGATGTGCATCGACACCGTCACGTCGGCTTCCTCACATGCCTGCCAGAGCACGTCCCACTCGCCGCTGTACATCGTGGCGCAGCCGAGCTTGGAGGGGTTCTCGGAGAACGCGATCGCGTAGCTGCCCTTGTCGGCACACCGACGGACCTCCTCCGCGGCCTTGGCGGGATCCCAGAGGGGAACGAGAGTGAGCGGGATCAGGCGGCCTCGGCCGTCGCCGCCGCCCCAGTCGTCGATGATCCAGTCGTTGTAGATCCTCAGGCACTCGAAGGCGAGGTCCTTGTCGTCGCGCTCGAGGAAGCCCTGGCCACAGAAGCGGGGGAAGATGTTGGGGTAGTTTATGGCCGCCTCGACGTGGTTGATGTCCATGTCGGAGAGCCGGTCGGCCTGGTTGTGGGTGCCGGGGCGAAGGTCCTCGTAGGTTGCCGCCACATTGCGTTGTTCTTCGCGGGGCACGCCCGCGGGGCCATGGAGGAACCCGGTCGGGGTCACGCTGTCCTCGAAGAGCCAGACATCACACAAATGGCCGTCGGGGTGGTTGCGCTCGAAGCCGTAGTGGCCGCCCTCGAAGATCAGCTTGACCTTCTCCTGCACGACACGTGGACCCGCGGCACGCATGGACGGCGGTAGCTGCTGCTGCCACAGGTCCTTTGGCTCCATCACATGGTCATCGACCGAGATGATGAGGGGGAGGTCCTCTTCGGCCGGAGTTTTTTGCTCTGTCGACTGGTTCATCGCGCCACCTGTAGGTCGTTATCCGGCAAGGCTGCCACTGGGCCGGCCGCCATGTTGAATCCACATTGTACTTGTGCCGCCAATCAGGCGATCCCCGCCAGCCCGCCCGGGCCGCGCGTCAGCTCAGGGCGCCGACTGCCACCACGGAAACGGGTTCGGCGACTTCGTGCGCCCGCGAATGGAACCTGCGGGTGAACTCGACCAGGTCGTCGATGCGGCGGAGGCCCGCCCCGGTAGTCCACTGCACCAGGGACAGCGAGGTCGGCGGTGCAGGGTCGGCCTCGCCGCGTCGAGTGCCGTAGCGTTCGGCTCGAAGGACGGGAATGTCGAGTTGTGAACGAGGAGCCAGTGTCAGGAGTCGATCCATCCCGCTCGAGACGTCGCCGGGTTCGCGCTACCAGCGAGGTCACCGGCACCGTGCTGCGCGGCGCTGGTGCCGACCGGGTCGGCGGGCTCGGTGCGGAGATCGCCTTCTTCGGGATGCTCAGCGTCTTCCCGCTCACCATCGCCGTGGCCGCGGCGATCGGCTTTCTCGAGCCGCTGGTTGGCGTCGAGGCGGCCGGCGAGGTGCGGGACAACGTCGTGCAGGCCCTCGAGACCGCGTTGCCGTCAGACGCGGGCGGGGTGGTTGAAGCGGTCGAGGATCTCTTCGCCGATACCCGCCCCGGCGTGTTCACCGTTGGCCTGTTGCTGGCGGTGTGGTCGGCGTCGCGTGGATTCCTGGCGACGGTGCGCGCCCTCGACCTCGTCTATGACCTCCGCGAACGGCGTAGCTACCTGGAGCTGCGGCTGCTGTCGCTCGGCCTGGCTGTGGCCACCGTCCCTCTCGTGGCGCTCGCCCTGGTGGCGTTCGTCGTGGGTCCACTCCTCGGCGGCGGAGAGCAGGTCGCCGAGGTATTCGGTGCCTCGGACGCGTTTGCCTCGACGTGGACATGGTTGCGATGGCCGGCAGCGGTCGGGGTGGTGGCGGCACTCATCACCACCCTGTACCACCTTGCTCCTGACCATCGCACCCCTTGGAGATGGGACCTTCCGGGAACCGCTCTTGCGCTATCCGCAGCGGCTCTGGCGTCGGTGGGTCTGCGCGTCTACCTGCGATTTGGTGGGTCCTCCAACGTGTTGATCGGAAGCCTTGGCTCGGTGCTGGTCGTAATGATCTGGATGTACCTGTTGGCCATCGGTCTGCTGCTCGGCGCCGAACTGAACTCCGTGCTCGCGGATCGAGCCGGTGTGGAGCAGATTCCCCGCCGAAACCTGAGGATGCCCCGCCTCGAGCGTCTCACCCGGCGATGGGCCGAACTGGAGGGCGAGAATGTCCACGGCGTCGACGAATCCGACGGGCCGTCCTGAACGTAGCGACAGCAGCGCTACCTGCCGGCGGCGCGATGTGGGTGGGTCCGCACCTGCTCCGCCAGCAGACGGGCACCGTGCGCATCGCCCGAGCGGTGGCAGCCGGCGTCGTCGTCGGAGCGGTCGTGACCGGGCTCGTCACCTTGGTTCGGGACCCATTCGCCAGCCGTGCGCTGAACTGAGGCCAGGGCTCTGGTCCGTGCTCAGACCCGTTCGATGATGATGGCGGGAGCCATGCCGCCACCTGTGCACATCGTGGCGAGGCCGATCTGCCTGTCCTGGCGCTCCAGCTCGTCGAGCAGCGTCCCAATGAGGATGGCGCCGGTTGCCCCGATCGGATGGCCGAGTGCCATGGCGCCACCGTTGACGTTGACCTTGTTGCGGTCGAGCTCGAGGTCGCGCTGGAACTTCTCGGACACGACGGCGAACGCCTCATTGATCTCGAACAGGTCGATGTCGTCGATGGTCATTCCCGCGCGCTCGAGCACCTTGCGTGCAGCAGGCACCGGTGCGTTGAGCATCAGTGTCGGATCGTCGCCCGCGGTGGCGGTGGCAACCACGCGCGCCCGCGGCGTGAGGCCGTTGGCCTTCGCGTACTCGCCGCTCGCCATGAGGATGGCGGCCGCTCCATCGACGACGCCCGAGGAGTTGCCGGCGTGGTGCACGTGGTTGATCTCCACATCGGGGAACTTGCGGGCCACGAGTTCGCGGTAGGTGGGGTTGTCCTCGTGGCGGTAGTCGGCAACCACCTCGAAGCTGGGTGGCAGCTTCGCAAGCGACTCCGCAGTCGTGCCCGGCCGCGGGAACTCCTCGTGGTCGAGGGCGACGGTGCCATCCAGGTTCAGCACCGGGACGAGGCTGCGCTCGAAGCGACCTTCCTCGATGGCTACGGCGGCCCGTGCCTGGGACTCGGCGGCATGGGCGTCGAGCGCCTCGCGCGGTATGCCCTCGATCGTGGCGATTGTGTCGGCACACACACCCTGATGTGGCTGGGGGTGCAGATCCTGGAGGTGCTCGTTGTTGGCCCCGATGGGGAACATTCCCTTCTTGGGCAGCGACATCATCTCGGTGCCACCGGAAACCACCAGGTCCTCCATGCCGGCCATCACGCCGTTTGCGGCGAAGTTGGTGGCGGTGATCCCCGACCCGCAGAACCGGTCGAGGGTGACCCCGCTGGCGTTGGTGTGCCAACCCGCGTCGAGTGCGGCCATGCGGCCCAGGTCGCCGCTCTGCTCGCGCACCTGGGCGCTGGTGCCCCACACGATGTCGTCGACGTCGGCGGTGTCGAGGTCGTTGCGCTCGGCCAGCGCTGCGAGCACCGTGGCTCCCAGGTGCTGGGGGTGCAGGTGGGCGAGCGCGCCCTTACCCTGCTTGCCGATTCCCCGGGGTGTGCGGCAGGCGTCGATCACGAATGCATCAGTCATGGTCCTGAATCTAGAGGTCCATTGCCCGCCGTCAATTCTGACCGTAGGCTCAAAATCCAGTACACGTGCCGGGGTGGCCCTGGTGCCCGACCACCGGGCCCTGTTCACGGGGCTGTCGACGATCGAGAACCTGAAGGTGGCTGACAACACGGGTGGCGACGATGCGAGCACGGGCCTCGCACCGCTGGTGGTGGAAGAGCTGGTGCAGAGGACCCGAGGGATCTGCGCGCGGGCCGCTTCCGAGGGGTGAACTGTGCGACGAGCGATCAGTAGGAGATTCACGTGAGTCTGGATGGACGGGTTGCGTTCGTGAGTGGTGGGAGCCGCGGCATCGGGCGTGCGATAGCCCTGGGCCTCGCGGCCGACGGCGCGGATGTGGCGATCAGCTACCGGCGTGACGCCGGTGCGGCAGCCGAGGCGGTGGCCGAGATCGAGGGACTGGGTCGGAAGGCGTATGCGCATGCGGCGGATGTCTCGTCGCACGACGACAACTCGGAGGCCGCCGAGGCGACAGCCGTCGAGCTCGGCCCGGTCGACATCCTGGTGCACTGCGCAGGAGTGGCCTCGCATGGATCCGACGTGGTGCGCACAGATCCCGCCGAGGTCGGGAGGCTGTTCGAGACCCATGCGTTTGGCGCCTGGTCGCTTGCGAACCTGTTCCTGCCGGCCATGCGCCAGCAACCCCGCGGCGACATCGTGATGATCAGCTCCGCAGCGGTCCTCCTGATGGCCCCCAGGGCCGCTCCCTACAACATGGCGAAGGCGGCGCTGGAGGCGCTCGCCTGGTCGCTGGCCAAGGAGGAACGACGGCACGGCATCCACGTGAACGTTGTCGCCCCCGGCCTCGTGGACACCGAGATGGGGCGCCGCCTGGTCAAGGGTGCCATGGGGGTCGATGACATCCGATCCCTCGATGAGGGCTCAGCGTTCGGACATGTGTGCACCCCCGAGGAGGTGGCCGATGCGGTCCGGTTCCTGGTGAGTGACAGGGCCGCCTACATGACCGCCCAGCGCCTTGGGGTCGACGGAGGACCGTTCTGATGGGCGAGCAGCCGGATGACGAGCGGCCGCTGAGCGGAGAAGTGGCGTTGGTCTCGGGTGGCAACTCCGGGATCGGGCTCGGAATGGCGGTGGGTCTGGCCCGCGCCGGAGCCTCGGTGTGCATCTGGGGCCGCCGCGCGGAACGAAACGAACAGGCCGTGGCATCGCTCACCGCCCTCGGTGTCGAGGCGCATGGTGTGCAGTGTGATGTGGGATCCGAGGACGGGATCGTGGCCGCCTTCGCCCAAACGGTGGAGCGCTTCGGTCGTGTCGACTCCTGCTTCGCGAACGCCGGCATGGGGCCGGGATTCGTGCCGTTTGTCGACCTGGAACTCGACACCTGGCGCCGTTCGATGCAGGTCAACCTCGATGGCGTGATGCTGACCCTGCGCGAGGCTGCCCGACACATGGTCGAGCGCGATGAGGGCGGCGCGCTCGTGGCGGTGTCGTCCACCTCAGCACTTCAGGGCGCGCCGATGAACCAGTCGTACTCGGTCGCCAAGACGGGACTCGTCGGGCTCACCCGCGGGTTGGCGGTCGAGCTTGCCCGCCACGGCATTCGCGTCAACGCGCTGCTACCTGGCTGGACCGATACCGACATGCTGGCGATGGGGAAGGAGAACGAGAAGTTCCGCAACAACACGATCTCGCGCACTCCGGTACGTCGCTGGGCGGACCCGGACGAGTTCGGCCCTGTCGCCGCCTACCTCGCTCGGCGCGACCTCACCTTCCACACCGGTGACGAAGTCGTCGTCGACGGCGGCTACACCAAGTTCTGAGCGGTCTCGGCAAGGCACCGGGTTCCGGGACATCTCCCGACTACCCGGTCTGCACGGGCATGGAGGCGACACCGGCCACCAGGCCGCTCGCCCGATGCACCGGCTCGGTGCCCGGCACCAGACCCAGCTCGGGGTGCCGTTCGAGCACAGCGCCGAGGATCACGTCGAGTTCCATGCGGCCGAGGTTGGCCCCGATGCAGTAGTGCGTGCCGATGCCGAAGGCCAGGTGTGGGTTGGGGTCGCGTCCGATGTCGAACGCGAACGGCTCGTCGAACACGGCCTCGTCGCGGTTGGCCGACGGATACAGCAATACGAGGCGGTCCCCCACGGACAGCTCGGTGCCGGAGAGCACGGTGTCCGATGCGATCGTGCGCATGAACGCGCGTACCGGTGTTGCCCAACGGAGGATTTCCTCGACTGCTGCGGGCCGGCACGACGGGTCCTGGCTGAACCTTGCGCGCTGCTCCGGATGTGCGCCCAGCACCTCGATGCCGCGGGAACTGGTGTGCCGGGTGGTTTCGTTGCCTGCCACCATCAGGGCCGTGGTGAACAGGGCGAGTTCTTCTCGATCCAGCCTCTCGTCGTCTGCGTGCGCGAGCCTCGACAGCAGGTCAACGCCGGGCGATTCGAGCCTCAGCTCGATCTGTGCGTCCACATACGCCGCCCAAGCCACGTATGCCCCAGTTGCCTGTTCGAGCATTCCGGGTTCCTCGAGCCGGCCGCTGGCATCCATCATCTGGTCGGTCCAGGTCTTGATCTGGGGAAGGTCGTGTGCGGGCATGCCGACCATTTCTGCGATCACCCGCAATGTGACGGGTGCTGCAATGCTCTCGACGAAGTCGAATTCGGCCTTCCCTTCCACGGTGTCAAGGGCCGCCTCGGTCCAGAGTCGGGTCTGCTCGCGCAGCTCCTTCACCATCCGCGGCGTGAACTGGCGCGACACGATGCGTCGAAGCCGGCCATGCTCCGGTGGGTCCATCGTCACGAACGACAGCGGCACCGCATCGAAGTAGGTCACACCTCCGGCATTCGAGAACGTCGTCGGGTCCGAGGATGCGGTGCACACATCTGCATGGCGGGCGACCAGCCACAGGTCGTTGCGATCGTCGTAGGGAACCCCAGGTGTCGCGCGGAGCTCGGTCAGCTGCTCGTCCCGCTCCGAGTGCGGCAACTCGAGGTCGGCGATGTCGTACATCCCGAGATCGTACGCACAGCGGACTACGTGTCGCGGAGCCGGATGCGGGCGTTGTCCCAGCTGACGGGTGGGCCTGCGGGGTCGAGGCGGATGATCCTCTGGGAGCTGTAGTGCTCCGCGGTGGACTTGGGCATCGACTTGGCGGAGGTGCGCGATCCCGAGTACTTCTCCGCGAACAGCCGGCCAGCCTCCCCGGCCTCGGCGGAGTCGTCCTCGGCATCGAGCACGGTGGCCTTCACCGGGATGTGGACTGCCGCGAGTTCGGCCCACCTCTCACCTGTTTCCACCAGGAAGCTGCCGCGGTCGTCGTGGGCGATCCGCTTGAGCTTCGCCGACTGGCTCGGGGTGCCCAGGTAGATGCGGCGATCGTGCACGGCGAACCACAGCGGCAGTGCCACAGGCCATCCGTCGCGCTTGAGCGTGGTGAAGATCCCCGTATGGCCCTTCGCGATGAAGTCCCAGGCCTCGTCGTCGGACATGGCAACGCCCATCAGCGGTCCTCCGTCGCATCGTCGAAGTCGGGCACATCCCCGGCACCGAGTTTCCACTCGGGCCGGCGCTTCTCGACGAACGACATCACGCCTTCGACGGCATCGGGCTGCTTCGCGGCCCAGAAGAAGCGCTTCTCCTCCGCCTTCTGCATCTCCGCGACGCCGAGCCTGCTCCACAGCAGCTCCTTGGACAAGGCGACAGCCGCCGGCGCTGCGTGCTCCGCTATGTCGCGGGCCTTGTCGAGTGCGGCGGGCAGCACCTCGTGCGCAGGCAGGGCGCTCGAGGCGAGACCGATCTCGGCGGCCTCGGCTCCGCGGATCGTGCGGCCCGAGAACATCAGGTCCGCTGCATTGGACAGCCCGATCACCGACGGGAGGATCGCGTGCGAGCCGAGTTCGGGGATGAGGCCGCGCCGCACGAACACGAAGCCGAGCTTCGCCTCCTGCGCGACGATGCGGATGTCGCACATGAGCGGGTACGTCAACCCGCCGCCGATGGCGTGACCATTGATCGCGGCGATCACCGGCTTGCGGCACTGCCACGGTTCGAGTCCCGGCGGCGCAGCCGAGGGTTCGCCGCCCGAGTCTCCGCCTGACCCGCCGCCGGAGCCCCCGAATGTGTCTGCCCCGCCCTCGAGGTCCGCACCCGCGCAGAACGCCTTGCCTGCACCGGTGAGCACGACGGCGCGCACGGAGTCGTCGCCGTCGGCGCGGGCGAAGGCATCCTCCAGCTCGCGGAGCATGCGCCAGGTGATGGCGTTCATCTGCTCGGGACGGTTGAGCGTGACGGTCGCGACCGCGCCGTCGACCTCGTAGAGGATCGTCTGGTGCTCCGTCATGGCCCGCGCCTCAGACCGTCGCCGGGCGGACCTTGTAGCGCATCGGCAGGTGCTTCAGCCCGACCACGAAAGACGACTGGATCTGCTCCGGCTCGCCCGCCAGCTCCGCCCACTCGAGGCGCCTGCCCAGCTCCAGTAGCAGGGCCCGCTGCGAACGCCGGGCAAGGTTGGCGCCGAGGCAGAAGTGCTCGCCGATGCCGAAGCCGAGGTTGCGGCTGTGGTCGCGGTCGACCCGGAAGTCGAAGGGGTCGTCGAACACCTCCTCGTCGCGGTTGGCCGACGCGTAGAACATCACGACGCTGTCGCCCTCGGAGATCTCCTGGCCACGGATCACCGTGTCGGCGGTGGCGGTGCGCTTCATGTAATTGACCGGCGAGGTCCACCGCACGATCTCCTCGACCGCCTTGTCGACGTTCTCGGGGTGTGCGCGGATCTTCTCCATCTCCTCGGGGTTCTCGATCAATGCGCGCATGCCGCCCACCAGCGCGTTCTTGGTGGTGTCGTGGCCTGCGGTGAAAACGATGAGGAAGTAGCCCACCGTCTCCAGTGGGCCCATCGGCTCGCCGCCCACCATGCCGTTGGCGAGAATGCTGGCGAGGTCGTCGCGGGGACAACCGCGACGGTCCTGGATGATCCCGTCGAACAACTGGTAAAGCTCCTGGGCGAGCTCCATGATCGCCTGGCCCCGATCGTCACCCTCCCGTTGGAGTTCGGGATCCTCGTTGGCGAACAGCTGGTTGGTGAGCCGCAGGATGTCGGGCTCCTGCTCACGGGGCACGCCGAGCATCGTGGACAGGATCCGCAGTGGGTGCGCTGCCGCCACGTCGTTGGCGAAGTCGCACTCGCCCTCACCGTCGTCACCGACCATTGCGTCCACCACCTCGCGGGCGCTGCGCTCGATCACCTCATCCATCTCCCTGATGGCACGCGGCGTGAACACCGGACTTGCCACCTTGCGCACCTCACGGTGCTCCGGTGGGTCGATCTGGATGATCACCCGCATGGTGGAAAAGGCGCTGGCCGCAAGCTCTGCCTCCTGCACCTCCGGTAGCACCACGATTCCGGGTTCGGAGCAGAACAGGTCGGGTTGGGTGGAGATCTCGCAGATGTCGGCATGCTTGGTGACAGCCCAGAAGGGCTCGAAGTCCTTCGACTCGCAGCGGTGCACCGGCGACTCGGCCCGCAGCCGGGTCCAGATGTCGTGCGGCGGCCCGTTCTCCGCGTAGTACTTCGACGCGATCAGCTCGTGGCCGTCGGTGATCGTCATGTGGTTCCCCCTGTGGTCGTGCTCGTTGTGTGTCTCTGGTCTGTCGTTGTGCCGCGGTCCCCTCAGCGGGACAGTCCGAAGTAGGCGGCATGCGATGTGGCGACCACGGTGCCCTGCTCGTCCACCAACTCCTGGTCGACGGCCCACTTCGACTTGCCGGTGGACTCCAGTTCGGCTGCGACACGCTCGATCTCGTCCTCTGTCATCCGGCCCTCGACCAGGACCGACGTGGTCGCGGGCGCGAGGTAGCGCAAGCTCAGTTCGCCGACGACCGGGTAGAAGCGCTTCAGGTCGAATGCCGAGACGAAGAGCGATCCTCCCGGGGCCTCCGCGAGCGTGCACAGCGCACCCGCGTACATTCCGCCCACGTGGTTGACGTTGGGCTCGAGTGGCAGTCGCAGGACCGCACGGCCGCGAACGCTGAGCAGTTCCTCGAGGCCGATGCGTTCCACGAACGGGAACACCTTCACCCGCCGTCCCTCGGCGTAGGGCGGGAACTCCTCTACGAGCTCCTCGCCGCGGGTCATCGCGCCGTTCCCGTGGACTCGTGCGCGCCCGAGCGTGCCGCGGTGATCCGGCGGTCGAGTCCCCCTTGTCGAGCCATGTTTTTGAGTCTAGGCTCAATTCCGTCGTCGGCCAAGGGCCTGTGATGAATGGCCAGTCCGAGCGGGCTGGTTCGCACAGCAGCGCGTCGGCGGGGGAACACACGGCGGCTGCGGGGGGACCGAGCCCATGGACCTTTACGACACGCCGAGGAGTGTGTGATGAAGCTCGGACTGGCCATCGGGTACTCCGGCGCCGAGATGCGGCTGCCGCTCGAGCTGATCAAGAGCGCTGAAGACCTCGGATTCGATTCGCTGTGGACCGCCGAGGCCTATGGCTCCGACGCCACGTCGCCGCTGGCCTACCTGGCTGCCATCACAGACCGCATCCGCCTCGGCACCTCGGTGATGCAACTCGCCGGCAGGCCGCCCGCCATGGCCGCGATGCAGGCCGCCACCATCGACGCGCTCGCCGGCGGTGACCGGTTCATCGCCGGCATCGGGGTGAGCGGCCCGCAGATTGTCGAGGGCTGGTACGGCCAGCCCTGGGGCAGTCCCTACTGGCGTATCCGCGACTACGTGGAGATCATGCGCAAGGTGCTGGCCCGCGAGGAGCCGGTGACCCACGACGGGCGCGAGATCTCACTGCCGTATGAGGGCGAAGGGGCGATGGGTATCGGCAAGCCCCTCAAGTCGATCCTGCACATGAACCCCGACATACCCATCTGGCTCGGAACCGGCGGCGAGGCCAACGTGGCGCTCACCGCCGAGATCGCCGATGGGTGGTTCCCGCTCAACTTCGTGCCCGGGATGATGGACACTTACCGCCCGTGGCTGGACAAGGGCTTCGCCCGTGCCGGCGGTGGCAAGTCGCTGGCGGACCTCGAGGTACAGCCCATGGTGTCGGTGGCGGTCACCGACGACATCGAAGGCACGCTCGCCCGCATGAAGCCGGGCGTTGCGCTGTACGTGGGTGGCATGGGCCACCGCGAGAAGAACTTCCACAACGACATGATGGTGAAGCGCGGCTACCCGGAGGCGGCTGCGGAGATCCAGGAGCTCTACCTGGCCGGCCGCAAGGACGAGGCGATTGCAGCCGTGCCTGATGACTACTGCGACGAGGGCGCATTGATCGGTCCGCCCGCGCGGATCAGGGAGCGCTTCGCGCAGTGGGAGCGCTCCGGAGCGACCGGGCTGACGCTGCAGTGCCGCCAACCGGAGGCATTGGAGCTGATGGCGGAGATTTCGGGAAGTCTCGACAAAGTGAGGGAATCCACATGACCGACGCTGGTACCGAAGCCGGGGGCACCCAGCAGCCCGAAGAGATCTTCCGGCGCCACGGCGACAACCCTGCGGTGATCATGGCCGGGTCGGGCCGCACGCTGTCCTACGCCGAGATGGACGACCGCTCCACGCGGCTGGCCCGCGTGTTCGACGAGGCGGGCCTCACCCGCGGCGATCACGTTGCCCTCATGCTCGGCAACCAGCCCGAGTTCTTCGAGGTCGTGTGGGCGGCGCTGCGCTCCGGTCTCTACATGACGCCCATCAACTGGCATCTCGGCGCTGAGGAGGCTGGCTACATCATCCAGGATTGCGGCGCGAAGGCCTTCGTGACCTCGGCGGAGCTGTCAGCGGTGGCCGCCGAACTCGGCCCCTGGTGTGACGGTGTGACCAAGCGCCTCATGGTCGGTGGCGCGGTCGACGGCTACGAGGACTACGACGCGGCCCTCGCCGCCGCCTCTGGCGAGCCCCGCGGCGAGGAGCACGCAGGCACCTTCATGCTCTACTCCTCCGGCACCACCGGAAAGCCCAAGGGAATCGTGCCCGAGCTGCCCACCTCCCGTTTCGGGGAGGTGGCGGACACAATCACGATGCTGATGGAGGCCCTCTACGGCGCGGACGACTCCTCGGTGTACCTGAGCCCGGCGCCGATGTACCACGCGGCCCCACTCGGGTTCTCCACCGCCGTGCAGCGCCTCGGTGGCGCGGTGGTGGTGATGGAGCGCTTCGACGCGGCCGCCGCCCTCGAGGCGGTCGAGTCACACAGCGTCACCCACGCGCAGTTCGTGCCCACCCACTTCATCCGCATGTTGCGCCTGCCCGACGACGTGCGCACCGGACGCGACCTCTCCAGCCTCAGAACGGTTCTGCATGCCGCGGCGCCCTGCCCGGTGCCTGTGAAGCACCAGATGATCGACTGGCTCGGCCCGATCATCGAGGAGTACTACGCGGGCTCCGAGGCGTTCGGCGTGGCACTCATCAATTCGGAGGACTGGCTGGAACACCCCGGCTCGGTGGGTCGTCCGGCGCTCAGCCCGGTGCACATCACCGGCCCCGACGGTGAGGAGCTGCCGGTCGGTGAGACCGGTCAGGTCTGGTTCGAGACCCAGCTGCGCTTCGAATACAACAACGATCCCGACAAGACCAGCAGCGTGTACGACGACCGTGGTTGGGCCACCTACGGCGACGTGGGACGGGTCGACGAGGACGGCTTTCTGTACCTCACAGACCGAGCGTCCAACATGATCATCTCGGGCGGGGTCAACATCTACCCCCAGGAAGCCGAGAACGTGCTGAGCACACATCCCGACGTGCACGACGTTGCCGTGCTCGGAGTTCCCGACGACGAGATGGGCGAGCGGGTGAAGGCGTTCGTGGAACTCGGCGATGGCGTCGGGGCATCCGATGCCAAGGCCGAGGAGCTGATCACGTTCTGCCGCGACGAGCTGGCCCACTACAAGTGCCCGCGCGAGCTCCAGTTCATGGAGGAGCTGCCCCGCATGGAGACCGGCAAGCTGCTGAAGAGGCGCCTCCTGGAGTAGGCGCCCTGCGCTGGCTCGTCTACAACACCGCCGGAGGTGATGTGAGCCCGACTGCCCAGGCGGTCGAGAGCGTCCCTGCGGACCGGCTGTTCACCGAGCCGCGCGACTTCACCGATCTGGACGCGTGGCACACCGTGGCGGCGGATCTCCGACGCAACGGTGAAATGCACCACTGATCCGATCATGCCTGCGCTTTCAGCTGGTCTGACCGATCTGCCAGTCGAGGCGGAGCAGCGACCTGGTGAGGTCGCGCATCACGTCGGAGAAGGCGTGGACGAGCTCCGGGGACCGCGGGTCATAGGAGTTGTCGCCCGCCAGGCTCGGCGGGCCCACGAAGTAGAAGCACACCGCGCCCACGATGATGTTCGCCACCATCACCGGGTCGACGCCCTTCACCTTCGACTGGGACGCGAACACGTCCATGATCGACGCGATCACCCCCGTGCGGGCCTTGGCCTCGATGATGGCGCGGGCATCGCCGCCCGGCGACGCCGTCTCGCGCAGCAGCAGGCGCGCCGCATTGGGGCGCTCGCCTGCGTAGGTGACGATGGCTCCCACAGCTGCATCGAGGCGGACCTCTACAGGACCGTCGCTCGTGAGGATCTCGTTGAGCTCGGCGAAGAGCGGGTTGAAGATGCGCTCGAGTGTGGCTTCGTAGAGGACCTGCTTGCTGGAGAAGTGGTACAGGATCGCCGTGCCCTGGATGCCGGCCCGGTCGCCGATCGCGTCCAGTGACGCTCCCTCGTAGCCGTTGGCCGAGAACAGCTCCTCCGCGGCGTCGAGGATCGACTTGCGGGTGCGTTCGGACTTGGTGAGCCCGGTCGATTCAGCAACCAACGCGAGTCCTCATGGGAGCAACCCGTCGCGGCTGCCTCACTGGCCACCCCCGGGCAGCCGACCATCGGGTTCGTTCACGCTCGCGGTGCCGTCGCCGAAGGGTTCGTCGCGGCGCCGCAGCACTTCCTTGAGCCCGAGGTCGCGCACGGTGCGACCGAAGCCTCGCACCACATCAGCGCGGTGTGCGCGGGCGTCGTTCTCCGCAGCGAGCCGCTGCAGGACCTGTGCCCCCATGAGTTCCATGCCGAGGTTGGTGATCCGCTTGTTGGCGGCCAGCAGGTCGGGGTCGATGAGGGCGAGGCGGTCGGCGATCCCCTCGACCTCGTCCTCGAGCAGGTCGGCGGGAACCGACTTGAGTGCGAGGCCGATCTCGGCGGCGTCGCTTCCCGAGACCGTGTCGCCGGTGAGCTGGAGGCGCTTGGCCCACTGTGGGCCGCAGTTGTAGAGCCACAGGTTGCTCGGCAGCGCACCCATGCTCCGCGCCGCAGGGAATCCCATCCGCGCGTCATCGGCGATCACCACCATGTCGCACACCATGGCCAGGTCGGTGCCACCGGCAAGGCAGTTGCCGTGCACCTGCGCGATGGTCGGCTTGTGCATCTCCCACAGCGCACGGATGCGGCGGTTGTTGCGCTCGATCAGCCAGATGTCGTCGTCGAAGCTCCGCCCCGACCGTTGGCCCTCCTCGGGCTTCCGGCCGAGCGCGGTGAGGTTGTAGCCCGCACAGAACGATGGTCCGTCACCGCGCAGGATCAGGCAGTGCACCGATGTGTCGTCGTCGGCGCGCCATGCGGCGTCCTCGAGCTCGACGAGCATCGCTTCGGTGATGGCGTTGTGTGTGTCGGGCAGGGCGAGGGTGACGCGTGCCCGGCCGTCGGACACGTCGTATCGGATGGCTGAGTAGTCGGCTGGGTCCATCGCCTCGCTCATGCCGGCCGGGGCGTGTTGAGCGCAGCCGCGTTGTCGTGCAGCACCAGGCGCTGGTCGGCCTCGGAGATCCCGTCGAGCTCGGACAGGATGTCCCGCGGGTGCTCCATGCCTTCCATGTGCGGCCAGTCGGAGCCGTAGGTGACGTGGTCGGCGCCCATGAGTTCGATGATCTCGACCATGTCGTCCTCCCAGAACGGGTTGATCCACACGTGCTCGCGGAATGAGTCCACCGGGTCGTCGGTGTAGTGCTTCGGCGTGCGGTGCTTCGACTTGCCGAGCGCACGCAGCAGGCCGGGCAGGAACTCCGAGCCGTTCTCCACCGACACGATCCGCAGGTTGGGGAACCGCTCGAAGAGCAGGTCGAACACGAGGCTGGCGAGGAAGTCGTTGATGTTGCGCGAGCGGTGGAAGTTGGCGATGGTCGGCCGGGGCCCGAGGGCCAGCATGTCGTGGCTGCGGCGGTCATAGCCGTTGTTGTCGTGCTTGGTCGAGCCGATGTGGATGGCGACCGTGATGCCGGCCTCGTTGACCCGGGCCCAGAACGGATCGAACATCGGGTCACCCGGGTTGCGCGGACCCTGCCGCGTGAACACCGCACTAGGTCGCATGACCACGAGGCGGGCATCTTGCTCGAGGGCCTTGTCCAGCTGATCGCAAGCCCAGTCGACGTCGGCGAGTGTGATGTAGGGCGCCGTGAAGATCCGGTCCTTGAAGTTGAAGCCCCAGTCCTCCGAGACCCACTTGTTGAACGCGTCGAACATCACCAGCGCAGCGCCTGTGTCGTGCTGGATCTGCTGTTCCATCAACACGGCCTGGGTGGGGAAGATCCATGCACCGTCGAGGCCCTGCTCGTCCATGACCGCGAGGCGGGCCTCGCGGTCCATGTACTCCGGGCGCAGCGGTTCGAGCGACGAGCGGATCAGCTCCATCCCGGTACGCCCGTCGGGATTGCCCTGGAACAACTCGCGCAGCACACCGGGCTTGGAGATCGGGTCGAACGTCGGGTTGCCGTTGGTGCCCTCCGGGTCCATCCGACCCCCGACCAACTGGTACTGCCGCCCGTTGCGCTCGAGCTCGACCCACTGCACACAGCGCGCCTGCATCTCCTTGGGCACGTGGCGTGTGAACGCGTCGTGTGCCTCATAGAAGTGGTTGTCGGCGTCGAAGATCGGACCTTCGTAGTTGGCCATGCCGTTCCCCCATGGTCGACGGCGTGGCTTGTACGCCGTTCAGGCCTTCACGATCAGTTTTGAGCGTACACTAAAAACTGTGGAGGCGTCGAGTGGGTGTTCGGGGCTCGCACCGCAGCAGCGCCAACGATGGCCGTCCGAGCCGACTTGGCGCCAGTCACCCGGTCAGCGGATGACGAGTCCGGAGACCAGCACGCTGGCCGCCAGCACGGCGATGCTGAGTGCGGCCATGGACCGGATGGCCGTCGCCGAGGGCCGCTCCATCTGCATTGCCGGCGCAGCGGGGACCTCCGGTTCTTCGTGCTCCGGGTGGCGCACAGTCATCATCCCGTGCTTCAGGTGGTGGGTGACCAGCCACCAGTTCATGGGGTATGCGCAGATGAACCCGGCCATCAGCGCCATGCACATGACCCACCAGAACTCGGGGTTGGCCGGGTCGTCCGCTGCGGCGATCTGCTGCAGCAGCACCGTGCGCACGAAGATCATCCCCGCCATCAGGATGTTCATGGAGAGCAGCTCGGGAATGAAGGTGGAGGTGAGCGACTTGCGGTACGTGCCCGCCATCGCCTTCATGAACAGCGCCTGGAAGATCGCCCACCCGAACGCGAAGCCGAGCAGGTACTCCACGGCCACGTCGGCCAGCCACGACAGCGCGAGGGCCGATCCGATGGCGGCGCCGACGATGATTCCGACACCGTCTCCGGCGACACAGTGCATCGTGGAGCCGAGCACCTGACGCCAGGTGGCGGAGACGTATTGCTCGTGCAGGCCGGGCAGCGGCTCACGGCACCCCAGTACGTAGAGGAATGCTCCGAGCGGCCCCGTGTAGAGGGTCAGCAGGATGAATCCCCACTTGAGCACCGGCGACTCGGGGGTGTTTCGGATGTCGATGGCCACGAACAGCACGGACAGCGCCGTGAGGATGAACCAGAGGAGCATGACACCGTCGAGCACCACGCCATCGACGATACCCACGACAATGTGGTGACCGGTCAAGCGTTCGGGTCGGGTGCGGTCGTGTATTCACCCTCGCCGTACTCGAGCCGATCACGGACCGTGCGCGTGGCCGGAGTCCGCGGCGCCACTCATCGTCGACTCCCCGTGTGCGACAGTGTCGACTTGTGATCGGATCGGCGATCCGCCGGTGGTCGTGAGCGCGGGGCCCGAGTGTCGTACTCATGCCCGATGAACTGCGGATCGGTCTGGACGAGCGCACCTACCAATCACGCAGTCGCCGATGAAGGGAATCCGATGGAGATAGTGCTGACAGGAACCGGCTCACCCCTGCCCGACGCGAACCGGGCAGGGCCATCGACGCTGGTCAAGGCGGGCGATGCCCAGATCCTCGTCGACGCCGGTCGCGGTGTGGTCATGCGGATGGCTGGAGCCGGAGCACTGCCCGGATTCCTCACCGCCGTTCTGGTGACCCACCTGCACAGCGACCACCTGTGTGCGCTCAACGACGTGATCACGACCCATTGGGTGATGACGCAGGGCAACGGAACCCTGGCGGTCTATGGACCGCCGGGAATCGCCCAGTTCGTGCAGCGCCAGCTCCACGCCCTCGAGCCCGACATCGGCTACCGGATCGCGCACCACGAGGAACTGACGGACGGGCCGAGGGTCGACGTCACCGAACTTGCCGCCGGCGACACGTTCGACGTCGGCGGAGTTTCCGTTGCCACGGCGGCCACGGAACATGCGCCCGTTCGGCCGACCATCGGATTCCGGATGACACATGACGGCTCGGTGGCAGCCCTGGTGGGCGACACCATCCCCTGCGACGGCGTCGACGCACTGGCCGCAGGGGCCGACGCGTATGTGCAGACCGTGATCCGTCGCGATCTGGTCGAGGCGATACCCATCCAGATGGTCCAGGACATCCTCGACTACCACTCCGGAGTCGACGATGCCGCTCGCACCGCGGCACGCGTCGGGGTCAAGAAGCTGGTGCTCACGCACATGGTGCCTGCGCCCACGGAGGACCAGTACCCGCAGTGGCGGGCGATCGCGGCGGAGCACTTCGATGGCGAGGTGGTCATCGGCGGTGACCTGACGCAAGTGACCGTGTGAATTCACCCCTTGGGCCGGGAATGTGACCGAAGCTACAATCGGACCCATGCCGGCGTGGCTCGCCGGCGTCCAAGGCGATGGAGGGGCGAATGATGCGTACCAGGTGGGGAACCCTGTTGGGTTTGGTGGCGGTTGCGGCACTGGTGGCTGCGGCCTGTGGCTCGAAGCCGGGCTCCAAGAACATCAACACGCCGCCGACGGCGCTGATCTCTGCTGCTCCGCTCTCGGGGCCGGCGCCACTCACGGTCGACTTCTCGGGGCTGCTGAGCTCCGACGCGGGCGGCGAGATAGTCGCGTACGACTGGGACCTCGGTGAGGGCACGACCTCGGACCAGGTCGATGTGAGCCACACCTACACCGTCGAAGGCATCTACGACGTGGTCCTCAGCGTCACCGACAACAAGGACGGTGTCGGCACGGACACGGTCCAGGTCGTCGTCAACACCGACCCGACCGTCACAGCAGGCTCGGATGCCACCTCAGGTGCGACGCCACTTGCCGTCAACTTCACTTCGACATCCAATGACGTCGGCGGGAGCATCGTCTCCACGGAGTGGGACTTCGGAGACGGCGCCACCTCGACCGACGCCAACCCCACCCACACATACCTGGCTGCCGGCAGCTACGACGCAACCGTTAAGGTCACCGACAACCTCGGCGGCATTGCCTCGGACTCGGTGCCCATGACGGTAACCGGGAACGCGGGCCCGGTGGCCTCGGCGAGCTCGGACGTGACCTCGGGGAAGACCGCGCTGACGGTCACCTTCGACGGCTCCGGGTCTACCGATGCGGATGACGGCATTGCCAGTTGGTATTGGGACTTCGGTGATGGCGACAACGCCACCGGCGCCACCCCGGCTGCTCACACATACGCAACCGCCGGCACCTACTCGGCCACGCTGACCGTCACCGACGTGCTGGGCGCGACCGACACCGACACCGTTGTCATCTCGGTCGTCGACAATGTCGCGCCGGTGTCGGCACCGGCGCTGGCCACGGCCCATCCGAAGCCGGGGCTCGTGGTGAGCTTCGACGGCTCGGCTTCCACCGACTCCGACGGCACCATCGTCTCCTACGACTGGGTGTTCGGGGACGGCAACGCCGGCACCGGGGTCTCACCGACCCACACCTATGCAGCCACCGGCAGCTACCCGGCCAACCTGACCGTCACCGACGACAACGGAGCCAAACACGTCGAGACGGTGCTCGTGCAGGTTGCCAACAATGTCGATCCGGTTTCCGTTGCTTCGTCGGACCTGACCAGCGGGGTGGCACCGCTCGAGATTGCGTTCGAAGGCACCGGGTCGAGCGACTCCGATGGCTCGATCGTTTCGTACTCGTGGGACTTCGGTGACACCAACACCTCCACCGACGCGTCGCCCACCCACACCTACGCCGCCGCCGGCAACTACACGGCAACCCTCACGGTCACCGATGACAACAGTGCAACCGCAGTCGACACCATCGCGATCACCGTCGACCCATAGGCAGCGGCCTCAGCGCTTCGCCTGGGGATCGAAGGGGCCGAGGCCCATCTGTTCGCGCACACTCACGACCGGTGGGTTGGTCAGTGTGCGGCGCTGCCAGTTGGCACCGTCGACCACGAGCGTGTGACCGGAGATGAATCTGGCATAGGGGCTGGCGAGGAACGTCGCAGCCCACCCGAGTTCCTGGCGTTCGCCGACACGCAACGCCGGCTGGCACGCATCCTTTTCGTGAGTGCGCTCGAGGTTGCCCTTGATGTCATCGGTCATGTCCTCGTGGGGGAACAGCCCCGGCACGAGCCCGTTGACCTGGATTCCGTAGGGGCCCCACTCGACCGCCAGGGTCTCCACCATGTTCTTCACGCCCGCCTTGGCGGCCGCGGAATGGGCGAACCCGGGTCCGCCGGTCCACGCGTAGGACGCACCGATGTTGACGATCGAACCCGGGGTGCCGGCTTCGATGTGCCTGCGCGCGAACTCCCGGGCCACGAAGAAGGTGCCGTTGAGCGTGATGTCGACCACGGTGCGCCATGCGTTGGGCGACATGTCCTCGGCAGGGACGGGGAAGTTGGCCGCGGCGTTGTTGATCAACACGGCGGGCAGCCCGAGAGCGTCCTCTGCGGCGTCGAACGCGGCGCTGATGCTGTCGGGATCGCGGATGTCGCACTCGGTGGTGGTGACCGTCGCGCCCAGGGCCTCGAGCGCCTCGCGCCCGGCGTCGAGGTGCTCCGGCTTGCGAGAGGCCACCGCCACGTCGGCTCCGAGGCGGGCGAACTCGGAGGCGATCGCCTTGCCGAGCCCGGTGCCGGCGCCGGTGACGAATGCGGTGGTGCCGTCGTAGGTGCCGGCGGGAAGGGCCGAGGCCCCCACCGCCGGGGGTGCAGGCAGCCCGCTCGGTGAGTCGCTGTCAGTCATGGCGTTGTCTCCCTGTGTGCGGGGGTCACGAGCCGCGGTAGTGAGGCTCGCGCTCCTCGGCCCGCGACGCCTTGAACTCCGCGAAGTCGTCCGAGCGGTTGAGGAATGTCTGGTAGATCAGTTCGTCTTCCATGGAGCTGCGCACCTGCGGCCGACTGAGATGGCTGATCACCCTGCGGGCCAACTTGACTGCCACCGCCGGGGAGGAGGCGATCTTCTCCGCCATCTCGCGGGCGGTGTCGTCGAGCTCGCCCGGAGCGACGATCCTGCTCACGATGCCGTGCGAGAGTGCCTCTTCGGCTGACAGCCGGCGGCCGGTGAGCACCATGTCGCTCACGAGGCCATGGCCGCACATCTCGTAGAGCACTCCCATGCCGCCCGTGTCAGGGATCACTCCATGGCCGACTTCGGGGAGCATGAACTTCGCGCCTTCGGCTGCGATCCGGACGTCGCACAGCAGTGCCCGCTGAAACGAACCGCCGATCGCCCACCCCTGGATGGCGACGATCACCGGAGCCTCGAGGTCCCATAGCTGCTGGATGCCGCGATGCCCCCGCGTCATGAGTTCGTGGTGTGTGAGCTCGGTGGCGTTGTTGCCGATCACCGACACGTCGCGCCCAGATGACCAGCTCTTTCCCTCGCCGCGCCACACGACGGCCCGCACCGATGGTGTTTCCTTCAGCTCCGCGAGTATCTCGAACAGCCGGGCGTCCATCTGGTCGTCGAACGCGTTGTGCTTGTCGGTGTTGTTGTTGGTGATCGTCGCAACGCCGCCGTCGATCTCGAGTGTGACCTTGTCCGTGCTCATTGCGGGGCTCCCCAACTGTCTGCTGGCTCGCCACCGTATTGGCTTTGTTGGTGCTGGATCACGCTAGGCGTGATCCAGCATCAACAAAGCGAGTGCTCGAAGCAGTCGATCGACTCAGACGATCGAAGTCGTGCTGAGGATCGGGTTGCTCACGTTTGCGTAGCAGTACGAGGTCGTGGTGATCGAACCGAGCAGTGGCACACCGCTGACCCTGGTGCTGAAGATCAGCGAGGCATCTTCGTGGCTGGTGCCCGCGTACTGGGTCTCGATCGTGCTGCCCACAGAGCCGGTGGCTTGCAGAGTTGCCGTGATCGTCGGGAAGTTCGCGGTGACGCCGGGGGCCAGGGAGCCGGGGACCAGCAGCACTATCTCGCCGCCGCTCTCCGACACTGTCGGAGTGCCTGCCCCGATGTTGCTGCCGCCGGCAACGGTTGCGTTCACGAAGGTCGTTCCAGCCGGAACCGTGTACTTGAAGTACACGTTCGCGATGTAGGAGATCGGGTAGCCCCCGCCTGAGGTGGGCACTGCCATCGGGTCCGGCGTCAACTCGATGTCGAACGTCGAGCCCTGGGCCACCGTGGCCGGTGCGAGCACCGAGGCACCGGTGGCGTTGGCGTCAAAGGACGTCTGGCCGACTGCGCTGGTGCGGCACAGCTTGTCGACCGCGGTGTGAACCGGTGCCGGCGGAGCCGTGGTCGTGGTGGTCGTGGTGGTGCCCGGGATCGTCGTGGTGGTCGTGGAGCCGCTCGGCGCCGTCGTGGCGCCGTTGTCCCAGGCGCCCAGCGTGAGGCCGTCGGCGCCGTTCGAACCTGCACCGCCGCCGTTGCCGGTGCCGGAGCCGCCGCCCGCGCCCGGGCCACATGAACCGATCAGCGCACAGTCGCCACCGGCGCCGCCAGAGCCTGCAGCTCCCGAAGCGCCGCCTGCGCCCCCCGCGCCGCCTGCAGCCACTGCGGAGGCGTTGAGTGTGCCGCCGTTGAGCGAAGCCGTTCCCGAACCAGTGTTGAGAACTGCGATCGACGGGCCAGCGGCACCGCCGCCAGCGCCGCCGCCACCACCGCCGGACCCGCCGGCGCCGCCGCCGCCGCCGCCAGAGGCCTCGCAGCAGGACTTGTTGCCGCCGTTGCCGCCGTTGCCGCCGTTGCCGCCGGCTCCGCCGGCCTGGCCTGCGCCACCTGCGCCACCGGCACCGGCCGAGACAGAAACGCCGGTCAGGTTGATCGAGGAGTCGTGGCTGTAGACACCGAACGAGCCGCCGCCTGCGCTACCACCGGTCGTGGCTGCAGCACCTCCTGCACCGCCACCACCGCCGGCGCCACCACCGCCACCGGAAGCAGAAGCGGACTTGCCGCCACCGCCACCGCCGCCGCCAGCGCCGCTCGAACCGTTGGTGCCGGCCGAGCCGGACTGGCCGATGTAGGTCTCCGTGCCGCCGACGGTGTCGCCGGCACCTGTGCCACCGACACCTGCGGCGCCGTTGGAGCCTGCCGATCCGCCGCCCGGGTTGGTGCCGCAGCCAAAGAGGCTGCCGCAGCCGCCGTTGCCGCCGGCGGCCCCGCCGCCGCCGACCGAACCACCGTTGCCGGAGCCGCTGTAGTCACCACCACGGCCGCCGGAGCCGGAACCGCTGGTGCCGGAGCCGCATCCTGCCCCACCATTGCCCGGAGAGGAGGGACCGCTTGCGTTGGCGCCACCGCTGCCGGTGCAGCCGGCAGGCGCTGCGGCCGGTGCGGCGCCACCAGCGGTGCCTGCAATGCCGTCAGCAGAACCGACCATGCCGCCGGTGGCGTTGACGGTCGCACCGTTGATAGCGCGGATTCCGTGGGCGCTGTTGCCGGCACCGCTGGGGGTGCCGGAAGTGATCGCCGAGTCCTCGACCGAAACCGTTGCGCCGTCGACCAGCAAGCCGGTTGCATGGGTGCCGCTCTGGCCGCCCGCGATGGTGAGGTTGTTGAGCGTGAGGCCGCTGCCGCCGCCGTCGACGTACACGCCGAGGGCCTCGCGGGCCTGGCCGGTTTCGTCGGCACCGCTTGCGGTGAGGTCCGAAACAGTGGTGGCCGAGGAGATGCCCTGGGCGATGACTGCTGCGGACACGCCGGCTGTGCCGTCGAAGGCGCCGTCCACGACCGTCGCGCCGCCGGCACCACCGAAGTCCGCGGCGTAGCCGCCGAGCACGCTGATCCCATCGGAGACGCTGAACGAGGCGTAGGTGCCTTCGGCAACCCACAGCTCGGTGTTGCCTTCTGCGGCTGCGCGGCCGTTGGCGTGGGAGATCGAGGCACAGGGCTCGGCCAGGGTGCCGCACGTCGCGGTGTCGGCGCCGCCGTCGTCATCGACGAGAGTTGCTCCCGAGGTGTCGATCTGAACGCTGACCGACTCGGTCGCAGTGTCGGTCGCCCCGCCGTTGTCGGTCACCGTGAGCGTGACCGTGAAGTCGCCGGCCGAGGAGTAGGTGTGCGAAGGCTCGGCGTCGCTGGAGCTGTTGCCGTCGCCGAAGTCCCAGTCATAGGCGACCACGGAGCCACCTGCGTCAGAGCTGAGCAGGCCCGAGAAGGACACGTCGAGCGGTGCCTGGCCGCTCAAGGGCGCAGCGCTGATGACCGCCGTGGGAGGAGTGTTGGTCGGGCCTCCACCTCCCGAGGGGGTCGTGCATGAGACGGCGATCAACGTGATCGCGGCGAGCATGACAAGGACAGCCGAAGCCTTGGTGCGCATCTGAATGAACTCCCTGAGTCAGGGGGCACCGCACAACGCATCGCCCGATTCCCCCGCCTGTGTGCCCAACTTCGCCCCGGGCACGGGAAAAGGTATACCTGACGGGCCGTCGGGCGTTCAAGAAGCTGAACGACACTCACTTGCCTGACGACGTCGCATCCGAGGCGAGTCAGCGTGTTACCGGCGCGGTCGTGTCGGGCTCCGGAGCCCAGCCTGTCAGGTTCAGCCGCACCGGCAATGCCATCACGAGGCGCAAGCGATTCGACATCGCCCGGTTTCCAGCACGCGCGAGGCCGTATTGTCTCGTGTATGGCCATCACGGAGCAGAGCCAGCCACCAGTTGCTGCCGGCGCAGCCGGCAGGTCGCAGCAGGAGGAAGGCGGCATCCTGTACGAGTGGGGTCCGCAGGCTTGGATCGACATGGTGATGTCGAAGCGCATGCTCGTCGACCGCGGCGGGCCGATGGTGCCCTACACGTTCCTGCCGATCCTGCGGATGAGCGCGGATCCGGCACAGATCGACCGTGACTGGGCCGAGATACGCGAGTGCCGCGAGAAGGTCCGGCTGCTCGACTCCCCCCGCCAACGGTGGCGCAAACGCTACGGCAACTTCGTGCGCGAGATCGAGTGGGCGTTGCTCGAGCTGCGCAAGCACTTCACCCAGGAGCAGTACGAGGAGATCGTGGTCGGCACCGCGGTTTCGCTGGCGCATGAGAACTCCTCCGACTTCCTCGAGATGATGAACAAGATGACCGAGTCATCCGCTGGGAGCGCGGTGGTCGAGGGCGCCTCCAGCGAGCCATCGCGCCGCCAGAAGCTCGCCTTCGAGATGTTCAATCCCGCCGGGTTCCTGACCGGTCCGGCCGAGATCACCGAATATGACCCGGGTGGCGGCCAGGTCACGATGTTCATCCCCGACTGCGGCTGGCACTCGTGTGGCAAGCGCGAGGACCTGCCCAATCCTGACAAGCTTCCCGAGGAGGGCTGCCTTCTCATCTGCAAGGCCACGTTCGAGGAACTGTTCGACGGCGAGGAGAGCCCGCTGACGATCAACTTCGAGCCACACCTGCCGGACACGTCCTGCACGGCACGGATGAGCTGGAAGCCGAAGGCTTGATCCGCGACCTGCTGGCCCGGGTCGGCGGGGCCGGGGCCGATGCCGAGTCGGTGAGTGCGCTTCGGGCGGAGATCGAGCGCCTCGAAGCGCAGAACGACAAGCTTCGCCGGGCGATGCGCCAGTGCATCGATTGCGAGTACCGCATCGAGGTGATCGGACGCCGCACCAGCGAGGGCCTTGCTGCCGACGGGGGCGACGTGGAAGGCCTGGACCCGGACAACGCCGGCTCAGCCGACTGACCCCGGTTCAGGCGGTCGTCACGACGGCGCGCAGCATGGGCCGACCGTCCGCCAGGTCGAAGGCTTCGGTCTGCCACACGCCGTCGCGATGGCCGGCGAAGCGCGAGGCCGTCGAGCGGAACGGTCCGTTGCGCCCGGGCGACAGGAACTGGACGCTGGCGCTCGCAGCCGGTGCAGTGGCGGCGAGTTCGGCCGGGGAGATGGCGAGCGCTGCGGCGACACCGCCATGCAGGATCCCTGCGCTGTTGGCCACATAGCCGTCGAACCCGAGCTCGATAGCGGCTGGCTGGTCTCCGGGTGCCGCGGACTCCAGGCCGAGGCTGGCGGGGAACGGCTGGGTGAGCGCGCAGGCGTCACCGCCCATGCGCCACACGGCGTCCGGATCTACGCCAGGCATCTCCATCTCGCGGTTCGCCCCGGCCCGGGGGACACGGGCGAACTGCCCCTCGGCATGGGCCACGAGCACGTCGCCGCATTCGACCCGGCACTCCACGAAGATGAGGCGCTTGCCGGCCTTGACCACCCGGCCGTGGACCATGAGGTCGCCAGAAGGCTCTGCAACGTTGTTGGTGAACCCGAACGACAACGCTGCGGTTGATCCCCAGTCGGGCTGTGCTTCCATCACCGACACGAAACCGACCGCTTCGTCCACGATTGCGCAGACGACCTCGGAGTACACAGTCCCGTCAGGGCGCAGCACAGCGTCGCCGACAGGTGCCGTCAGTCGGATGTGGCCGGGTCGGGGGAGGCGGTATGCGAGACCGAGGTCGCGGCCGAGGTGGTGCTCTGGCGGGTAGTCGTCCCAGGCGGGCATCCGGGCAGGATACGCGTCTCCCGACACCGGGCCGGCGCCGGCGGTAGCCGCATGGGCGGGTGCCGCGGCTGTGGTCCATGGGCGACACAACCGAACGGGACTCCCATGAGGACCACGAAGCTCGCGTTCCTGATCGCTGCCTTCCTGTTGCTCGTCGGTGCATGCTCCAACGACGACTCAGACTCGACGTCGACAACCGCCGGCGATTCCACCGAAGACAGCGGTTCCGATTCGGGGGACTCCGCATCCGAGGATGCGCAAGACAACGAGTCCCAGGACCGAGACGCTGCGGGCGGGGCCGCTGACGCGGTCATGATCGAGTCGACGACCGTGAAGGCTCCGGTCGATCAGCTCTACCCGGGCACCGATGCGATCACTTCCGGCGAGGTGACCGCCAACTGGTACCAGTTGGGCGGCAACTACGTGGTCGTGTACTCGGGACTCGATCTGGACTCGATCGGCCCGGCGTGCCCGGGCAACTCGATCCGGCTGGCAGACGGATCGTTCTCGTCGGTGTCCAACGCCCCGACGGCCGACGGCGGGTGTGAGGGTGCAACCACGCCCGAGCCGCCCGCACCCCCTACCGTCTGCGACGGGATCGTCGTGTACACCACCGCAATCTCGAGCTCCGATGAGGGCACCCTCTACGGCAGCTTCGAGATACCAGCGGCCGATGGCAGCTTCACGGGCGGCACCAGCACGGTCGCGGCCGACGCATCCGCCGCTCCCGAAATCGACACCAGCGGAGCCAGCTACGAGTTCGAGGGAACTGTCTACACCTGTTGATCGGTTGGCTTGCCTGCGGCGGTCGCGGGCGAACTCAGAGCCCGTGCCCCGATGCCGCCTGGTCGAGTTGATCCGACATTGCCCCGATGCTCAGGTCGGCCGAGGTGTCGGGCTCCGGCGCGACCGTGGAGAGGTCGGCGGTGTCTTCCGCGGCGAGTCGGCTGACAGCACGACGGCCTGTCGTCGCCTGGCGTGGTTGCGTCGCCGCGAGTTGATGGTCCTCCGAAGACGGATGCGGTTGTAGCGCTGGATCGCCACGAAGGGCACGTGGACCACGAGGGCGAACACAGTCATCACGATCCCGCCCCACAGCGGCAGCACCAGCAGGAATGCCGGTCCGGCGAGCACGTTGGCCCAGTGCACGTACTCAGCACGTCGGGTCTCTGCGACGAACCGTTCGAGGTTCTCCGAGCTTCGGTCGGCCAGGCGATCCTTCGCGAAGCCGCCTCTGAAGAGGGCGCCGGCCTCCGGAAGGCTGTCCTTCCAGTTCCGGATCCGCAGGCGTCGTTCATAGAACCTGCCACCATGCTCGAACTGTCGCGGGTTGGTCAGCCAGGTGTCTCGTGACACGAATCCCAGCGGCAGGCGATGACCCGCCCAACCGGTGACGAATCCGATGCCGAGCCAGACGGCAGAGAGGACCAGGACCGCGATCGGCGCGGCGGCCTCTGCAATGTTCAAGCGTTGCTCCCGAGGGTGAGCGGTACCTCTCGGCCGCGCCACTGGACTGCACGACGCACCCGGGTCGCCCACAGGGAGCGGAAGAACACGGCGAAGAACACGGCCAGCCAGAGCGGGTAGAGCACGCCGGCCAGACGCGAGAAGTTGCCCAGCCTCGAGAACATGGACCCGACCTGCCAGGCGAACAACCCGCACAACGTGAGGGCGCCGGCGGCCTGGCCGAGTTGGCCCATCGAGCCGGCGAGCATCGAGATCGTCGTGCCCATGGCTGCGAGCCAGAGCACCGCTGCGGCCAACCTGGGCTTCGGTGTGCTGCCCGCACCGGTGGCGAAGTTCTTGGTCCAACCCTCGACCATCGAGCGAGGGCCGTCCGGATACATGCGGAACCGGAGTTCCGGTCCCCCGACCATCACGCTGACCGAGCGGTCTGCAGCCGAGTAGCGCCGGGCGAGGGCGATGTCCTCCACTATCTCGGCCCGCACGGCCCGGTGGCCACCCACCAGGTCGTAGTCGGCGCGCGTGGTGGCCATGACGGGGCCGAACGCTCCCATCGGCTCTCCGCTGCGACCCGCACCGATGCCCATGACCGAGACGGTTGCGAACAGCGCCGATGCGTCCTCCCAGTGCTGTTCGACCTCGTGGTAGGGCTCCACCGACACGAGTCCACCCCGTGACTGGAGCTCGCGGATGACCGCCTCGATGGCACCGGGCTCCACGCGGACATCTGCATCGAGGAAGATGAGCACTTCGGACCGGGCGGCGTGGGCGCCGATGTGGCATGCCCACGATTTGCCGAGCCATCCGTCAGGTGTGGGGCCTGCGTCGAACACGCTGACTCCGTCGAAGCCCAGAGCGATCGCCCTGGTGTCGTCGGTGGAGCAGTCGTCGACGACGATCACCTCGGAACCGATCGGCCGCGCCCTCGAGAGGTCGCCCAGCAAGTTGGGCAGGGATGCCGACTCGTTGCGTGCCGGGATGACGATCGAGATCGGCGGCACCTCGTAGACCGTGGATGGATGGACGTCACCGGGTCTCACACCGAGGAGCCGTGGCGAGCCGAACAGCCACCACCCGGCAGACCAGCCGACCAGCGCCAGCACTGCACTCCACATGTTTCGCTCCGGTTCTGCTTGCCGCTGTTGCTTCGTGTTGTTCTTCGCCGGTTGCGGCTGCGACGGATGCGGCAGCGCCTGCAAACGCCGCGATCTGACGCTCCGTCAGAAGCTGGATATCGTCTCGGGATCCGCGAAACGGGGGAATGAAATGCCTGACGAGATCACGCTCGACCCGGAGACCGTTGCCCGCTACCAGTTCAAGGGACAGGACGTGCCTTGGCTTCTCGACCACCGTGCCGAGCACCGCGGCGAGCATCCCTTTCTCATCTGGGAACCGAAGTCGGGTGAGGCGAAGACCTGGACGTGGGCCGAATTCGCGCAGGCAACCAAGGAGGTTGCAGGCGGGCTCGCTGCCCGTGGAATCGGAGACGGCGACACAGTCCTCATCCACGCCGAGAACTGCCCCGAGGCCGTCATCGCGTGGTACGCCGTTGCGCGCCTTGGTGGCGTAACGGTCACCACCAACACCCGAAGCGTCGCAGCCGAACTCGAGTACTTCCTCGAGCACTCCGCAGCCAAGGCCGTCATCACCCAGCCGCAGTTCGCATCAGTAGTGGCCGACACGAGCGCCGAACTCGATTGGGTGGTCGTGACGGGCGACAACTCCGGTGAGGCTGCTCCTGCGGACCAGCTCGACCACGGCCACGACGGCTTCGATTCCCTCTACGGCGACCCCGACGCCGTTCCCGAGCTCGAAGCAGACCCGCTGCGGCCAGTCGGCATCCTGTTCACGTCTGGCACCACCTCGAAGCCGAAGGCCGTCGTGCACACGCACGGCAACGTGCTGTGGGCCGCCAAGGTCAACCCCTCCAACATCGACTTCACTCCCGACGACACCTACCTCTGCTACCTGCCGTTCTTCCACGTCAACACGCAGGGCTGGGCGATCTGGACCGTTCTCGGCACCGGCGGCACCGTGGTGCTGCAGCCGAAGTTCTCGGCGTCGCGGTTCTGGGAGGTCATCCACGCCCATTCGGTCACGCACATCTCGCTGATCCCGTTCGTGATCAAGGCGATGATGGCCGAACCGATCCCGGAGCACTCCGTGCGCGTCGGTGTGTTCGGGCTGATCATGCCGATCCTCGACGAGATGCTTGGCATGCGGGTCATCGCTGCCTATGGCATGACCGAACTGGTCGGCCACTGCATCCGTTCCAACCCCTATGAGTCGTACCCCGACATGGCGATGGGCAAGTTCGCACCCGGGTATGACTGGATGCTCGTCAACCACGAGACCGGCAAGCCCGCCGAGGTCGGAGAGATGGGCGAGATCTGGATCCGCGGAATCCGCGGGATATCGGTGTTCCTCGAGTACCTCAACAATCCCGAGGCCAATGAGAAGATGTTCACCGGCGACGGCTGGTGCCGCACCGGCGACATCGCCCGCCTGGAAGCCGACGGCAACATCTTCTACTGCGACCGCGACAAGGACGCCCTCAAGGTCGGCGGCGAGAACGTGTCGGCCCGCGAGGTCGAGGACGTCTGCCGCACCGTTGCCGGCATCGACGACATCGCTGTGGTCGCCAAGAGCCATGAGATGCTCGACATGGTCCCGGTCGCGTTCGTGATCCGCAACGAGATGGGCGAGCCCGAGGAGCAGATGGGCGCGGCGATCATCGAGGCGTGCAAGGCCAACCTGGCCGACTTCAAGGTTCCCAGGGCCGTCTACTTCCTCGATGAGTTCCCCACCGCGGAGCTCGGCAAGATCGCCAAGAAGGACCTGCGCGACCTGGCTGACACGTACGACCAGGTCTGACCTCCGCTTCCGGGGCCCGCAGCCTCATTACGCTCGGGCCATCGACGATGGCGAGCCCGCAGCGGCACCCCCGAACGCGCGGGGCAACCGATACTTCGTAACCCAGGAGCGCCCGCCTCGTCGGCGTCGGGCCTCGGATGCCCTCGTACTCATCGTCGCCCTCCTTGCGGTGCTGGTCACCGCCACTGCGAGTCGCCGGCCGCGGGCGATCGAACGATCGATTGCTGACACGATGGCGGAGTTGCCCGAACTCATCGCGTCGTTCGCCGGGATCTGCATGTTCGCGGCGACTGCCACCGCAGCCGTTCTCGTTGTCGGGGTGGTCCTCAACGGCCGGCGCGCCCTCGACTTGCTGCGCGACATGGCGGTCGCAGCGGTAGCGACGATCGGCCTCACGCTCCTGCTGTCACGGATCGTGGAGGGCGAGTGGACCTCTCTGGTGGATCAGTACCGCGGCAGCGAGGACGGATTCCCGGTGCTCCGGGCGGCGGTCATCGCTGCGTTGGCCGTGGTGTCGGCGCCCCACTTCACACGCCCATTGCGCCGGCTCGGCTACACCGCGGTCGCCGCGGCGGCGATCGCGGCGGTTGTGCTCGGCGAGGGGTCCACAAGCGATGCCCTCGGTGGTGTGGCCCTCGGGTTCGCTGTCGGCTCGGCCGTGATGCTGGCCTTCGGATCACCGCTCGGATTCCCCGACCTGTCGGCCATCTCGGAGGGTCTGGACCGCTTGGGGCTGCGGGTCACCGGGCTCGAGGTCCGCAACGACCGGTCGTGGGGCCAACGCGTCGTGTTCGGTCATCTCGATGGGGCGCCGGTGGAAGTGAAGGTGCTCGGCCGCGACGCCGAGGGTGCCGCAGCTCTCGCTCGTTTCTGGAGGACCCTCTGGTACCGGGGGGCGAGCGGCTACGGCGACACGTCGCGGGTGCGCAACGTGGAACACGAGGCCCTGATGACCATGGTGGCGGCGGACCGGGGCGTGCCGGTACCGGCGGTGCGCGGTTTCGGTCTCGCTGGCGACGACCTCGCGGTGATCGTGCTCGATCATCGGGGTGTGTCGCTCGCCGAGCTCGACAATGCCGGTGACGACACCATCGACGCCATGTGGGCCGCTCTGGCCGGTGCCCACGAAGCGGGGCTCGTGCACGGCGCGGTGTCTGCTTCGGCGGTGCTCGTCTCCGACGGTTCAGCCCGGCTGACCAACTGGGCCGATTCGACGGCATTCGAAACCTCCGGTGACGTGGCGGGCCGGGCCGACGACGTGGTCGCAGCTCTGTATGCGAGTGCCAATCGGGTCGGCACGCAGCGGGCAATCGAGTCCGCGCGAAGGGTGCTGGGAGACGATGCCCTGGTCGAGGCGATGCCGTGGATGCAGGCACCGGCGCTGCCATCGGCGACCAGACGCGAGGCGGACGACCCGAAGGCGCTGATGAGCAGCCTCCGCGAGGGACTGGTCGAGGCACTCGGAGTCGATCCCCCGGAGCCGGTGAAGCTGCGTCGGGTCACATGGGGTCAGCTCGGGATGCTCGTGCTGGTGTTCATCGCAGCGAACGCGCTCGTGGGGATGCTCGGCGGCATCGACTTCGCCGCAGTGTGGGACGTACTGAGGACCGCAGACTGGGAGTGGATCGTCGTCGGGTTCGTGATCGGCCAGCTCGTGTTCCTGCCCGAGGCCACCGGCATGCTGTTCGCCGTCGGCCACCCGATGCCGCTGCTGCCGCTCACGGTGTTGCAGGTGGCGGTGAAGTTCATTGGCCTTGCGGTGCCGAGCGCAGCGGGGCGGGTGGCAATGAACGCCGCGTTCCTTCACAAGTACGGGCTGTCGGTCACGATCGCCACCACCCAGGGAGCCGTCGACGGACTCGCCGGGTTCACCGTGGAGTCCGGGATCCTCGTGCTCGCCCTCATCTTCGGGGACCTCTCGTTGCAGCTCGAGACCGGCGACCTGCCCTGGGGGCTCATCCTCGCCGCCGTGGTGTTGCTGGCGCTGGGCGCAGTGGTCGCATTCACACGGGTCCAGAAGCTCAAGGAGATGGTGTTGCCGATCCTCAAGGAGGCGTGGGGGCTCTTCGGCGACGTACTCAGGGACCCCCGCCGCTCAGCTGGGTTGCTCGGCAGCAACCTGGCGTCGCGGGTGGTGCTCGGCATCACCCTGTGGCTGGTCCTGGAGGGCATCGGGACACCCCTGCCGCTGGTGACAGCGGTGGCCGTGACAGTCGCCACGAACCTGCTGGCCGGACTGGTTCCGATCCCGGGCGGCATCGGTGTGGCCGAGGCGACGCTCACAGCGCTGTTGGTGATCCTGGGGCTCCAGGAGGATGCCGCGTTCGCCGCGGCGGTGACATTCAGGGTCTGCACCTTCTATTTCCCGGCAGTGGCGGGCTTCTTCGCCACGGGCTGGCTGCGCAAGCGCGAGTACCTCTGACGACACTGCTGCGCTCGAGCGCATCCGGGCGAGGGCCCCTTGGCGAACCCACGGCCATGGCGACCGACAATCCGCTCAGCACCGAATCCCCGAACCCTTTGCATGGCCGGCGGTTTCCCCGCGTTGTCGGCAGGGACCTCAACGGCAAGGAGCGGCAACTGCCCGGTGCTCTCAGCGGCGAACGGAACGTGGTCGTAGTCGCCTTCCGTGCCGAACAGCAGGCAATGGTCGACACCTGGGCGCCGTGGTGCGAATCCCTCGGAACCGACGACGGTGGTTTCGCCTGGTACGAGATCCCTACCGCTTCGCTCACCTGGGCGCCCCTGCGAGGCTTCATCGACGGGGGGATGGCGGCAGCAGTCGACTCGGCTGGGCGACGTCGCACCATCACGGTCTACGGCGACCGTCGGCGCATGACCGAAGGGCTCTGCATAGACGACACATCGACCGTGACCGTGGCCGTGGTCGACGGGGAGGGAATGGTCCGGGAGACGGTGACGGGGCCGTACTCGCTGGCGGCAGCAGCACGGCTGGAGGCGGCGATCGGCAGAATAGGGACCATGGCCCCGGAACCCGACAGCAGCGACGAGCAGGTGTTCGACTTTGACTTCGAGGATCGATTCAAGCCGCTGCTGCGCATCCTCGGCGTCGCTCCGAGCACATCGAGGGTGGTGGTGGGCAATGGACGCCTGCGGGCCTACTTCGGTCCCTGGACGTTGGACACGCCTCTCGACAACATCACTTGTGTGCAGCGCACCGGCCCCTACAAGGCCCATCGGGCGATCGGGGCCAGGGGCTCGTTCGCCGACTCCGGCGTGACCTTCGGCAGCACGACTGCCGGCGGGCTGTGCGTGCGCTTCCGTGAACCTGTGCCCGGCCTGTTGCCGGTTGCGGTCGCGACGCACCCGGGGGCGACCTTCACGGTGAAGGACCCCCGGGCGCTCGAGGAGTTGCTACTGGAGCTCTGCGAGCTCGACTGAGCCGCATGGAACCTCAGCCCTCGCAACCCTGGCCGACTGACCGGACCGCCCTCTGCTCACCGACGTGGATGTCCACCACGGCACCGGGCACCTGGCTGGTGATGGTCTGGCAGGCAGCCGTCGCATCCTCGGCGGTCGCATCGGGCCACATCGAGATCGATGCCCGGCCGTTGATGATGGAGGTGGCGGCCACGGCGTCGACCCATGGGGCATCGCCGGCTGCTTCCTCTGCTGCATCGAGGTCATCGAGCGACAGTTCGACGACGTTGTCCTCGCACATCTCGCTTTCCCAGGCGACGATCGTCATGGCGGCGCTCATCTCGTCTGCCCCGAAGGACTCGGAGTAGTCCGCCGAAGGGTCCGCGGCCAGCTTCTCGTAGGCCCGTCTGACCACCTCCACCTCCCTGGCCACCAGATCAGGTGCGGAGGCCTCGAGCCTCTTGAGGGTGTCGATGCTCCCGCCCGGATCGTGGAAATCGACCGAGGACGCCTCGAGGAGGAGTTCACACAAGCCAGGGTCGGGAACCTCGTCGCCCGGAGCGGCAGCGGCTGCCTCCTGAGCTGCGGCTGGTGCGCCGTCGCCCGCCGCGGAGGCATCGACCTGCTGGTCCGAGCCCACCGAGCAGCCGAGTCCCGCCAGCGGGAGTGCGAGGGCAAGGGCAAGGCCGATCAGTGCCCTGCGGGGGTTCCGTGTCGTTGTGTTCGATGAGTTGGACATGTCCTGTGGTTCCTTCGGACGGGCGGCCCGTTGCCGCCGTTCACCTTCCAGATCCCGACGGACGGCGGTTCTTCCAGTTCCTCGCCGGATTCTTCGGCAACACCCGTCGATTGCATGGATTGGTGCCGCGAGGTGGGTGACTGTGTGACGCTGTCTGCCATGAACGTTCGCCGTTGCATGCGGTTCACCGTCTTCGCGCTGTTTGCCGTCGCTGTGGTGTCGGTCGTCGCTGGATGCAGCACCGGTACCGGCGAGGAGGCGGCAACAGAACCGGCTTCGAACGCTGAACCGCGCACAGAAGGCGCGGAACCCCCCGTCGACTGCCTGGCCAGGCCGGACGAGTGCTCCCTTGCCGATGTCGCGAGGCAGGCCGGCTTCCTTGTCGGTGCCGCCACCGACTCGGACCTGATTGACGACCCCGCGTACGCCGATGTGCTGGCCGCGGAATTCAACTCGCTGACCGCCGAGCGCGAGATGAAGTGGCAGGACCTCCAACCGGCCCGCGGCGAGTTCGACTTCGCGGGCGCCGACGAGGTCGTCGACTTCGCACGGGCCAACGAAATGGAAGTCAAGGGCCACACCCTTCTATGGGCGCAGCAGTTCATCGATGCCACCCCCGACTGGGTGGAGGAGATCACCGACCCGGCAGAGCTGCGGGCGGTGATGCGTGCGCACTTCGCAGAGGTGCTGGGCCACTTCGGTGATTCGGTGGATCGATGGGATGTGGTCAACGAGCCGCTCGAGACGCTCGGAACCGGGGTCTACGACAACCATTTCCGCCAGGTGCTGGGTGACGGCTACATCGACGAGGCGTTCCTCCTCGCCGACGAGTTGGCGCCCGACACGAGGTTGTTCATAAACGAGGCGGCAGTCGAGAACTCGCCGCAGAAGGCGGAGGCGCTGTACCAGCTCGTATCCGCGATGGTGCAGCGTGGCGTGCCGATCGACGGGGTGGGCCTGCAGGGCCACTTCCTCGGAGACCTGCCGGCGCCGGGCTCGATCGAGGCCCTCTTGTCAAGGTTCGGGGATCTCGGCCTCGAGGTGGCGATCACCGAGCTCGACGTGGTCACGCCGCCATCGGGACCCGACCCACAGGCGCAGGCCGGCCACTACGAACAGGTGGTGTCGGAATGCATCGCGGCCGGGTGCCGCGAGGTCACGGTCTGGGGTGTGCACGACGCCCAGAGCTGGCTCGACGACTTCCTGAACCGTGACAACACGGATCCGCTGCTGTTCGACGACGAGTTGGAGCCCAAGGCTGCTTACGACTCGACCAAGCGGGCCATTGCCGGGTCAGCAGGCTGAGCTTCCGGGCGCAGGATCAGACAAGGACCTCGACCCAACCGTGGATCACCCGGGTCTTCACCGGTTCAAGTTTCAGCGCATCGATGCTGCCTGAGCGCCGCTTCGGGTTGCGGCCGATGCAGTTGCCGTCGGAGTCGAAGTGAAGGGCGTGGAACGGACAGCGCACGCAACCTGACTCAACGGTGCCGCCGTGCCCGAGGTGGGCGCCCTGGTGGGGGCAGTAGGCGGGTAGCACCACAGGACGTCCCCGCTCGTCGAGGTGAGCGGCCATCTGCAACTCGTCAACGGTGAATGCCCGCACCTCCACCGCGTCGAGGTCCGTTACCCGGGCGAGGACCCGCCACCGCGGCTGCGGCACCGGGGCGTCATCGACAGCCTGCGTTGGGTCGGCCAGGTCGAAGCCGGGTGGATAGAAGCTCTCTCCCCAGCGCATCACGGCGTCGAGGTGGCTCTCGGAGGGCAACAGGTTCGGGCTGCGGGTGTAGCGGCGGTTGCGCCAGATGATGGCGTCGATGTCGAACTCGTTCTGGATGTAGCCGGCCATCACGCCGGCCGCCACGTCGGCGATCGCCTTGCCCCGCGACACCCGGCTGAAGACCTGCTCGGCGCGGTCGGGAAACGTGTCGGGTGCCAGCGCGATCGTGACGTAGACCCTGGTGCGGTTCGGGCCCTCCGGTGTCAGGCTGACCAGGGAGTGCATGTCGGGGGAGCCCTTGCCCGTAGCGCCGACGACGGCGAGGCAGGGGCCGTGGTACACGTAGTCCTGGATCAGCTCCAGTTCGGGGATCACCTTCGAGAGCGCCCGGATGTGTGCCTTGGTGGAGCACTTGCCGTAGCGGAACCGGGTCTCCTGTTCGAGGGTGATCTCCGTCTCGCTGACCTCGTGGTTGTAGATGCGCGAGTGGTCCCAGAGGTGCACCGCGGAGAAGTGCAGGTTGTCCGAGCCGTTCTCCACGAAGTCCATCACGTGGGTGTCCTCGAACACCGAGGGCGGGCTCGAGCGGTACTCGGTGGGGTAGAGGTCACTGAATAGGTCCGGGAACGGCCGATCGGGCGCGGACAGGTCATCGCCGTACCAGACGAAGACCAGCCCTATCCGTACCACGACGGTCATCTCGGTCTCACCCTCGAACAGCACCCGGTACGGGGCCACCGCATCGCCCGTCGGCTCCACGGTCACGAATGTGTCGAGAAACAGAATCTCGCGCGGGCGGTCCCGCTCATACTCGGCAACCGGGATGAGGTTCATCCAGGTGTGCAGGCGCTGCGGCCTCGCGGCGGCCGGACGGGAGGTCGTCCGCACGTGCTCCCCTGCCACCGCCGCGACGGCGTCGTTGTCGACATCGGTGCTCATCGGCACTGACTCTATTCAGTCCGGCCCGGTCGCTGACGGCTGTGTCAGCTGGGCGGTGGGCTCCGACTCCGTCGTGGCGATTAGAAAGGACGGACCCGACGCGTTGTTGCGTCAGCGCGCGACAGGAGGCACATGGCAACTGCGATCGAGACAGATGCGCTCACCAAGAAGTGGGGGGAACTGGTGGCCGTCAATTCGCTCGACCTGTCCGTGAGGGAGGGTGAGTGTTACGCCTTCCTCGGCCGCAACGGCTCCGGCAAGTCGACCACGGCGAGGATGCTGCTCGACTTCCTGCGCCCCACCTCGGGCACCTCGAAGGTGCTGGGCGGTTCCGGGGCCGACCCGTCGATCCGTTCCAGGGTCGGGTACCTGCCGGGCGACCTGAACCTGCCGAGGACCATGGACGGCAACGACGCCTTCGACTTCTTCGGTGGGTTGTCGGGCAGCGCCCACGATCCCGAGCGCGACTCACTCGTCGAGCGCTTCGGCCTCGATCCCACGAGGCCGTTCCGGGAGTTGAGCACCGGCAACCGCCGCAAGGTCGGGCTCGTGCTGGCCTTCATGGGCGACCCCGAGCTCCTGATCCTCGACGAGCCGACCAGTGGGCTCGACCCGGTGCTGCAGGAAGAGTTCCGCGACCTTCTCGCCGAGCGGAAGGCACGCGGGGCCACCATCTGGCTCACCTCCCATGTGATGGCCGAGGTGGAGCGCGTCGCCGACCGTGTCGGGCTCATCCGCGATGGCGTCATGGCCGAGGAACTGGAGATGGCCGATGTGGCCCGACAGGCGGCCAGCCGGATCAAGCTCACCTTCGACGGTGCTGTCACGGCATCCGCGTTCGATGGGGTGCCCAACGTCGCCGAAGCACGCGATGAGGGTGGCGCTGTCCTGTTGTCCATGGACGGACCGGTCGCCGACATGCTCACCCGGGCAGGGGAATTGGGTGCCACCGGCATAGAGACGGAGCACCAGGACCTCGACGATGTGTTCCTCGACCTGTTCGACAAGAAGGGGGGTGGGTCATGAAGGCTGCTCTGAGCATCTATGTGCGCTGGATGCGCGACCGTCGCCGTTCCACGATCATGTGGACCCTCGGCATGGTGCTGATCATCGTCGCCACAGCGGCGTTCTATCCCAGCCTGTCATCGGCCACCGGCGAGTCCCTGGAAGACAGCAGCGGTGCCATGAGCTCCCTGCTGGGCCTCTCCGCGGGGATCGACCCTTCCACCCCGCTCGGGTTCCTGTGGATCGGGCTCTACGCAAACATCGTGCCCTGGGTGCTGATGGCGCTCGGCATCGCACTCGGCAGCGCTGCAATCGCGGGCGACGAGGAATCGGGGGCGCTCGAGTACCTGCTCTCGCGGCCGATCACGCGCAACGAAGTGGTGGCGGGCCGCTTCGCGGCAGCATTCACGATCCTGCTCGTGGTCTCGCTGCTCTCGGCTCTGTCCTTGGTGGCCTCGATCCCGTTGTTCGATCTCGCTGATTCCGTAACCACGACAGCCCTCGACGGCACCACGTCAACCGCGCCCGGAGCAACGGCTGGGGATGTGGCGGCCGGCACCTTCGCTGCCTTCGCCGTGGGACTCGGCACGATGGGGTTGGCTTTCCTCATAGGCGGGATCAGCGGGCGCAAGGGGATCACACTCGGTGCGTCGTCCGCGATCGCAATCGCCGGCTACGTGCTCTACACCCTCTCGGAGATGACCGGATCGCTCGACTTCCTCACCTGGGTGTCGCCGTGGCGCTGGTACATCGACGACGCGATGCTCATCAACGGCCTTAGCTGGGATGTCCTGTTCCCGTTCGGCATGGCCGTCGTCGGCCTGCTCGTAGGGTGGTTCGCGTTCCTGCGGCGCGACCTGCAGAACTCATGACCACCGAGGTTCCGTGCCTGCGCGTCGGGCCCGGGTTCTCCCTTGTCGAGATACTCGTCATGTTCCCGACCAGCAGGTTCGTGCCGGCACACGAAGCGCCCGACCAACTGGCAGAGGCACCGTACGAGGTCGGGCCCCGACCTCGGATACCGAGCCTCACCGCGCGAACCAGCTGCGAACACTTGATGCAGAGCGCGCATCCGCGCGCAGGCCTCCGGGCGAAGTGATGGGCAGTCGGGCGATCCCCAGCCCGCACCCCCCAACCCCCCAACCCCCCGGAGGAGATCATGAAGAAGTTCATCGGAGTACTCACAGCATCGCTCATGGTGGCACTGCTCGGCACGAGCGCTGTTGCGTCGGCGCAGGAAGAAGAGCCCACACAGAACATCGTGGAGATCGCTTCGGGCAACGAGGACTTCTCGACGCTCGTGACCGCAGTCAGCGAGGCTGGTCTGGTGGACACCCTGAGCGGCGAAGGCCCCTTCACCGTGTTCGCCCCCACCAACGAAGCGTTCGCAGCACTGCCAGAAGGCACGCTCGAGACCCTTCTCGCCGACCCCAGCGGTGCGCTCACTGACATCCTGACCCTGCACGTCGTGTCCGGAGCCGTCGATTCCGCGGCTGCCATCGCAGCAGCCGGTGGCAACGTCGAGACACTTGGCGGACCCGTGGCGGTCGAGCTGCGTGGCGATGACCTCTACGTCGGCGGCGCCAAGGTCGTGACCACGGACATCAAGGCCACCAACGGCATCATCCACGTGATCGACGCCGTCATCACGGAGCCGGCGACCCCCGAGGTCATCAACGCAGGCGGCACCGGCGTGCCGACCAACCCGGCATCGCCCGTCGTGCTGGCCATGCTGGTCGGACTTGGCCTGTTCGGCCTCGCCATCTCCGGTCGCTCGCTCGCCCGGGCACGCAACCAGGGCTGAGTCATCCGACGCAGCACTGCAACAGTGACGATGACGGTCTCGGCGCTCATGTTGGGCGCCGGGATCGTCGTCGCGCTGCCGGTGTCAGGCGAAGAACGGGTCGACCTCCAGGGCCAGGCGACCGCCCCCGCGGTCGGATCCTCGTGGCAGTCAGCGGCCGGCGTCGCCGGGCTGGCGGACGTGGCGGACGGGATCCAGCCGTCCGCTCCCGAGCCCTGGCTCGCCGGTGCCTTCGACGAACCGGAACCTTCGGAGCCGAGCGTGCAGGCCTCCGGTTCACCGGTGGCGAGCGCCGCAGACCCGGTCGGGTTGGCGATCCCCTCGATCGGTCTGGTCGCCCCGGTCGTGCCGACCGGCATCACAGAGGATCGCGAGATGGAGATCCCCCAGGTGAGGGAATCGGGTTGGTATCGCTACGGCGCCTCACCGGGCGACGGTCGTGGGTCCGCCGTCATCGCGGCCCATGTCGACTTCAACGGTGAAACGGGTGTGTTCCGCGACCTGGGTTCCGTGCAGCTCGGCGACGAGGTGATCGTGACAGACACGGATGGCACGGCACGCCCGTTCGTGGTCACCGAGCGCTACCAAGCGGCCAAGGCCGAACTGCGCACAGCAGAGCTGTTCCGCCGCGGTGGTGATCACGTGCTGACCCTGGTGACCTGTGGCGGCGGCTTCGAAAACGCCGATCGCAGCTACACGGACAACATCGTTGTGCGGGCCGTCCCTGCATGACGCTTCACTCGAGCGACTTGATCACCGTGCGGACGAGCCATCTTGCGTTGTCGATCACATCGGGCTGTTCGAGGCCCAGGGAGATCCGCTGGTGCACCCACCCCGCCGGGGACAGGACCGTGCCGAGGTTGAGTGCTGCACTGCGCAGTGTGCCCACAGGAGCGGTCGGGTAGCGATCGCGCAGGGCCGTTGACATGGAGCCGGGTCCCGGCCCAGCGGCTGTGCCCGGCGGTGCGGTTGCCGGCAGTGTGGCAGCCCAGTTCGATCGTGCGAGGGCGATCGTGAGTTCGCGGTGCGACTCGAATCGATTGAACAGGTCGCCGGCATAGTTCTCGAGTTCGTCGACGGAGTCACACACGGGCACCAGAACCATGGGCCCGATCCTGTCTGCAGTAGCCCGCAGCAGACCTTCGCGGCTGTGGAAGTGGCGGTAGATCGTGCGCTCACCCACGCCCGCCTGGGCCGCAACCGACCGCATCGTGGGCTCGCGCCCGCTCAGGACCACCTGGACCGAGGCTTCCAGGAGCCGCTCACCGGTTGGCGGAAGATGTCCTTGTGGCAGACTGTCTGTCGTGATGACAGACAGTCTGCCACAAGGAACGGAAGATTCCCGCCGGCGCACCCGTTGTGACCCGCCGGCAAGGGGCGGAGTTCACGAGAAGTCGTCAGCGCCTTCGCTGGTCTCGGGGTCGCTGCGCAGCACCGTGATCAGCAGGAAGTAGAGCAGCGGCAGGCACAGGTACAGCAGCAGGCTGAGTGTCGGTGACCAGTCGGCGACCGCCATGGCCAACAGGTAGATCACGATCGGCGCGGCCGCCAGGTACCAGCCGACGCGCCGGTCCTCGCCGACAGTCGGCTCCCAGAGCAGGTCGGGATTGCGCACCACGTATCCGTACAGCGCGGTACGGGCGAGGCTGGCAGCGATGAGCACGACTCCGTAGACGTGCAGGGCGACGGGTTCGCCGTGGTATTCGCCGAGCAGTGCGGAGGCGAAGGGGATCAACGCGGTGGGCAGCAGGAACAACAGGTTGAGCCACACGATTCCGCGGTCCGCGTAACGGATCTTGGCGAACAGGTCGCGATGCCACACCCAGTAGGTGCCGGTGATCCCGAAGCTGATCACCCATGCGATGAGCGTCGGGCCGACTTCGTCGAGGGCCTCGCGCAAACCGGTCGAGGGGAGGTCTGCCGGGACCGAGATCTCGAGCACGAGGATCGTGATGATGATCGCGAACACCCCGTCGGTGAACGCCGCGACCCGCGATGGATCGCGGTGCCGCGCGCGCCGGTCGGGAACCTGTGTCTGCGGGCCGCCGTCATCGACCATCGCCGTCAGTCTCCCACGGCCGCTGCTGTGCGCGTTGGAGGTGACCGGCGGTCAGGACCAACCACCGTCGTGGGCCACGAACTGGCCGGTCACGAACCCGCAAGTACCGTCCAGATAGGCACAACAAAGGGCGGCGCACTCCTCGAGGGTGCCGAGTCGGCCGAGTGGGACCTTGCTCTCCACGCGCTTGCGAACCTCGGGGTCATCCGCGCCCGAGGCGGCCAGGAAAGCATCGAAGTCCATGAAGTTGGTGCCGAGGGAGTTGACCTGCACGCCGTTGGGGGCCATCTCTCGGGCCACGTTCTTGACCAGGTGCGTGGCGCCCGCCCGAAGCGCGGAGTAGATGGACGCCCCGGGGGTCACGCGGGCGCCCGATGAGCTGGTGACCACCAGCACCTGGCCGCTGCCCGCCTGCACCATCGGGGGGAGCACTGCCTTGAGGAACTGGTAGGGAGCGTCGATCAGGCCCTGTTCCAGCGTTGCCAGCTGATCCGCCGTCGAGTCGAGGAACGCGCCGCCGATGATCTGACCGGTGAATGCAACGGCTGAGTCCACACGACCGAAGGTGTCCAGCCCGACGTTGACGAGTTCACCTGCCTTGTCCGGGTCAGCGAGATTCCACACGTGCTCGGCGACGACAACGCGCGAACCGGCCGCCTCCAACTCCTCGACCAACCCTTCGGCCGGATCGCCGATCACCAGATCGTGCCCTCGCCGCGCCAGCTCGCGGGCCAGCGGAGGCCCCAGGTAGAAGCTTGTGTTGGCGACGAGTGCAACACGTCGCCCGCCGTGATCGGTGCCGTCGTCTGTGCCTCTGTCTGTGCTGTCGGTCATCGGCACATGCCATCCGCCTGCAGCGGGCGTGTCAACACGTTGCCGCCGGGGATCCCTCATTTGGGCGATTCACATTCGGCTACCCTCTGGCCCACCACTCGGGTCGGGGGCCCGACGTGGCGACAGACGGGGGTAATCAGGGGTGCAGCCACCCGGCGTGACGCTGAAGATGCCGGCATCGCTGCGCACTCCCGCGCGGGTGCTCGGACCGGCCCTCGCCGTGATGGCCTTCCAGCTGGTGGTGTTCTGGATCCCTCCGTTTGAGGAGCCGCAGGTCTACGTGCTCGGCCTCACCCAGGGACTGCTGGTGGCATTGATGGCGATGGGTCTCTCGCTGATCCACCGCGCCAACCGGATCATCAACTTCGCACAGGCAGACCTGGGCATCGTGCCCGCCGCGCTGGCGGTGAATCTCCTGATGCTGTCGGGCATCAGCTACCTGTTGGTGCTGTTCGGCGGGATTCTCCTGTCGCTGGTGGTCGGCGCCGTGGTCGAGCTCGCAGTGATGCGGAGGTTCTTCCGGGCCCCGCGACTGGTTGCCACGGTCGCCACCATCGGACTCGCCCAGCTGCTCGCGGTGACGGCGGTGTGGCTGCCGAGCGAGCTGTGGAACCGCCAGCCGGTCATTGAGCCCTTCCCCCGCGAGGTGTTCCCGTGGGACTTCACGGTCACCCTCAACGGCTTCCCGTTCCGCACGCCGTACACCATGGCCTGGATGCTGGCCCCGGCCGCCATGATCGCAGTGGGAGCAGTGCTCCGCTACACCAACGTGGGCATAGCGATCCGGGCCTCGGCCGAGTCGGCCGACCGGGCACTGCTTCTCGGCATCCCGGTGAAACGGATCCACACATACGTGTGGGCCATGGCCGGGGCGCTTTCGTTCATCTCGTTGTTCCTCTCGGCCGGCCTGTTCGGCCTGCCGGTCGTGGGGGCGCTGGGTCTCACCGTGTTGCTCGGTGCGCTCACGGCGGTGACCCTGGGCCGGCTCAACGACCTGCCGACGATCCTCGTGTCGTCGATCGCAGTCGGCATGCTCATCCAGGCGGTGTCGTGGAAGAGCTCCACCTCGGTGCTCGGCCTGTTCGAGATCCCACTCAGCAGCCTCGCAGTGCCTGCGGCGCTGGGCGCCGTGATCGTGGCCACGCTGCTGCTGCGACGCGGCGGGTCCACCCGGCTCGACGCCGATACCTCGTCCACGTGGCGCAATGCCGAACAGGTACGCCCGGTGCCGCGGGAACTGGCCCGCCTGCCCGAGGTGCGACTGGTGCGTTGGGCTGGGCTGCTGGTCGTGCTCGGCCTGGTCGTGGCCGCCCCCTGGCTGCTCGGCAGCACCGCCAACGTCTCCAAGGCCGCAGCACTGGTCGCGTTCTCGATCATCGGCCTGTCGCTCGTGGTGCTGGTCGGCTGGGCCGGACAGGTCTCACTCGGCCAGCTTGCGTTCGCCGCGGTCGGTGGAGCGCTCGGCGCCAAGGCGATAGTCGACTGGGGCCTCGACCCTGCGATCGCAATCGGGATCGCTGCGCTGGCCGGCGCCGTGACGGCCACGATCGTCGGGCTGCCGGCGTTGCGCGTGCGTGGCCTCTACCTGGCGGTTGTGACTCTGGCCTTCGCCCTGGCTGCGGTGGGCTACTTCCTCAACCCCACGTTCTTCGAATGGGTACCCCAGGGCCGCATGTCGCAGCGCCCGGATGTGTTTGGTGTCTTCGGAATCGACTCGGCGCGGTCGTTCTACTTCCTGTGCATCATCGTGGGGGTGGTCGTGCTGGCCGCCCTCGAAGGCGTTCGTCGGTCGCGCACGGGCAGGGTGCTGGTGGCATTGCGCGACAACGAGGCCGGCGTGGCGGCATACGGCGTGTCGGTGGTACGCACCAAGCTGGTCGCGTTCGCCATGTCCGGGGCGGTGGCAGCTGTGGGTGGCGCGCTGTTGGTGCTTCTGCAGCGGGGCTACACCACCACCCTCTACCGGCCGTTCGACAACCTCGTCATCTTCTCCGCAGTCGTCGTCGGCGGTGTCGGTTCCCTCGTGGGTGGTGTCATCGGGGCCGCGTTCCTCAAGGGAGGCGACTGGTGGCTACCCGGCAACTGGCGCCTGCTGGTGTCGGGAGCAGGTGTACTGATTGTGTTGCTGCTGCTGCCGGGCGGAATCGGTGGGGCCCTCTTCTCGCTTCGCGACTCCTTTCTGCGTGCGGTGGCGCGCAGGCGCGACATGGTCGTGCCGAGCCTGCTGGCGGACGTCGCGGAGACCGAGGCCGAGGTCGAGGAGGCGTTCGAGGAATCCGCCGCCCACATGGCTGCCGAGCAGCGCAGCGATGCGCCTGCCGGGACGGATTCTGCGGAGGCCGGTCCGGCGACCGATCCGGGTGATGAAGTGGGAGCGCCGCAATGACCGCGCCACTCCCGATGCAGGGACCCGGTCGGTGGGGGCGGGCTGCCAAAGCACTCGCCCATCCGGTGGACACGGCGCGGGCAATGCTCGACGACGGCCCGGTCATGGTGCTCGTCATCCTGTTCCTCCTCAACGGCGTCGATGAGCTCACACGCACCGCCTTCGGTGTCCTGGCACCCGACATCGCCGATGACTTCGGCGTCGGCCTGACCGGGATCTTCACGGTGCTCGCCTTCGTGGCTGCGGTGGCACTCGGCCTGCAGGTACCGGTCGCCACCCTTGCCGACCGGTACAACCGGGTGCGCCTCGCCGTGTTCGGCGGAATGGTGATGGCCGTCTTCTCGACCCTTGTGGGCTTCTCGCCCAACATCTGGATCCTCGGCATCACGATGGGCGCCACAGGGCTGGGCAAGTCGTTCATCGACCCGACCCACAACTCGCTGCTGGCGGACCACTTCTCGCCGGATGTCCGCGCCCGTGTGTTCGCCTTCCACCGGGCCGCCAACTCGGTGGGCCAGTTCGCCGGACCGCTGCTGGCCGGCTTCATCGCCTACTACTTCTCGTGGCGGGCCCCCTTCATCCTGTTCGGCCCGATCATCCTGCTGGTCGCGCTGCTGGCGCTGTTCATCAAGGAGCCCATCCGCGGCCGATTCGAGCGCGAGGCCGCCGGAGCGAACGAGGAACTGCTCGACATCGAGGAGCCACCACCGTCGATGGCGGAGGCCTGGCGGATGTGCTGGAAGGTCGACAGCCTCCGGCGGATCTACCGCACCTTGCCGTTCCTGGCACCGGCGATCGTGGGGTTCGTCTCGTTCGCTTCGTTCCTCTACGCGGACGAGTTCGGGCTCGACGAGCGGTCGCGTGGCGTCGCCGCCTCGTTCACCGAGCCGGCCCAGATCCTCGGGTTGGTGATCGGCGCCTCGGTCGGCACGCGCATGTACCGCAAGGACCCTCGCCTGGTGTTCAGGTTCCTCGGTACGGTCGCACTTGGGGTGGCGGTGCTCGCCGTGGCATTCGCGCTGTCACCCGCGTGGTTCCTGAGCATCGGCGAGATCAAGCTGCCCTGGGTGGCGCTGTTGATCAATGCCGTCATCTCCGGGTCGCTCGCGTTCCTGATTCCCGGGATCCTCGCCGCACTGTCGGTGGCGATCCCTCCCCGTGCCCGGGCGATGGGCTTTTCAATGATGTCGGTGTTCGTGATCCCGGGCCTGGTCCTGCTGCCGATCATCGGTGCGCTCGGTGACGCCTGGGGCATCCGTACCGGGATGATGCTCATGGCACCGATGTTCGCCATCGGTGGGTTCTCCATCCAGAGCGCAGGGGTGCTGATCAAGCGCGACATCGACGACGTGTGGACGGGTTCAGCGGCCCGCGCCGAAGTGCTCCACCAGCGCCGTGAGGGTGTGGCCAAGCTGCTGCTCGTGCGCGGTGCCGACGTTTCCTACGGCGACGTGCAGGTGCTGTTCGGCGTGGACTTCGAAGTCGACGAAGGGGAGATCGTCGCCCTGCTCGGCACCAACGGTGCCGGCAAGTCAACCCTTCTGAAGGCGATCTCGGGCATCGCCGAGGCGGACCGGGGTGCGGTGCTGTTCGACGGGGTCGACATCACACACGCGCCGCCCAACGAGATCGCGAGCAAGGGGATCGTGCAGATGCCCGGAGGAAAGGGCGTGTTCCCGACCCTGTCGATCGCCGAGAACCTGCGGGCCGCAGCCTGGATGAACCGCCGCGAGGCCGACGTGGTCGACGAACGGATCGCCGAGGTCTACGAGATGTTCCCGGCGCTCAACTCGCGGCGCAGCGAGGCGGCGGCGAACCTGTCGGGCGGCCAGCAGCAGATGCTCGCGCTCGGCATGGCGTTCCTGTCGCGGCCACGCCTGCTGATGATCGACGAGCTCTCCCTCGGCCTGGCTCCACTCGTGGTCGAGCAGTTGCTCGGCACGGTGCGCGAGATCGCGAACCGGGGCACCACCGTGATCATCGTGGAACAGTCCGTCAACGTGGCGCTCAGCCTCGCCGACCATGCGTTCTTCATGGAAAAGGGCGAGATCCGCTTCAGCGGGCCGACCGCCGAGCTGCTCGAGCGCCCCGACGTGCTGCGCTCGGTGTTCATGGAGGGCGCTGCCAAGGGAGCAGGGTCGGCCAACGGCAACGGCAGTGCCGACCGGTCGGACGGTGGCGGATCCACCGAGCCGGTCACCCGGCGCCGCGAGCGGGAACGCTCCGATGACACCGCACTGCGCCTCGCCGGAGTCACCCGGCGCTTTGGTGGCATCACCGCGGTGCATGAGGTCGACCTCGACATCCGCGCCGGGGAGATCGTGGGGATCATCGGTGCCAACGGTGCGGGCAAGACCACGCTGTTCGACATCATCTCCGGGTTCACGAGCCTCGACACGGGCCGCATCGAGTTGTGCGGTCACGACATCTCCCAGCTGTCACCGCACAAGCGAGCGGCTGTCGGGCTGGGCCGGTCGTTCCAGGACGCGGCGCTGTTCCCGAGCCTCACCGTGGAGCAGACGCTCGCGGTCGCGCACGAGATGTCGATGGATGTCCGCAATCCCCTCATCGAGGGCCTGTGGCTGCCGGCCGCCTACGAGAGCGAGGAGGCGGTCGCGGAGTCGGTGGACAGACTGGTCGACCTGTTCGGCCTCGGTGCCTTCCGCTCCAAGTTCGTGCACGAGTTGAGCACCGGGTCACGGCGGATCGTCGACATAGCTGCGCTGGTGGCACACCGACCTGACGTCGTGCTCCTGGATGAGCCGAGCTCCGGAATCGCACAGCGCGAGTCCGAGGCACTGGTGCCGGTCATAAACCGCATGCGCGACGAGATGGGCCTCACGATCGTCGTGATCGAGCACGACATGGCGCTGCTCACCGGGATCGCTGATCGGCTCGTTGCCCTCGAGAGCGGTTCGGTGATCGCCCGGGGCGCACCCCACGAGGTCCTGGCAGACCCGGCAGTCGTGCAGTCATACCTTGGAGGCTCTCAGGTGGCGATCGCACGCAGCGGAAGCGGGGAGCCACAATCGTGAACATCGCAACGCCGACCACCCGCGGGTGGTCGGATGAAAACACAGGGGGTGTGTCCGTTGTTGCCTGAAGACGACACGCCGCGCAACGACGCGGCCAGGATGATCCGCAAGTGGGGGCCGTTCTCGGCGATCATGGCCGCGATCGCGCTCGTGGGCGTGCTGGTCCTGGTCAACGAGCCAAGCGACACCGAGCAGGTCGCCAGCCCCGGCGCGGGTGGCGAGTCCGCCGGCGCAGGCGAGGATGGGGAACCCGGAATCGGCGCCCCCGATCCCGTCGGGCAGATGCCCCTCACCTACGCGGAGGCCGAGGAGGAGGGCACGGTCGACGACTACGACTGGGGCGACAACTGTGACACCGAGCGCGGCACCATCAAGCTACCGAGTGTGTACGCAGCGCCCTGCGTGCCGGTGTGGGAGGGGGACAACGGCGGTGATACCTCCACCGGCGTGACGGGCGACTCGATCAGGGTCGTGTGGTACGACGCGTCCGAGTCCGGCGGCCTGGACTCACTGCTCGGCGACGCCGGGCTCAAGGACACCTCCGAACAGCAGTACGCGACGATCCAGGACTGGTCCGAGCTGTATGCATCGGTCAGTGAGACCTACGGCCGCGAGGTGGAACTCGTGCGCTACGCGGCGACCGGCGCATTCGACGATGCGGTCGCCGCACAGGCCGACGCCGAGCTGATCTCACAGGACATCCAGCCCTTCGCAGTCCTGGGCGGGCCACCCAGCGACGGTGGTGCCTTCGCGGACGAGTTGGCCCGCAACGGCATCATCTGCATCGGCTGTGCACTCGGCATGCCCGAGTGCAAGATGCGCGAGAACGCGCCATACAGCTGGGGCAACTCCCCGGCGGTATCGCACTTCATCGATGGCCTGACTGCATGGGCGACACCGAGTGAGGGGCACACCGGCCTGGTCGGCAATGCGGAGTACGCCGGCGACCCGGCCTTGCAGGCCCAGGAACGGAAGTTCGGCGTGATCCACTTCGAACAGGATCCGCCGGTGATGACCGTCTGTCCGGGGCCTTCGGCATGGGGCGAGGATTGGCTGGTCGAGACCTACCTGCTCGATTTCGCCACGATGCCCCAGGTGGGCACCGAGCTCGTGGCCAAGATGAAGACGGCGGGAGTCACGTCGATCTTCTTCGGCGGCGACCCGCTCATGCCCATCTACCTCACCAACGCCGCCGAGTCCCTCGACTACCACCCCGAGTGGATCTTCACGGGCACCGTGCTCACCGACACCAACTCGTTTGCCCGCCTCTACAACCAGGACCAGATGCGCCAGGCCTTCGGCGTTTCCCAGACCGGCGTGCCGGTCAACTCCGACAACGGAGGTGCCCTTGCGTTGTACCGCTGGTACTTCGGCGCGGACGCGTTCCCCGACGCCAGGGCGGGCTATGCGGTGCTCAATGCCAACATCCCCCGCCTCTACCGGGGCATCCAGCTCGCGGGGCCCGACCTGACACCCGAGACGTTCGAGTTGGCCATGTTCCGTATTCCACCGCTCGGTGGGGACCCCGTGTTCCCACAGCAGAGCCACGGTCGCTGGGGCTACTTCCCGGAGGTCGACTACAACGGCACCGACGACCTCGCCGAGATCTGGTGGGACGCGGATGCCGAGGGTCTCGACGAGACCGACAAGCCCGGCAAGGGCATGTGGCGTTACGCCCGCGGCGGTGCCCGGTTCACCCCGGACAACCCGCCGGAGCCCGCCCCCTTCGTGGAGGAGGACACGGTGACGCGCTTCGAGGAACTGCCCGAGGAGAGCCGTGGCGGGACCTACCCGCCGCCGGCCGGGTCTCCGGCCGCATCTTCCTGACGTGCGCCCGCCCCGGCGGCGTGCGCGCCCCGGGGCCGGTATCAAGTCGGATTCGACAGTGGGTCGTCGGTGGGAGCGAGGCTCGCGATCGCGTAGTCCACGACCGCCAGCTGGTCATCAACCAGCGAGTCACGTGCGCGCCCGTGCTCGAGCCAGCGATCCCACACAGCGGTGCGCCCTGCGACGAGCAGGGCGGCGACCATCGTGGAGTGCAGGTCGTCGGCCGCCGCACCGCGGTCGTGTGCGAGCGCCGCTGCGACGGCCAGCCGGAGTGACCGCTCGGCCTCGGCTCCCATGGCCACGAGAACCGGATCGCGGTCGACCCACTCCCGGAACCCGGCCAGGTTGTCGAGGTACTTGCGCGTCGTGGCCGACGTTGGCTCGGATGCCTCGGTGGCCTCGAGGGTCACGAACCGCCGCCAGGTCGCTATCGCGTCGACGCTCCGGTCCGGGTCGGCCAGGTAGGCCTTCAGCTGCTCCAGTGGCGATGTCATCGGTGCCAACGCGAGCGCAGCCTTCGAATCGAAGTAGCGCAGCAGGGTCTGTGGAGTGATCTCGACCTCGGCACAGATTTCCTCGAGGGTCGTCTGCGCGTAGCCCTTTTTCTCGAACAGCCGCTGGGACACCTCGATGAGAGCGGTGCGCGTGCGTGCCTTCTTGCGTTCGCGCAGCGACGCGGACTCGGTGCCGTCGTCGACCAGTTGGAAGTGGTGGTCAGTCGTCACAGGCCCTACTCCGACCATTGACCGTCTGTGAGCGTGAAGTGTTAACTGTGAACACTTTGTTGAGCTGACGACTGTATGAAGCGCTGAAGCGCTGCACAACATCCGGGGTGGGGTACCGATGGCCACAGACGGCGAAGCCGCAACCGATGAGCGAACGCAACACCGCGAGGAGTTGAGGGCGAAGTACGCCGCGGAGCGAGACAAGCGCCTGCGGTCCGACGGGAACGCCCAGTACCTTGCGCCTTCCGGTCGGTTCGCCCACCTCTTGGATGATCCGTACACGCCTCGGTCAGACCGCGACCCGGTCGACGACGAAGTCACCGTCGCCATCATCGGTGGCGGCTTCGCCGGGTTGTGCGCCGGAGCCCGGCTGCGCGAGGCGGGCATCGACGACCTGCGCATCATCGAGACAGGCGGCGACGTGGGCGGCGTCTGGTACTGGAACCGCTACCCAGGGGCGATGTGTGACACGGCGGCGATGATCTATCTGCCGCTGCTCGAGGAAACGGGCTACATGCCCACCATGAAGTACGTGTACGGCCACGAGATCTTCGAGCACGCCCAGCGCATCGCCGACAAGTGGGACCTGCGCCGCAACGGCCTGTTCTCCACCGAGGTCGAGACACTCGAGTGGGACGACAGCTCCGACCGGTGGGTGATCACGACCGACCGCGGCGACACGGTACGGGCGCAGTTCGTCGCGATGGGCACAGGGCCACTGAGCATCCCGAAGCTGCCAGGGATCCCCGGCATCGAGGAGTTCACCGGCCATACCTTCCACACGGCTCGCTGGGACTACGACTACACCGGCGGCGATCCCACCGGCAAGCCCATGGAGAACCTCGCCGACAAGCGGGTCGGGATCATCGGCACCGGTGCCACCGCCGTGCAGTGCATCCCGCCGCTGGCACGCGACTCAAAGGAACTGAACGTGTTCCAGCGCACTCCTTCGTCCATCGACGTGCGCAACAACCATCCGATCGACCCGGAGGAGTTCTCGAAGCTTGAGCCCGGCTGGCAGCGCGACTGGCTGATGAACTTCGCCACGCTCCAGACCGGCGGTTTCGCGGATGAGGACTACGTGATGGACGGATGGACCGACATAGCGAAGCGCATCCGCGATCGCATCATCGAAGAGATGCAGACAAGCGGTGAAGCCGGCCTCGAGGTGATGCTGCGGGCCTTCGAGGACTCCGACGACGAGAAGATGGACGAGATCCGTGCCCGCGTCGACGAGATCGTCGAGGATCCTGCCGTCGCCGAGGCGCTCAAGCCGTGGTATCGCCAGCTGTGCAAGCGGCCGTGCTTCCACGACGAGTACCTGCAGGCATACAACATCTCGGGCACCCACCTCGTTGACACCGATGGCCAGGGAGTGGAGCGCATCGACGCCGCCGGGGTATGGGCCAACGGCGAGCACTACGAGCTCGACTGCATCGTGTTCGCATCCGGCTTCGAGGTGAGCATCGCCCACAAGGCCAACTACGAGACCGTCGGCCGGGCTGGGCTGAAGCTGTCCCAGCACTGGGAGGACGGCATGCAGAGTCTGCACGGCACCCACGTGCACAACTTCCCCAACCTGTTCATCATCGGGCTGTCCCAGGGGGCCAACCTGATCTCCAACATCACCTCCAACCTTGATGAAGCCGGCAAGTCGATCGCGGCGGTCGTCGCACATGCCGGTGAGGTGGGTGCCGTGAGGGTCGAAGCCACCGAGGAGGCCGAGGCCGCGTGGGTCGCCCAGTTCGAGGGCCAGGAGGGCGGGTTCCTGGGCAACCCGGACTGCACGCCCGGGTACTACAACAACGAGGGCCAGCCCACTGGTCGCCGTGAGCGGCTCAACGCGAGCGGCTACCCGCAGGGCCCGGTCGCGTACTTCAACTACATCGACCGCTGGCGCAACGCCGGTGACTTCGACGGGCTGGAGTTCAGCGCCGGCTAGGCCTCGTGTGGCTCAAACCTTGGGCCAGAAGCGCTCGATCAGGCGCTCGGCCATCCACTCGTTGAGTTCGTTGACGTCCGCGAACGGCTCCCCGGTGTGGGGGTCGGTGGGCTGGTAGGGGGGCGGGCCGAACTCCGGTGCCAGCGCCAGGTGTTCGGCACCTGCCTTGCTCTGCGTGTCCCAGATGAGCTGCCACCACGCCTCGAAGGTCGCGACGTTGTTCCTGAACCTGACCGACCGAGGATCGCCCACCTGTGGACCTTCCTCATGGCCTATCCGACAGTCGATCTGGGCCGTGGCGGCGGCTACGTCCGAGAGGATGTCCTCCGGCAGCCCGAGGGACTCGAGGACGCAGGTCCAGTGTGAGAGGTCGGCACAGAGCTCGAGCCCATCGATCTCCGCCAGTGCTCGCTGGGTGGTCAGCGGGTTGAAGAACGGCCGCATCCGGTGGGTTTCGTGCAGGATGCGAAGGCCGAGGTCGGCGGCGATGCGGTTGATCTCGGCGATGAAGCCGATGGCCAACTCCGGTGGCCATCGATCGCTTCCGAGCTGTGCGACCACGTGCAGGGGCTCGAACTCCGCGGCCGCCACGAGGCCGGAGCGCGCCATCGTGGTGTGTTCCGCCACGCTGGAGGCGAACGAGAAGACCTGGGGTACATAGCGCAGGCCGGCCTGTTCGAGTGCATCGGCGAAGGGTTCGGGCTCGGGGATCATCTGCACCGGTGACGCAACCGCGGCCCAGGGAAGGCGAGATCCCCCGAGGTCACGGATGGCGTCGGGCTGGTCAGCGGGTTCGTCCGCCAACCCCCAGAGCGTCCGGATCATCAGCGGCTGCATCTGCGAACCCTATTGCCGGCGTCCGGGGCTGGCTGTGACCTGATCCTGGGTCGCATCGCAGGCAATCGGCCTGGCTGGCCAAATGGCTGATCTTCTAAACGACCGCCCGCTGCGGCCGATATCCGAAGGGTCCGGAGAGTACTCAACATCAGTTGTGGTGCGAAGAGAATGGAAGGTGCTATGACCGAACCTGAGACCGCAATCCGGCAAGTCCCGGTTGACCGCTCGATCGGCGTGGGATCCTCGGTGTTGGCTGACGCCCGCTCAGCCGCACTGCAGGCGACGGAGCAGGCGATCGGACCACTCGAGCCCAAGCTGCTGGTCGTCCTGGCCAGCTCGAGGATCGACCAGGAGGCGCTGCTTGGCGGCATCCGTGAGGCCGCCCGTGGTGTGCCCATGATCGGATGCACCACCTCCGGTGAGATCTCCGGCGGAGGGCCGGCCCACAGCGGTGTCGTGGTCATGGCCATCGGAGGGGACGGATTCTCGATCGCCACCGGGATCGGTGAGATCGAGGGTGACGACCTGCGCGGTGCGGCAGCCCGGGCAGCGCGGTGCGCATCAGAGGTCGAGGACCGCGAGTCGAAGGTGCTGTTGCTGCTGTCCGACGGTCTGGCGGGTGATCAGCAGGAAGTGGTGCGTGGCGCCTACCAGCAGGTCGGAGCCACCTTGCCACTCGTGGGGGGCTGTGCGGGCGACGACATGGAGATGGAACAGACCTTCCAGTACTTCGGCGACAGGGTGGTGCGACGCTCCGTCGTCGCCGCAGCGATTTCCTCTGATGCTCCGATCGGGATCGGGGTGAATCACGGCTGGCAGCCCGTTGGCGTGCCCATGGTCGTGACCGAGAGCGAGGGTGTGGTCGTGCACCGCCTCGATGACAAGCCTGCTCTTGATGTGTACCTCGACCGATTCGATGCGCCAGCCGACGTGCGCAGCGATCCAGCGGCCTTCACCCGCTTTGCCGAGACCCGGCCACTCGGCCTCTCTCGTCGCAGTGGTGACGAGATCCGCTTCGTGGCGACCGCCAACTTCGAGCAGCGGTCGATCCAGTGCTTCGCCGAGGTTCCCCAGGGAGGCACGTGCAGCATCATGAACGGTGACGCAGAGTCGATTCTCCAGGCAACCGAGGATGCCTGTGGCGAGGCGCTCGCCCCCCTCGATGGATCCGAGCCGACAGGGATGCTGGTGTTCGACTGCATTGCGCGAAAGGGCGTCCTCGGCGACGAGGGAATCGAGCGCGAGGTCGGTCGGATCTCCTCGCACAGCAGGGGTGCCCCGGTGGCGGGCTTCTACACATACGGCGAGATCGCGAGGGTGTCGGGAGCCACGGGCTTTCACAACCAGACCCTCGTTGTGTTGGCACTCGGCTGAAATGGCAGACCAGAAGGCCCCTGCGACTGCGCATTCAGCTCCGTCGCTCGCGGCGTCCTGGTCCACCGAGCAGCTGGCCCAGTTCCTCGAGGTGTTCGGAGCGCTGGGCGACACCCCCATCCGCCAGATGGCCATGGATCGGGTGGTCGAGTCACTCGACGCTGAAGTGGTCGCACTCGTCGAGGCCGGCCGCGTTTCCTGCTCGCGCGGGTTCGCCGCGGGCTCCGAACCGGCTGACAAGTTGATTCAGGCATGCAGGGTGCGCTCGCGTGAGGCCGAGCTGGGTGACCTGGGACCACTGCACACGTCGGTTGTGTCGGTTGACCGGTCCTCGCAGAGCTACCTGCTCGTCGCACGCCCGCAGCCCGCATTCGATCGCGAGGAAGACGCCCTGTTGCGGGTGATGGGCAGGGCGCTTGCACTGGCGCTGCACAACGCCGAACTCGTGGACCAGCTCGGTGAGCGCCAGCAGCTCTCAGAGAGGCTGTTCCGCATCGAGCAGTCGATCTCGCACCGGGCGCCGCTTCAGGAGGTGCTCGACACGATCACCCGGGGTGCTGCGGAGCTGCTCAACGCCGACGTGGTCGGCATCCGCCTCGTGCTCCATGACCCGCCCGGCGACTATTCCTCCATGTGGGGCGTAAGTGCTCCCCTCAAGGCGGCGTTCGCCGAAACGCAACTGACGGATGGGTTCAGCGGCCGTGCCTTTGTCCAGGACCAGCTCACGGTCACTGACAACTACGCGGCCGAGATCGACCGGACCGACGGGGACGGGGTGTATCAGACGCACGCTGCGATGGCCGCGCCCATCCACCGGGATGGCAACCCGACCGGCGTGATCTCGGTCGCATCCACCGACGTCGCCAGGAAGTTCAGCGACGCAGAACGCGAGGTGCTGCTGCTCTTCGCCCAGCATGTCTCCCTCGCGGTCAACGATGCCTCTGCGGCCGGCCGCATGCGTCGCTCGCTGGCTCAAACCACGCACATGGCCAGCCACGACGACCTGACCGGGCTACCGAACCGGTCCGCGATCATTGGCCAGCTCGACGTGGCGCTCGCCACCGCCTCCGAGCAGGCGCCTCTATCGCTGCTGTTCGTCGACATCGACCGGTTCAAGACGATCAACGACGTGTACGGCCACGCCGCAGGCGACGAAGTGCTGGTGCAGGTGGGAAGACGGCTCGCGTCGACCGTGCGGAGCGGCGACGTGGTGGCCCGTCTGGCAGGCGACGAGTTCCTCGTGATGGCCAGTGGCCTGCACCAGCGCCGCGCCGAGGAGTTGGCCGAACGCGTGGCGATGGCGGTGGCGGAACCCGTTCACGTACAACAGCGCGAACTGGCACTCACGGCGAGCATCGGAGTGGCGCTCGCAGTAGAGCCCACCGGAGGAGAGGATCTGCTGGCAGACGCGGACGTGGCGATGTACCGGGCGAAGCAGTTCGGCCGATCGACGGTGGTGCACTTCGACAGCGCCATGCGCACCGAACTCCGTGAGCGGACCGAACTCGAGAGCCAACTGCACGCGGCGCTTAACACCCAAGGCCAACTCCGGGTCCACTACCAGCCGGTCTTCCGCGTCGAGGACCTGCAGGTGGAAGGTTTCGAAGCCCTCATCCGTTGGGAGCAACCCGAGATCGGGATGATCGCACCCGGCCAGTTCGTGCCGCTGGCCGAGGAGACCGGCCAGATCACCGAGATCGACAGGTTCGCGCTCAAGACCGCCGTGGCACAGCTGGCCGAGTGGCGGAGGTCTGCGGCGCGGCACGCCGATCTGACCATGGCCGTCAACGTCTCGGCCCGCCAGTTCGGCGACGAATACCTCGTGCCTTCCGTCGCCGAGGTCCTCCAACGGTTCGACCTGCCGCCGGAGGCACTCGGCATCGAGATCACCGAGACCACCCTCATGGAGGAGACAGCCGAGACCCTCGTGTCACTCAACGCCCTCAGAGAACTCAGGGTGGGCCTGGCCATCGACGACTTCGGTACCGGTCACAGCTCCCTCGGCTACCTGAAGCGCTTCCCGGTCGACACGCTCAAGATCGACCGCAGCTTCGTGGCCGGTCTCTGCCACGACCGCGATGACGAGGCCATCGTGACCGCGACCATCCGGCTGGCCGATGCGCTCGGACTCAAGACGGTGGCCGAGGGAGTCGAGAGCGAAGAGCAGCTCGAGTGGCTCCGCGAGCAGGGGTGCCAGCTCGCCCAGGGCTTCGTGTTGGCCCGGCCTGGGCCGGCAAGCGAGATCGAGCGGCTCTACCTCGCGCCGTTATCCGCGCCCGGGCTCGCGAACCTCTGAAGCGCTGCGCGTGGCTGTCATCCACTTGTCCGGACCAGCGGAGCGTCGCGCCTCGCGGGCCCGGTCCATCTCGTCTTCGACCATCGCCCGCACGAAGGCGACGTCCATGTGGGGCACTCGGACCCGTACGGGGCCCGGCACCGTGTCGAGGTGAACGGAGGCGAGCCGGAGTGGACGCTCCCAGGGTCCCTGGGTGATCCGAGCTGACTGCACGCGCCCGTGGGGCACCACGGTCCACCACTGCTCGATCCGGCCCCGCCGCGCCATGAACACCTGGCCGTTGGCGGCGGCGCCGATGTTGCGCCACTGGATCGGGGCCCGCCACCGCGCACGGCGGGGAACCGGGAGCCAGTCTGGCGAGTCGAGGTCCACGCCGGGTAGCACCCGGGCCACGACCTGTCGTGCCGTCGACCAGTTCGTGACGGGCAGCAGCACCGTGGAGCCCCGGTTGGCCCGATCACCGGAGTCCGGGTTGCCGCCGAGGTCCACCGTGACCCGCACCCAGCCGAGCATCCGCCAGATCGGACCCGAGGAGAACCCGACCGCGTGCACCCGCCCCGGCGGCACCGTGTTGGCCACCTTGCTGGTCAGTCCGTGGCGCACGCGCAGGCCGTCAGGGCTCTCCGCGACCGTGAAGTCATACCGGGTCAGGAACTCACTCACGACCTGGAACGCGGGCACGCCGCCCGTGACCAACGCGATGCCCAGAGCTCCCACCCCACCGGTGAGGAACGCGGAGGTGAGCAGCACGCCCGTGAGCAGGAACAGTGAAATCGTCTGCACGCGCAGGAGCTGTGACAGGAGCAACTCGCCGTTGCCGACCGTGGCGAGCACCTGTTCGGGTGCCTGGGGGGCCGACTCGTCGACGCCGGCTGCGCGGGCGATGATCTCATTGCGCAGTTCGTGGGCCTCCGCCGAATCCAGGTAGCGCAGGATGACCCTGGACCCACCTCCGGCCACCTCGATGACCACCTCCGCCAGGCCGAACATCCTCGGCAACAGCGGCTGGCTCACCTCCACCGACTGAAGGCGCGACAGCTGCACCTTCTGGTGGTTGTGCTGGATCACCCCGGAGTCGACCCGGAAGTCACCGGCGTCGTCGAAGCCGAAGCTGAACCTCTGCCATTGCAGGTAGCCGACTGCGGTCCCGATCCCCACCACGGCTGCGGTGGCCGCGGCGGCAGCGATCAGCCGCGTCTGTGCTGAGGCACCGCTGAACACGAGCGCGGCCAGCAGGATTCCAGGCGCAACACTGACGGCGCGTGCGAACGGCGTGAGCGGATGCAGCTTCCGGTCGGTCACAGTCCCGCGTTCCGTTCCTCGCCGCGCGCAGCGAGGCGGTCCCTGAGCGCAGCGGCCTCGTGCGGGGGCAGCCCCGGGATGGTCGCATCGGTGGTCGCAGCCGCTGTGTGCAACTGCACCGTCGCAACGCCGAGAGCACGGTCCAGCGGTCCTGCGCGGAGGTCGACCAGCTGCATCCGTCCGTATGGAACCACCACTAGCCGACGGAACAGGATGCCGCTGGTCACCAGCAGGTCATCCGCGCGCTCGGAGTAGCCGTAGGAACGTACGCGCCGGCCGATCAGCCACCACAGCCAGACCAACACAACGAGGGTCAGCGCTCCGACCACGATCGCCCACTCCGGCTGGCCGACAAGCGCGAGCACGCCAGCGCCGATCGCCGGGAAGGCGAGCACGATCACAAGGGTGATTCGCCTGGCTGTCGCCATCCGGTGCGAAACGGCGGTCCACTTGTCTCCAGGTGGCCTGAATGCGCTGTCCATCGAAGGAGCCTGATCCGTTGCCGTGCCGTCCTCTTCTGCCATGACCCAACGCTACCGGCGCCCGCTCATCGCCGGTCGCGACCCGGGTGGAGCTTGACGGTGCTGTCGGGCGCCACTTCGCTGGTGCGATGCACGTGTCGATGACGGTTCCCACCGACGACCTGGCGCAGGCTCGCACCATCTACCGCGACCTCGAGGCCCTCGGGTATGACCGGGCATTCTCCTTCGAGGCGAAACACGACCCCTTCGTGCCACTGGCCGTTGCCGCTGAGCACACCACCCGTGTGCAACTGGGCACGGCCATTGCGATCGCGTTCGCGCGTACGCCGATGACACTGGCCAATGTGGGCTGGGACCTGCAGACGATCACCGGCGGCCGGTTCACCCTCGGAATCGGTTCCCAGATCCGGCCCCACATCGAGCAGCGCTTCTCGATGCCGTGGTCGGAACCCGCCGGCCGGCTCCGCGAGATGGTGCTCGGCATCCGCGCCATCTGGGACACATGGCAAGACGGCGTGCCGCTCGACTTCCGCGGAGACTTCTACACCCACACGAGGATGGTTCCGGCATTCGACCCCGGGCCGAACGACTTCGGCCTGCCCCCGGTGTTCACCGCCGGTGTGGGGCCGAGAATGACCGAGGTGGCGGGTGAGGTCGCCGACGGATTCCTCGTGCACCCGGTGAACACACGCCGCTCGCTTCAGGAGATCACGGTTCCGGCAATCAAGGACGGCGCAGAACGCGCCGGGCGCGACGCGTCGGACGTGGAGCTCGTGTGCGTGACGATCGTGGTCACCGGCCGTTCCGAGGAGGAGTTGGGGCGCAGCCGCGAGGCGGTCCGAGAGCAGCTCGCGTTCTACGGAACCACGCCCGCGTACCAGCGTGTGTTCGACCTGCACGGCTACGGGGAGCTCCATCCGGAGCTGAAGTCCATGGCGAAGGCCGGCCGGTGGGCAGAGATGCCACGGCTCATAGACGACGAATTGATCGAGACCATCGCAGTCGTTGGAGAACCACACGAGATCGCCCCGGCGATTCGCTCGCGCCTGGCCGGCATCAGCGACTCGGTGAGCCTGGTCAACAACCGCGCTCCCGACCCCCGGCACTTCGCCGAGGTCGTCGCCGATCTCCACTCCTGAACTGCGGGGGATTCGGGGCCACCGAGCAGCAGGTTCGGGAGTTCTTGGTAGGTTCCGCAGGGCGAGGACGTGTTCGGTCGGACAGGACAGGAGTCATCTGTGCCAGATCTGGTGGAGTATCCCGAAGGATCGCCGTTTCCCGGCTTGATCGGGCGCACGCTCGAGTCATCCGAGCCGGCGTGGCCGGCGCCCAACCGGGCGCGTGAAGGCAGCCCCAACGTGCTCATCTACCTGCTCGACGATGTCGGCTACGGGCAGATGTCCGCGTTCGGGGGGCTCTGTGAGACCCCCAACCTCGACCGTCTCGCCGATCGGGGACTGCGCTACTCCAACTTCCAGACCACGGCCCTCTGCTCACCGACCCGCGGCTGCGTGATGACCGGGCGCAACCACCACCGCCTCGGCCTCGCCGCGATCACCGAGCTGTCGATGGGGTATCCGGCTCTCAACGGCATGATGGGCCCCGAGCACGGCTTCGTTTCCGAGATCCTGCTGGAGCACGGCTACAACACCTTTGCGGTGGGCAAGTGGCACATGACGCCTCCCCAGGAGACGTCGATGGCCGGGCCGTTCCATCGCTGGCCACTCGGCCGGGGGTTCGAGCGCTACTACGGGTTCCTCGGAGGTGACACGGACCAGTGGTTCCCCGATCTGATCCACGACAACCACCCGGTCCGCCAGCCGCAGACCCCTGAAGAGGGCTACCACTTCAACGCCGACATGGCGCAACACGCGATCGAGTTCATTCAGGACGCGCACGTGAACGCGCCGGACAAGCCGTTCCTGCTCTATTACACGCCCGGCGCCGGCCACGCCCCGCACCACGTGGAGCCCGAGTGGATCGAGAAGTACGAGGGCCGTTTCGATGCCGGCTGGGACGCCTATCGCGAGGAGGTGCTGGCCCGCCAGAAGGAGATCGGCATCGTCGCCGCGGACGCGGAGTTGCCCCCGCGGGATCCCGACGTACCCGCATGGGACACCCTCGGCGACGACGCGAAGCGCATGTACACCCGGCAGATGGAGGTGTATGCGGGCTTCATCGAACAGACCGACCACCACTTCGGAAGGGTGCTCGAGTTCCTCGAGCGCACCGGACAGCTCGACAATACGATCGTGATCGCGATGTCCGACAACGGCGCGAGCGCCGAAGGAGGGGTTCACGGCACCTTCAACGAGGGGCTGTTCTTCAACTTCATTGCCGAGACCCTCGAGGACAACCTGGGCCACTACGACGCCTGGGGTTCACCGGACACGTTCTGCCACTACGCATGGGGCTGGGCCTGGGCCGGTGACACGCCGTTTCGCCGCTGGAAGCGCGAGACCTACCGCGGCGGCATCACCGACCCGTGCGTCGTGTCGTGGCCGGAGGGCATTCGGGCCGCCGGTGAGGTGCGCAACCAGTACACCCACGCGATCGACATCGTGCCGACACTGCTCGACGCGATCGGTATCGACCCGCCGGAGGTCATCAAGGGAGTGCCCCAGTCGCCGATGGACGGGGTGAGCTTCGCCCACACCTTCGATGACGGGGATGCACCGTCGAAGCACCACACCCAGTACTTCGAGATGTTCGGGCATCGCTCCATCTACCACGACGGATGGAAGGCGACGTGCCCGTTGCCGGGCCCGAGCTTCGCCGAGGCAGAAGAGCACGGCCGTCGGTTCGGCACACCGCTCACCGAGGAGCTGCTCGACGCGCTCGATGCCGACGGTTGGGAGCTGTACAACCTCACCGATGATCCATCGGAGCTGAACGACCTGGCTTCCGGGATGCCCGCCAAGTGCACCGAGATGGTGCAGCGCTGGTACGCCGAGGCGGGTGCCAACGGCGCCTTCCCGATTGCGTCGGCAGAGCTGCAGCGCCTCGCCCAGAAGCGACCCAGGATCGCCCGGCCCAGGAAGTCGGTCACGCTGCACCAGGGCGGCTCACCGATCGCGTTCGCCGTGACTCCCCGGTTGCTGAACCGCCCGTTCAGCATTGCGGCAACCGTCGAGGTTCCCGAAGGTGGCGCCGATGGGGTGCTCCTGGCCCAGGGCAGCCGCCATGGGGGATTCGCGCTGTTCGTGAAGGACGGGCACCTCCACCATGTGCACAACTACGTGGGACTCGAACGCTTCACGGTGTCCTCGGCGGAGCCCGTACCCACCGGTGAGGTCGAACTGCGCTACGAGTTCGAGCCGACGGCGGGTCCGGACCTGCTCGCCGGTCACGGCTCACCGGGTCACAGCCGCTTGTTCGCGGACGGGGAGTTGGTCGGCCACGCAGAGTTGCCCTACACCACACCGATCGTGATGGGAGTGCTCGGCATGAGCTGTGGCTACGCCGCCTTCGACACGGCCGACCCCGACGCGTACTCGGCTCCGTTCCGCTACGGGGGTCACATCGCCCAGGTCGTGGTGGACACCTCCGGTGATCTGGTCGGCCACGATGAGGCCGACCTCCGCCGGATCCTGGCCAAGCAGTAGGTCCTCCCCAGATGACCTGAGGCAGAGCAATCGTTCCCAACGCAGCGACGCGGCTCGCCAGTGTCACATCTCGGTGCCAACCTTGACGGATGCCCCTCCGTGCAACCCTGGTGCTGTGCTGTGCAGTCCTTGCCGGCTGCGCGGGCACGAGCGCGGCCGATGTGACCGCTGGCGGCGCCGGCGGGCGGGCACCCTCCGAGCAGGTCGCGCCCGAGTCGACGACGTCGACGACATCGACCACCACGATCGCTCCGCGACCACCGGCCAACACACTCACCATGGAGAAGCTGAGGCGAATCACCGGCGACATCAGTCCCAAGTCGGTCGTGGCTTCGGGCGACGGCACCGTCACGGCACAGAACATGATGTACCGCCACACCGTCACCGCATACGACGCCGACGGGAACCTGATTGCCACAGTGCCCGATTCAGTCACCCTGTCCGACTTCGGCTTCGAGGATGAGGGTGAGTTCCAGGGGGCGCCCGTCGAGGCGGCCTTCATGCCGGATGGCAGCGCCGTCTACGTGTCCAACTACTCGATGTACGGCCCCGGCTATGGAGAGGGCAGCGACAAGTGCAGCCCTTCGGATGACACTGCTCCCAGCTACCTGTACCGGATAGGCACCGACGACTGGCAGATCGACCAGGTGATCGCAGCGGGTGCGGTCCCGAAGTACGTGGCGGTCACCCCCGATGGCGAGAAGGTCATGGCCACCAACTGGTGCACATATGACATGACCATCGCGGACACCGAGACGGGGGAAGTCCTCCAGACGCTGGACATCGGCCGCTATCCACGTGGCATCGCGGTGTCGCCCGACTCGTCAAGGGCATACGTGGCCATCATGGGAGGCTCCGAGATCGCAGTCGTCAACCTCGATGACGGTTCACTCAGCTCGTTCAGTGGCGTCGGCCAGGGTCCGCGCCACCTCGTGTTGAGCCCCGATGGTCAGTATCTCTACGCCACCCTCAATGCCGAGGGAAAGGTCGCCAAGATCGACGCCAACACGGGTGAGGTGATCGCCAAGGTCTCAACCGGCAGCCAGCCTCGCTCCATGGACATTTCGAGTGATGGCACTTCGTTGTACGTCGTCAACTACGAGAGTGACAACGTCACGAAGCTGGCAACCGACGACATGTCGACACTGCAGACCGTGCCGGCCGGTCACCACCCGATCGGGATCAGCTACGACCGCTCGACCGGGCGCGTGTGGGTCGCCAACTACTCGGGTTCGATCGACGTGTGGGACGAAGTCGAGACCCCGGCGGGCTGACAGGGTCCGTCCCTCACGCTTCGAGCGGGCCTGTCACCATGAACCAGATCGGCGCCCCTTTGCTTGCGGGGTGTCACCGCGGTCGCCGACCACGAGCATTGGCTGGGGTTGCATCCGCACTCCGATCAGCTGGCCGGTCAGCTGGATTGTGCCCTGCGCGTCCACCGTGCTCGCCCGCCGATGGCAGCTCCGCGATACTTGCAGCACAACCGCTGCGCAGGCCCGATGCGCCGGCCGAAGGGGGACAGGATGTCGATGACCGAGAGCAAGCACTGGGGCGAGATCGACGGGGTGTCCATCGACTTCCCGATGGAGGTGACCGACATGAACTCGGCCACGCTCACCTGGTCGGTTCCCATCGAACCCGCTCGTGCACTCATCCCCGGTGACGGCTTCGAGGTGGCCGACGTGGGCGAAGGCACCGCCATGCTGGTGCTGGCGCTGGTCGACTACCGCGAGAACCCTTGGGGCGACTACGACGAGGTCAATTTCGGCATGCTCGTGCACCCCACCGGGCGGCCGGAGGAAATCGGAGCGTTCCAGTGGCGCATGCCGGTCAACCAGCAGATGACCACGACGGCGGGGCGCGAGGTGCTCGGCCTTCCCAAGACGGTTGAGGAGCTCTCGTTCTCCTACACGGATGACACGGTCACGGTTGAGCTGGCGATGGGAGGCGAGCCCACGCTGACCGCCACGTTCCCGCGGCCGGAACCGCTTGGCGAACCCAGCGCCGAAGGCACCCTCACCTACTCATACCTCGACGGGGTGCCCACCCTCGTGCCGCTCACCATCGAGCTGCCGACCGGCATGATCGACCCCGCCGATGTCCGCCTCGAGCTGGGGTCGTCGCCGGCAGCCGACGAATTGCGGAGCCTCGGGTTGCCTAAGTCACCCGACATCGCGATGTGGGGCGAAGGCCTCAAGGGCACCTTTGAGTGGCCCACGCCGGTTTGATCCGGAGCCGCTGATGTCGGCGGAGAAGGCCTGGCAGCAGTCCCGGGCCGTGATCGACGACCCCGAAGCCGGCGAACAGCTGTCGCACAAGGAACAACTGCTCGCGACCTGGGAATCGCGCACGACCCCGTTGATCGTGTTGGCAGCCGTGCTGCCGCTGGTCGGCCAGTTCGCCGAGACACCCACAAAGGACGTCTCACCGGTAGTCGAGTGGGCTTGCTGGGCGGTGTTCGCGGTCGACCTGGTGGTGCACGTGGTCCTTCGGCGCCGCTACCTGCTGTCGCGAGACGGGGTCTTCGACCTGGCGATCGTGGTCATCACGTTCCCCTGGTACCTGGTGACCGGCAACAACGGTTCTGCGGTGCTGGTGGTCGCAAGGCTCGCCCGCCTGGCGAGGATCTTCGTGGTGGCCCGCCGGGGTGCCTCGAACCTGAAGAAGCTGATGGAGCGCCTCGGGCGCGTGGCGCTCTACGCCGCGGTGACCGTGGTGGCCGCGGCGTTCCTGATCGAGCGCATCGAGGGGCCGCCCCAGTTCGGCACCTTCGGTGACTCGTTGTGGTGGGCGATCGTGACGATGACAACTGTGGGCTACGGCGACCAGGTGCCAGAGACTGCAGCCGGGCGATTCGTCGGCGCGATCACCATGATCGGCGGCATCGCCGTGCTCGGTGCCCTGGCTGCGAGCCTCACGTCGTTCCTCGGGCTCGACAGGACGAAGCGAGCGAACGGCAGCGGGTCGGCCTCGGGCAAGCAGGCGGTGCTTGGTGCGGACGGTCCTGTTGCACCATCTGCGCAGGCCACCGTCGCCCCGCCTGCCGCTGTGACGTCCCATGTGCTCGCCAGGAAGCACGCAGGGCAACAGCAGGGGGCGCCGGCTGACCCGGATGCGGACGCCGCAACGGTGGATCTGCGCCGCGAGATGGCCGAGCTTCGCCGTGAAATGGCCGCCCTGCGCCGGGTAATCGAGTCGAATGAGGGTTTTCCGCCAGAAACCTGACACGCGTGTCATAAACTGAGGGTCTCACGGTGGAGGTGACCGGTGGACCCAACGGGCGCTGTCAACACAGACACGGGCGAGGCAAACCCTTACCTGCCCGAGGTAGCCGCAGATCCGCGGTCGTTCTACGAGGCTCTGCGCACCGGCTGCCCCGTTGCCTCCTTCGAAGGTTTCGGCAAGGGCACGTGGATCGTGAGCCGATTCGAAGACGTCCGCTACGTGCTTCGTCACCCTGAGATCTTCAGCAGTGACATCGTGGCGGTCGACATCGGCCAGGACCGCCCGCTGATTCCGCTGCAGGTGGACCCGCCGCACCACGCCAAGTACCGCAGGGTCATCGACCCCACCCTTGGTCCGAACGAGATCTCGCCGCTCGAGACCGAGGTCCGCAAGCTGGTCAACGAACTGATCGACGAGTTCATAGACCGCGGTGAGGTCGACGCGCACGCCGACTTCACCGTGCCGCTTCCCTGCACCGTGTTCCTGCAGCTCTGCGGGCTCCCACTCGAGCACCTCGAGCAGTTCCTGCAGTGGAAGGATGGCATCATCCGTCCTGGCACCGACGACGTGGAAGAGGCTGCCCGCATCCGCAAGGAGACCGGCGCCGCCATGTATGCCTACTTCGAGCAGGCGCTCGACGAGCGCGAGGGCCAGGAGGGCGATGATCTGCTCAGCCGGTTCTTCACGTCCGAGGTGGATGGTCGCAGGATGTCCCGCGAGGAGATGCTCGACATCTGCTACCTGTTCATCCTCGGTGGACTCGACACGGTCACTTCCACCCTCGACTGCTCACTCGCCTACCTGGCCGAGTACCCCGAGCACCGCCAGGCGTTGTCCGATGACCCCACCCTCGTGCCCGCCGCGGTGGAGGAGCTGCTACGCCTCCACACACCGGTGATGCAGGTGTTGCGTGCCGTCGCCCAGCCGACCGAACTGCACGGAGTGAAGATGGAGCCGGGCGACACAGTGATGGTGATGCTCGGCGCAGCCGACACCGACCCCGGCGAGTTCGGCCTCGAGGCAGATGAGTACGACGTATACCGCGAGGCCAACCGTCACCTGGCGTTCGGCGGTGGCCCGCACCGCTGCCTCGGGTCACACCTCGCGCGTTTCGAGTTGCGAATAGCCCTCGAGGAGTGGCATCGCAGGATCGCCGACTACTCGGTGAAGCCGGGCGCCACCCTTGACTACTCGCCGGGCATCCGGGAGATCGCCGAGTTCCCGCTCGTGTTCACGGCGTCGGGGCAGGGCTGACGCGGGCATGAGGATCGTGCTCGACGTCGAATCCTGCACGGGTCACGGCCGTTGTTACGCACTGGCGCCCGCGGTGTTCGCTCCCGACGACATGGGCCACTGCGAAGTGGTGACCCCAGAGCCCACTTCGGAGCAGGAAGAGCTCGCGAGGGCAGCAGTCGCGACGTGTCCGGAGGATGCGCTCGGCATCGAGGAGTAGCGGCGGATCAGCGGCCGCGGAACTCGGGCGGTCGTTTCTCGCGGAACGCGGTCATGCCCTCCACGAGGTCGGATGACGCCGTTGCCAAGGCCTGGAAGTGCCCTTCCAACTCGAGGCTGTGCGCAAGGTCGGTCTCCATGGACCGGTTGAGCAACGACTTCGACATCCCGAGTGACCGGGTGGGCCCACCCGCGAGCTCGCTCGCCAGTTGTCCAGCCTCGGCTGCCATCTCCACCGGGTCGGCCACATGGCGGTACGCGATGCCTTCGTGCACGGCATCAGGCCCGACGATCCCGTCGCCGAGCATCACGAGCTGCTTCGCTCGCACGAGACCGACGAGGCGCGGCAGCAGGTAGGCGCCACCGGCGTCGACCACGAGTCCCCACCGGGCGAAGCTCCAGCGGAACTCCGCGGCGTCGCACACGAACACGAAGTCACACGCCAGCGCGAGGTGGGCACCCGGACCGATTGCCGGGCCCTGGACCGCTGCAACCGTTGGCTTGTCGAGTTCCCACAGGCCGCGGATGAAGGCCTGCACGCCCGCATGCAGGGTCTGCGAGGTGGACCGGGGATCGAAGTCGGCGTTGCCCGCCTGGGCGACGGTGGAATCGCGCAGGTCCATGCCCGAGCAGAACGCGTCGCCGGTAGCAGTCACCAGCACGCAGCGAACCGCATCGTCGGCCCGGCTGGCCCGTACCGCATCGAGAAGGTCGTCGCGCATCTCCGGCGTGAGGGCGTTGGCCGCGTCGGGCCGGTCGAGTGTGATGTGGCCGACGCCGTCGTCGGTGACCTCGAAGCGGAGCATTTGGTCCTGCCTGTGAGTGGGTGATCTGTTGCTACTCGTTGGTGGTGAGGACGTTCACGACCGATACGCCGCTTCCGCGGCCGCCCACGTTGTGCTGCAGGGCGAAACCGTTGTGCACCTTCACCTGTCGCTCGTCGGCCTGTCCGCGTAGTTGCCACCAGCACTCGGTGAGCTGGGCGATCCCCGTTGCGCCGATCGGATGGCCCTTGGCGAGCAGGCCGCCCGACGGGTTCACTGGGATCCTTCCGGTGAGCGATGTTTCGCCCTCGGCCGATGCGATGCCGCCCTTGCCCTTCTCGAAGAAGCCGAGGTCCTCGATGTCGAGGATCTCGGTGATCGTGAAGCAGTCATGCACCTCGGCCACGTCGATGTCGGCCGGGCCGATACCGGCCATCTCATAAGCGCGCCCCGACGCCTCGACCGTGGCAGTCAGCCCGACGTAGCCGGACTTCTCATGCAGGTAGGGGTGGTCGGTGGCCACGCCGAATCCGGCGACGTGCACCGGAGCGGCGGTGTGGTCGCGGGCCTTCTCGGGCGTGGTGAGGATCACAGCCGCGGCCCCGTCGGTCTGCGGGCAGCAGTCGAGCAGGCCGAGCGGGCTGCACACCGGCGCAGCTTCGACCACCTGCTCCACGGTCACCTCGTACTGGAAGTGGGCGTAGGGATCGAGGCATCCGTTGTGGTGGTTCTTGACCGCCACCGACGCCAGCATCTCCTTGGTGGTGCCGAAGTCGTGCATGTGGCGGGTGGCGAACGGCGCGAACAGCACAGGTGCCGACTCACCGCGCGTGTACACAGGGTGGCCACCGGCAGCGCGGGCGAGCAGCCCCTCTTCGGAGGACTTGTCGCGCATCTTCTCCACACCGATGACCAATACCGTGTCGTAGGCGCCGGACGCCACGGCCATCGCGCCCACCCGGAAGGCGTCGCTTCCCGAAGGACACGCGTTCTCGATGCGCGTACACGCCACGCCGTTGAGCCCGATCGCGCTGGGCACGGTGTTGCCACCGATACCCTCCTGGCCCCAGAGCGTGCCCCGCTGCGTTGCCACGAATACGGCGTCGATGTCGGAGGTGTCGAACCCGTTGTCCACCGACGCCACTGCGGCGTCGAAGGCGCCGCGGGCCATCTGCTCGTAGGATTGGTCGAACAGTTCGCCCATCTTGATGAGCCCGGCTCCCACGATGGATGCACGGTTCCAGGTCATGTCGCCACCTTCCATCCGTAGACGGGCACGCCGCGCTCGATCGTGTAGCGCCGTAGAACCAGCTCAACGGGCATTCCCACCTCGAGAGCCGAGCCGTCGTCCGACCCCTGCAGTTGCACCCGCGATCCGTCGTCGAGGTCGACGACGACGAGTGGCAGCGGAGCCTCGAAGGGTGCGGGCATCGTCTGGTTGACCACAAAGGTCTGGACCGTACCGTGGTGGGGCAGCTCTGCCACGTCGAACTTGTCGCCGCCACAGCCCGGACAGCTCGGATGAGCCGAGGGCGGCAAGTTGACAACGCCGCAGTTCACGCAGCGCGCGCCGAGGAGCCCCAGCACCTCGCGCAGGTCACGCACGAACATCGCGGAGCCCGGCGGGATCGCCATCTCGACCGACTCCCCAGTCGCCTCGAGCTGACCGCGGGACCTGAGCACCCTGGCGTAGTCGGCCGGCATGCCCTCCGCGAGCAGGTCGCCGAGCGCTTCCGGGGCGCCCGGGACGGGCTCGTCCACGGCCAGGCCCAGTGCGGTGGCTCGTCCACCACCCCAGGCCAGAAGTGCCGCCGGGCCCGATTCCCCCAGCGCGGCAACCAGTCCGGCCAGGGGAGCGGCGGCGCCGAGGTCCCCGAGGTGGGTGCGGACTGCGGCCGACACCGGGTCGCCCAGCTTGAGCTTGCGAGACAGCCCCTTGGCGAGGCGACCGTCGGGGTCGGCGAGCGACCACCGAGTGTCGGGATGCATGCCGAGCGCCCCGATCACGTCGGCGGCGAGCGGCATGAAGGCTTCTTCGCGTACGAGGCGGCTGTCGTAGGTATCGCGCGTCTCGGTCTCGTCGTCGCCGCGGTAGCGGTCGAGCAGCGGCTCGAAGCGTGACGCGACTGAGTCAAGTCGTGCGCCTGCACCGTCACGCCTCAGTACGAGGGCGACCGCGCCGGCACCTGCTGCCGTCTCGTGGCCTGAACCGAGCGCGGGGCGCAGGGCCTCGGAAGCCACGACGAGTGCCGTACGGACGCGGCCTGCAGCCACTGCGTCGGCTGCCGCCAGGAGGGCGTCGACCCCAGAGTGTGGAGAGCCGGCGATCGCTGTGCCGTCGGTGGATGTGTCGAGTCGCAGTGACGCAGCAAGAGTGGACCAACTCGGCCCCTCTGCGAACGGCAGTCGCGAGGTGCCCCACCAGAGGCCGTCTATCGATCCGGGTCCCACACCGGCTGCGCCCAGTGCCCGAGAAGCCGCGGACGCAGCCAGAGTGAGCGTGTCCTCGTCGGACCTGCATGCCGCAACCTGGCCACGGCCGCCAGTGCGGCCCCATGCCGAGTTGATGGCGGACACGGCGAGGCGAAGTGCCGGTGCGGCCGCACCGACTGACACCAATTCCGCGTCGAGTCCCCTGGGAGTCAGGATTCTGTCAGCCATGGCCGCACCATAGCTGACACGCGTGTCAGTTGACCCGGCTGGCGTGCACCGGGCGCGTGGTCAGCAGTCGGGGTCCTGCCAGATCCGGTCTTCGTTGCAGATTCCGTCCACGGGATCCGAGTTGTATTCGTCGGACAGCGAGTCGCCGAGGATGAACACCGAGACGACGACCACGGCCCCCGCCAAGACTCCCAGGGCTCCTGTGATGATGCCTGCCAGTGCCATGCCGGCCCCGTTGCCGGCCATCTCGTTGGCCTTGTTGCGACCGATGAAGCCGAGGACCACGGCGACGATGCCGAACACCATCCCGACGAAGCATGCCCAGAACAGCAACACGCTCAGGATGCCGCAGACGAGCGCGCCCACGGCCAGCCCGTTGGTCTGCGAGCCCTGCACCGGGGCGGCGCCATACGCAGCGGCACCAGGCATCCCCGGCGGCGCAGCTGGTGGTGGCACGGAACCAGGTTGCTGGTAGCCCCCCGGCGGCGGCGGTTGGGCACCGGGAGGAGGTGGTGGTGCTCCCGGGGGCGGTGGCGGTGCTCCCGGGGGTGGTGGTCCTCCCGGGGGTGGTGGTCCTCCCGGGGGTGGTGGTGCTCCCGGGGGTGGTGGTGCTCCCGGGGGTGGTGGTGCTCCCGGGGGTGGTGGTGCTCCCGGGGGCGGGCCGACCGGCGGCTGTGAGGGGGTGGTCGGTTCCCCTGGCGGATCGCTGTCGGGAGGTGGGAAGTCGGACATGGCTGTCCCCGGTTCGTCGGTTGGACACGGACTCTGTCCGCGCCGTCACCGCGAAACGCTAACCAGCAGCCACCGCCGTGCCGAGGATGGTGACCGACGCGTTGGCGCCCCGGCCGATGGTGTGCGCCAGTCCCACGCGGGCGCCCTTGACCTGGCGGTGGCCGCCCTCACCGCGCAGCTGGAGGGCGAGCTCCACCACCTGGCCGAGACCGGACGCGCCCAAGGGTTCTCCCTTGGACAGCAGGCCGCCCGACTGGTTCACCGGAAGCCTGCCCCCCGGTCCGAAAGTGCCCTCGGCCAATATCCGCGCCTGCTCCCCACGGTCGCAGAGGCCGAGCTCGTGCCACACGAGCAACTCGCGGGCCGCGTCGGTGTCCTGGCACTCGACCAGGTCGAGATCGTCGGGGCCGACTCCGGCCGACTCCCAGGCGTCCTGGGCCGCCAGCGTCGATGGTGGGGTGATCCCGGTGTCGTCGATTCCGGCCAGCGGCGTCGATTCATCGAGTACGGAGCCGGGGAGGTGGCTTCGCAGCTCTGCTGCGAGCAGCCTCGGCGTGCCGGGTCCGGCCAGGTCGGCCCTGCGCAGCACCACTGCCGCGGCCCCTTCGTTGGGTGCGCAGAGCATGAGCAACCGCAGCGGGTCACACACCATTTTCGATGTGAGCACCTCGTCGGCCGTCACGACGGTGTTGAACATTGCGTCGGGGTTGTGCACTCCGGCGGAGCGGTTCTTGACCACGAGCTCGGCCAGATGGCCGGCGCCGAGGCCGTGTTCATCCATGAGGCGCCGGGCCCGCAGGGCAAAGTACGCGGGTCCGGCGGACAGGCCTGCAGCCTCCATCCACGGCTCGAAGAACGAGCTGCGGATCATCCCCGAGCCCATCTTCTCGATACCGACTACCAGCACCGTGTCGTACTGGCCGGCGGCGATCGCGCCCGCTGCGAGCGAGAGGGCGGCACCACCGGACGCGCAGCCCGCCTCCACATCCACGATCGGCACCCCCGTCAGCCCCAGGGCTCCGAGCACCCGGTGCCCCGATGCCACGCCCCCGTAGGCGGTGGCACAGAACGCCGCCTGGAAGTCACCCCGTGCGATGGACGCGTCGTTCATGGCGTCGTGTAGTGCGGTCGCGCCCATCGCGTGGGCCGAGGTGCCTTCGAAGCGGCCGAACGGGTGCAGGCCGATCCCGGCCACCGCCACATCGGCGGTCACGGCGCCACCTCGGCAAAGGCCCATACCGTGCAGTCGTTGCCGTGTGCGTCGGTGACCGTTTCGGCGACCACGGTCATCGGCGTGCCTCCGGCCAGCTCAGCGGGGGAGTCGGCCTTGACCCGGCCGACCACCCGCAGGCCGTCGTCGAGTTCGACCACGCCCAACCCATACGGGACAGGACCCGAGTAGCCCGGCGGCGCAGCTCTGACCTCGGTGCACTGCCAAAGCTCACCTGTGCGGGGCAGGTCGATCGGTTCCACGTCGTCGGCGCCCGTGTAGGGGCATACCGGCTGCAACGGGAAGTGGGTCAGGCCACTCGACTGCGACCTGCCGCCGAGAAGGGTCAGGCCGTCCGAGTCGACGCGGAACAGCCCTCCGACGATGGGAGGTGGTGTGCCGCTGCTCACGCCGCGGACACTAGACGGCGCCGCCGGCGGCGACGCTCAGGTGAGGCGCTTGAAGTCCATCCCGACACCGATCGTGCCGAGGGCGACCACCAGCAGCCTGATACCGAACAGCAGGGCAATCACCCGCACCGTGGCTTCGGGCCATGCGATCGCGGCGATGCCGATTCCGATCGTGACCAGGCCGAAAACCGACACCCATGCCCAGTGCCGGAGTTCGTCGCGGCTCATGAGCCCGATGGCGGTCTGGAAAACGCCCACGACGATCAACACGATGCCGATCACCACGGCCAGCGCGCTCAGTCCTGTGCCGGGCCGCAGGATCACGATCACCCCACCCACGATGAACAGGGCACCCATCAGGTAGCCGATCCATGGCTTGGAGCGATCGGATGCCCACGCCAGCTCACTCAGGCCATTCAGGAACAGGCCGATGGCGAGCAGCACGGCGATGACACCCAGCGAGAAGTTGGTGCCGACGATCGAGCTGATGATCAGCCATGCACCGAGCCCGAGGGTCAGTACTCCGATGATGACGAGCGGAAGCCACGGGTTGGGACCGCGGACCTCCACATTCACTGGTTCCGAGGCGGTGGACATGCCCGCGACTGTAATGTCGCCGCCGTGCGGGCCGAGGGACACTGACCATGACAACCGGGTCCGGGGCAGTCGTGCACGGGGTACCCCGAGACGTGGTCGTGGGCCTCGACGAGGCGGTTTCGCACGTACAGGCGGGCGATGCAGTGCACGTGATGTGTTCCCACACCCGGTTCTCCGCGGTTGCGAGGGCACTGGTACGGCGCTGGTGGGGCCGGGATCCGCAGTGGACGCTGGTGATGCTGTCGCTATCGAGCCTTGGGGCGCTGTTCTTCCCACCCGGCGAGGGCCGGCGCGGCCTCGTGCGCAGGGTCGTCACCGGCTACTCGGGCGACGTGTTTCCCAACTTCACCCCCAACCCACGGTTCTCCCTGGCCTACATGTCCGGCGAGGTGGAGGTGGAGCACTGGTCGTTCCTGGCCTTCGCGCAGCGGATGGAGGCAGCCGCCCGGGGCCTGCCCGCTGTGGCCACCGACTCGATCGCCGGTTCGTCGATGGAGCACAACGACGGATTCGCAGTCGTGGACACGCCCTTTGGCGGGCTCGGGTTGCTCGAGGCCTACGCACCCGACATCGCGTTGGTGCACGCAGCGGTGGCGGACCGGTCGGGAAATCTGGCGTTCCACCCCCCGTTGCTCGAAGGCGCCTGGGGAGCGCTGGCGGCCCGACGGGGAGTGGTGGCTAGCGTCGAGCGGGTCGTCGATGACATCACTCCGTGGGCACACCTCGTGCGGGTGCCGTCCCACCGGGTGCTCGCAGTGGCCGAGGCTCCGATGGGGGCCCACCCGGGTGGCCTGTACGGCACGTTCACACCAGCAGAGCCGTATGCCGAGGACCTTGACCACTGGGTGGCTGCCCGAGACGCCACCCGGGGCACAGATGAAGAATGGTCCGAGTTCGTGCGCCACTGGGTGCTCGAACCTGAGACACAACAGGACTACCTCGACCGGCTCGGGGTCGAGCGGGTCGAGAGGCTCAGGGCGCGGTCGGACCGCCAGTCATGGCGGGAGGACGCGCAGGAGAACCCGCCTAACCTGTCGGCACCGCCCAACGACTGGGAGCTGGCGGCCGTGCACGGCGCCCGTGCCCTTGCCGACCGGCTCGTCGATTCCTGTGCGGATGCCGTGCTCGCCGGCGCGGGCGTGGCCAATCTGGCCACGTGGTTGGGGGTGGAGCTGGCCCGCGAACGAGGGGCGACCACGGTCCTCACCGCCGAGCTCGGCCTGCTCGGCTACGAGCCCACGCCCGCGGACCCGTTCGTGTTCAACCACCGCGCATTTCCCTCCTCCATGATGCTGGCGGATTCCGACGTGGTGCTCGGGTGTCTGGTGCCGGGCTCCGCAACGACAACCCTTGCGTGTCTGGGTGCCGCCCAGATCGATGCCCTCGGCAACATCAACTCCACGATGATCCCAGCGGCGCAGCACGATGATGGCTCCACCAGCCGGGGGGTGTTCCTGGTGGGGTCCGGGGGTGGCAACGACGTCGCGTCGACCGCGGACGATGTGGTGGTGGTCACGACGCTCACACCGAGGCGGACGGTGCAGCGGGTGCCCTACGTGACCTCTCCGGGTGCACGGGTATCGGTGATCGCAACGGAGCTGGGCGTGTTCGAGCGGCGTGCAGGTGGTTTCGAACTGGTGGGTATCCCGGCCGGGGTGGATCGCGAGGAGCACTTCGGACTCATTGCCGACAGTCTCGCCTGGCCATTGAAGGTGGCGGATGAGTGTGCAGAACTGGCGCCACCCGGGGCCGGTGAGATCGAGCGACTCCGCACCTGGGATCCGAAGGGCCTCTTCCTGCGCGCCTGAGGTCGGGTCGGTTTGGGCCGGGGCGTCGCTACCCTCGATCCATAGCGGAGAGACGAACCTGTGGAGCCGCACCGTCGGCATCCTCGATCGGAGGCAGGAGCAATGGGACGAGTCAGGCGCTCGTGGGAGTTGGCCAGGAGTTCGTGGAGTGTGATCCGTACCCGGCCCAGTCTGACCCTGTTGCCCGTGGTGTCGTTCGTCGTCACCCTTGTCGTTGCCGCGAGCTTCGCCGTGCCGGTGCTCCTCACCGCCGACACCTCCGGCGAGCAATGGTCGATGTCGGCCGTCGGGTGGGTGATCGCTGCAGTCGGCTACCTCGTGTCCGCATACGTCGTGATGTTCTTCAATACAGGGCTTGTATGTGCGGCCAATGACCACTTCGAAGGTGGGTCGCCGACCCTCGGGACCGCCATGTCAGCTGCAGGCAAGCGCGCCGGCTCGATCCTTCCGTGGGCGGTCGTGAGCGCCACGGTCTCGTTCGCCTTGCGGGCCATTCAGGAACGCCTCGGCTTCGTCGGACGGATCGTGATCGGCCTGATCGGACTGGCGTGGGCACTCGTCACGTTCCTGGTGTTGCCGATCGTGGCGCTCGAGGGCCTCAGCGTCGGCAAGGCGATCAAGCGATCGGCTGAGTTGTTCAAGCACACATGGGGTGAGAACGTGATCGCGAATGCCGGAATCGGCATCGTTTCGCTTCTCGCCGTCCTGTGCGGCCTGCCATTGCTGCTGCTCGTCCTCACCGGCTCCGCGATCCTCATGGGGGTCGGCATCGGACTCTTCGTGGTCTGGGTGGCGGTCGTTTCGGTGTTGACGAGTGCGATGACGGTCGTGCTGCAGACCGCGCTGTACCGCTATGCGAGCGGACTCGGAGTCCCTGAGGACTTCGGCCAGGTCGACTTCGCCGCTGCCTTCACTCCCAGGAAGGGTGCCGCGGCCGCCCTGTGACCCAGCGACCGCATGACCTATCCGGCCAGGCCGACCCGCCGGGCAACACCGATGCGGTCGGCCTTTCCTGACCCCAGCAGAGGCATCGAGTCGACAACGACGATTCGCTCGGGTGTCATGAACCGGGTCGCACCGCGCCTGGTGAACCAGTCGGCGCAGGTCGCGACGCTGAACTCGGGGTCATCGTCGGATGCGGAGAGCTCCACGACAGCCAGTACCCGTTCGCCCAGCCGTTCGTCGGGCTCGCCGAGCACCACGGCGTTCAGTACGGCCGGGTGTGCGACCAGGTGTGCCTCGACCTCTGCGGCGTCGATGTTCTCCCCGCCGCGGATGATCACGTTGCCCAGCCGCCCCGTGATCGTGAGCCGACCCTTGTCGTCGATCAACCCGATGTCCCCGGTGCGGAACCAGTCGCCCGTCGAGTCCGATGTGGTCGCGGCATCGTTGAGGGTGGCGTCGGTGTAGCCGCTGAACAGTTCCGGGCCACACAGCTGCACCTCTCCCGGCTCCCCGGCTGCGGTGGAGGAACCCGAGGTGGGTTCGGCGGTGCGGATCGCGACCACTCCGGTGGGTCGCCCGTCGGTGTGCGCGCGCGTCCAGGCGTCGTCGTCGGGCCGCGCAGAGGTCACCGTTGGGGCTTCGCTCGAGCCGTAGCTGCGCTTCACCTCGGCGCCGAACACTTCGGAGGTGTGTTCCACGAACTCCGGTGTGACACCGGCGCCCCCGATTGACAGCAGCCGCAGGGACCGCACGCGCTCCGCGCTGAACCCGTCGGCGTGTTCCAGCCCGATGAAGAACGTGGGCGGTCCTACCATGAAGGTGATCCGGTGGGCCGCGATCAGGTCGAGCGCCCTCGCCGGATCCCATTTCTGCATCAGGACCGTCGTCATCGAGGCCGCCGAGGGCACGAGGATGCCGTTGAGCAGCCCCGACACGTGAGCCAGAGGTGCGGGCATCAGCACTGCGTCGGCACTGGTGAGGCCGTGGACCCCGACCATCGAGCGGGCCTTGTACGCGAGCGAGCCATGGGTGTGCATCACTCCCTTCGGCTTGCCGCTGAAGCCCGATGTATGGATCACCACGGCCACGTCCGAGGCAGAAGGCTGACCTTTGCTGCCGACCCCCGGCCCTGGCCGCTCGAAGGTCTCCTCCCCATCGGCCGTCAGCAGAATCCGGGGTGCGAGATCATCGACCGCAGCGCTGATGGCAGCTTCGCCGGCCAGCGGGTGAAGGGGGGCAGCGACTGCGCCCAGTCTCCAGCACGCCCGGTACAGCAACACCGAGTCCGCGACATTGGGCAACTGCCATGCCACGACGTCGCCGACGGTTGCTCCGGCCTGCTCGAGGTGTTGCGCCCATCGTCGGACGTCCCGACCCTGGGCCGCACCGTCGAGTTCGTGTTGGTCGTCCACCAGGGCCCGGAGGCCACCGGGGCTGTTGGCACGGTCGGGCGGGTCGCACAGCTCGTCGAGTGTGCCCGTGCCGTGAAGCGGCCCCCCGGGCTCGGTCCACCGCTCGAGCGCACGTGGCTGCCAGGTCGGTTCCATCAGCCGCTCAGTCGAAGCGCTGTGCGATCCAGCCGGGCGATGACGTCGTTCGGCCGCGCGCGACGTTGGACCCCACGAAGTTCAGCTGAGCCTCGATAGTGCCCGCACCGATGCACAGGCCCCGGATGTCGCGGTAGGCGCGTTCGAGCGGGTACTCGGCGCTGTACCCGTAGCCGCCCAGGAGCTGCATCGATTCGTCGCATACGGACTTGGCTGCCCGATTGGCGGCGGCCTTTGCCATGGCGGTCTCGAGTGCCGGTGGAGTCCCGCCATCGCCGGCCAGGTGCACGGCGCGGCGCAGCAGCAGGCGTGCGGATTCGAGTTCGATCGACATGTCGGCCAGCTTCCACTGCAGCCCCTGGCGCGATGCGAGTGCCTCGCCGCCGATCACGCGGTCGTTGAGGTGCCGGGTGGCGTACTCGAGCGCGCCCTGGGCGGCACCCACGCACATCGAGGCGTTGCCACAGCGCTCGTGGTTGAGGTGGCCGAGCAAGACCTTGAATGCCTCGGCGTCGTCAGGGTTGCCCTCGATCAACACGTCGTCGGCGCTGATGGCCACGTCGTCGAAGGCGATCTCGGCCTCCGTCGCGGCGTGGACCCCCATCGACGAGTGCACGCCGGCTAGCGCAACACCCTCTCGGTCCATGGGCACGATCACTGCGCCGATGCCCTTTGCTCCCGAGCCCCCGGGCCAACGGCACCAAACGAGCACTCCGTGGGCCACATGGCCGAGTGTCGAGTAGTTCTTGTAGCCGTTGAGCCTCCAGCCGCCGGATGCCAGGTCCTCGACGAGGTTCGTCCGCATCTCCTGTACGGCCGACCCGGCGTCGGGTTCGGTGATGCCGATGGAGATCAGTGCCTCGCCGGCGGCGACCTTCGGCAGCCAGCGATCCTTGAGCGCCTCCGAACCGAGGTGCGAGATGCCTCGCGGCGGTCCGTTGTAGGTGAGTTGGCACCAGATGGCGGTGGACACATCGGCCCGGGCGATCTCCTCGAGCACTATCGAGGCCTCGACGTCGCCGTAGCCGAACCCGCCATGGGCCTCACCGACGGTGACCCTCAGGAGGTCGGCTGCGGCGAGCGCCTTGGCTGCCTCGTGCGGCGGATCACCGGTGCGGTCTCCCGCCGCTGCCCGGGGTGCGACCTCGCGCTCGGCCAGATCGCGGGCGAGCTGGCGCAAAGAGGACTGGTCCTCGGTCTCCTCGAACGGGTCGCGACCCAGCGCTGCACCCACGTCGGTGCTACTCCGAACCCTCGGCGTCGGGCTTGCGGCGAACGATGAGGGTGAAGCGGTCGGTCACGACCGGTTCGCCGTCGTCGTCGCGCCAGTCGGTCTCGCGCACGTAGAACTCCATGACCGCCGAGGAGGTCGCCTTCTCGTACACCTCGGAGATTCGGCCCGTGCCGGTGAGAGTTTCGCCGACCCTCGGTGGCCGGGTGATGTCGAAGGCCTGTTCGCCGTGCAGGATCATCCGCCCCTTGCCGCGGAGCTTGTCCATCGGCAGGCCCGCTGCTCCACCGGTTCCCATCGAACCCCAGTAGCTCATCACGAACGGCCAGGTCGGTGGGGTGGGGGCGCCGTTGCCGGTGTAGGTGTCCGGATCGTCGAGAACCGCCTCGGCAAAGGCCCGCACCGGACCCTGCTCGATCGTGATCGTCTGACTCCCCAGGTCGGTGCCCTCGAGTTCGGTCAACGCCATTGGATGCTCCCGCGCGCCACGTGTCACCGGGTGGCGGCACTGACACGGCCGTCAGGTTAGACGACCGACGCAACACCCGAGTGGCCGCTCCCGTCGTTGCAGAGAGCCCCCTCGGGGCTACCGTGCGGCGCATGGAAAAGGCGCGCACCCCAGACGAGCGATTCGAGAACCTGCCGGGCTACGACTACGAGCCCAACTACCTCGAGATCCCCGACGGCGACGGCGGCGAGCTGCGGGTTCACTACCTGGACGAAGGCCTGCGCTCGGGTGAAGTGGTTCTGCTCATGCACGGCGAACCGAGCTGGTCCTACCTGTACCGCACCATGATTCCGATCCTGGTCGAGGCGGGCTACAGGGTCGTCGTGCCCGACCTCGTCGGATTCGGTCGCTCCGACAAGCCGACCGATCAGTCCGACTACACCTATGCCCGCCATGTGGCCTGGATGCGATCGGTGCTCTTCGACCACCTCAACCTGGAGGGCATCTCGATGTTCTGCCAGGACTGGGGTGGGCTGATCGGCCTGCGATTGGTGGCGGAGTCGCCCGATCGGTTCGACCGTGTGTGCGTCGCCAACACGGGGATGCCCATTGGCGAGGGGGCCACGGATGCCTTCGTCATGTGGCGCGATTTCGCCACCACGACACCGGACTTCGATGCGGGCGGCATCCTGCAGATGGCCACGGTCAACGAGATGCCCGACGACGTGGTCGCGGCCTACAACGCCCCCTTCCCGGACGAGTCCTACAAGGCAGGGGCGAGGATCTTCCCGGCGCTCGTTCCCGCTGAAGAGGACAATCCAGCGGTACCCGACACGGTTGCCGCATGGGAAGTGCTGAAGAAGTTCGACAAGCCGTTTCTCGTTGCGTTCAGTGACTCCGACCCCATTACGGGCGGAGGCGACAGGGTGTTCCACAACCTCGTGCCGGGCACGAAGGGACAACCTCACACCACCATCGAGGGCGGAGGCCACTTCCTGCAGGAGGACCAGGGCGCCACGATCGCCCGCAAGCTCGTGGAGTGGTTCGGCACCACCTGAGCCCCGCGATGACCTGACACACATGTCAGCAAACGCGGGTAAAGTCGCCCGCCATGGGCATCCTGGATGGACGTGTGGCGGTCGTGACGGGCTCCGGGCGCGGGTTGGGGCGCGAGTTCGCGCTCGCCCTCGCGCGGGAGGGCGCGGCGGTGGTGGTCAACGACGTCGGAGTCTCACTCGGCGGTGACGACACCGGCGAGGACCCAGCGGCGAAGGTGGTCGCCGAGATCGAGGAAATCGGTTCGCGTGCCGTGGCCGCACGGGATTCGGTGGCCGACTTCGACGGTGCCGAGCGGATAGTCGCCGCCGCCACCGACGCGTTCGGCCAGATCGACATCGTTGTCAACAACGCGGGCATCGTGCGCGACCGCACGCTGGTCAAGATGGCCGAGGAGGACTTCGATGCCGTCGTGGGTACGCACATGAAGGGCACCTTCAATATGGCCCGCCACGCCGCGCCCATCATGAAGGAGGCCGGCCACGGACGCATCATCAACATCACGTCGTCGGCCGGCCTGAGGGGCAACTTCGGCCAGACCAACTACGGCGCGGCGAAGGCCGGGATCATGGGGATGACCTTCGTGTGGGCGCTGGAGTTGGCGAAGTACGGCGTCACGGTCAACGCGCTGGCGCCCGCCGGAATCACCCGCATGACATCGAAGCTGTCCGAGGACGGCGAGCCCGAGGAGGTGCCACCGACCCTCGATCCCTCGCTGAACGCTCCGCTCGTCGCCTACCTCGCATCCGACCGGGCGGCCGGGGTGAACGGCCAGGTGTTCGGACGTACCGACTTCAGCTACACGTTGTTCCAGCACCCCAAGCCGATTGCGTGGATGCACCGCGACGGCGGCTGGGACGTGGAGTCGGTGGCGGAGCAGTTCGACACGATGCTCGGCCAGCACATGCAGCAGGTCGGAATGGTGATGCCCAAGGGGCTCAGCCAGGACACGGCGCGCGGCTGATGCGCGGGGGAGTGCCTGGCCCGCGCACGGTGCCGGCGACGGTCTGTAGTGTGCCGCTCATCGGCACCGCAGGTGAGGTGGAGCAATGACCGACGACTTCCGCGACGAGTTCCCGAGCATGAGCGAGGCATTCCCGGCAGCCACCGACTCGCTGTCCGGCTACCTGGCAGACCTGGAGGACCTTCCGGCGCTCGACAACAAGACCAAGGAACTGGTGCGCCTGGCGTGCACGACGAGCCTCCGGCACGGGCCGGGCGTGCGGCGCCACGCGATGCTCGCCGCCGAGTTCGGCGCGAGATGGGAAGAGGTACTCGGCGTGCTGATGCTCACGCAGCCGAGCTTCGGACTGGTGCCCGCCCGCGAGATGCTGCCGTTTGCCCGCGAGGGTTACGAGGCGGGCGGAACCGGGTCCTGACCACGTCATGTCGGAGCGACGATGAACGCTGACGCCACAGCGGACGCCGGCGACGAGACCCCGTTCCGCGTGATGCCTGCGGTCACGGTCGACAACGAGCACTTCTGGCGTGGCGGTGCGGAGGGTGAGCTTCGGATCCTGCGCTGTGCGCGTTGCGCCTACTGGATCCATCCGCCTGCGCCCATCTGCCCTGAGTGCCTCGGCCGGGACGTGTCACCCGAGGCGGTGTCCGGGGAGGCCACCGTGCTCAGCTACACGGTCAACCACCAGCTCTGGTACCCCAACCTCGATCCGCCGTACGCGGTTGCGATCGTGCAGCTGCCCGAACAGGCGGACCTGCGGCTCACCACGAACATCGTGAACTGCGAGCCCTCCGAGGTGGACTTCGACATGACGGTGAAGGTCACCTTCCTCGAGTACCCCGACAGCCGCGGCAACGTGTGGCTGCCGATGTTCGAACCCGCAGGCGAGAAAGACGAAGGCCCCGGGTCATGAACGCCACCCCACCGCCAGAGGTAGGTGAGCGCAGGGCTGTCATCACCGGCGTGGGGCAGTCCAACGTGGGGCGCCGCATCTACGAAGACCCGCTCGCCATGACCATCGACGCAACCCTCGAGGCAGTGGAACATGCGGGTCTCTCGCTCGCCGACATCGACGGCATCTCGACATACCCGGGCAACATGAACACGCCGCCCGGGTTCTCCGGCGTCGGAGTCGTGGAGCTCCAGGACGCACTTCGTCTCGAACTCGACTGGTTCAGCGGCGGGCTGGAACTCCCGGGCCAGCTCGGAGCCGTTGCCAACGCTGTCGCAGCCGTGTCGACCGGGCTGGCCAACAATGTCGTGTGCTTCCGCACGGTGTGGGAGGCATCAGCGCAGGGTGACAAGGGTCGGGCGTCGGTGACCATGGGTGGAGGTGGCGGTACGTACCGCGCCCAGGGGTTCCTGCAGTGGACGCTGCCCTTCGGCGCCGCGTCGGCTGCCAACTGGATCGCCATGATGGCCAACCTGCACTTCCACAACCACGGCACCACCCGCGAACAGCTGGCCTGGATCGCACTCAACGCCCGACGCAACGCGCAGCTCAACCCCAAGGCCATCTACACAGACGAGATGACCCTCGATGACTACATGTCGGTGCGGATGATCTCGGAGCCGTTGTGTCTCTATGACTGTGACGTTCCGGCCGACGGTTCGACGGCAATCGTGGTGTCACGCGCCGAGTCGGCCGAGGGTCGATCGAGGGCACCGGTGCGCATCGAAGCGGTGGGCACGGCGCTGCGTGGCCGGCCGAGTTGGGACCAGTTCGACGACCTCACCACGATGGCCTTGCGCGACGCCTCGGCCATGATGTGGGAGCGCACCGACCTCACGCCTGGCGACGTCGACGTGGCGGAGCTGTACGACGGGTTCAGCTTCATCACACTTGCCTGGTTGGAGGCCCTCGGGTTCTGTGCGCACGGCGAGGGAGGTCAGTTCATCGACGGTGGGGAACGCATCGCCCGCGAGGCCTGCGGCTCCTCTGGTGGGGTGGCTCTCAACACCCACGGCGGCCAGCTCTCGGCAGGCCGGCTGCACGGATTCGGATTCCTGCACGAGGCATGCCTGCAGCTCTGGGGCGAGGCGGGCGAGCGCCAGTGCCGCCGCCCGGATGGGGGCACCCCCGAGGTGGGCATCGCCGCGGCCGGCGGTGGTCCGCTGGCATCCTCGTTCCTGCTCACCAGCTGACTGCCCGCGGCCCGCTCCTCAGGTGAGGTCCCAGACCATCTGGCCTTCGGTTTCGCCACACAGGACCTGGTCGGCGGTCTGCTTCTCGATGTGGCCGACGAGCCCCATGTAGGTCCCGTAGCCCACGAGTTCCCGGAGGCGCGGCTCGAAGGTGCGTACGAGGTCGATTGGGAGGCCGAGTTGCTGGTTCTCCTGCTGGCGTACCCAGCCTGCGCAGTAGTTCATCGCGATGCCGATGCGGTCGGCCCCGGTGTCGTTGGCTCCGCCGCCATGCCACATCCGGCCATGCCAGACCAGCACGTCGCCCTTGGACATCTCGGCCGGCACCGTGTCGTACGACTGGCCGAACTCGGGCTTGTCGCCCTTGTGCGACCCGGGCACGATCCGGGTCGCACCGTTGGCGTCGGTGAACTCGGTCAGCGCCCACATGGAGTTGCACACGACCGGCGGTTCCGGCTGCGCAACCGGAAGCACCTGGTCGTCGGAGTGGATCGGCTGCGCCGTCTGGCCGGGCTGGATGCGGATCGAAGACAGGCTCGAGAGGAGGCATCCGGGGCCGAGTACGCCGTCGACCACCTCGAGCAGCCGGGGCTGCACGGGCACGCGCTGCCACATCTCGCCGTGGCGAAGCAGGTTGTAGACGCGAAGCGTGTGTGTGCCCTCGAAGTCGTTGGTGGCGGCCGCCGTGGCGAGCTCGGCCTCCACGCGGGCCAGGTCAGCTGCGTACTCGTCGGCCTGGGCGGCAGTGAGCACGCCTCGAAGCACGGTGTAGCCAACGTCGCGGATCTCCTCGAGGTGCTGCTCTGCGGTCTCAGTCATGCGCTCGGTCGTCTCCGTCGTGTGGGACCGTGATCACGATCTTGCCGGTGTTGGCACCGGTGAACATGGCGTTGAGCGCCTCGACGCCCCGTTCGAGACCCTCGAACCGCTCGGTGCGCACCACGATCTGGCCGGACTCGTGCCAGGCCCTCAGCTCCTCGCCGATCTCGGGAAACCTGGGCACCTCGTCGAAGGCCAGGAAGCCTTTCATCGTGGCTCGTTGCTGGATCAGTTTCACGTAGTTGGACGGCCCGGGCGGAAGGTCGCTGTCGTCGTAGCTGGAGATGTGGCCGCAGAGAACGACCCGGGCATGCATCGCCAGTCGGGCCATCACCGCGTCGAGTACGTCGCCTCCGACGTTGTCGAAGAACACGTCGACGCGCTGCGGCGCCAGTTCCTTGAGCTTCGCGACGATGTCGTCGGTGCGGTGGTTGATTGCACCGTCGAGGCCCAGATCGTCGGTCAACCAGCCGCATTTCTCGTCGGTGCCGGCGATGCCGATGACCCGTGCACCCTTCAGCTTGGCGATCTGCGCCGCGGCTGCTCCAGTAGCGCCGGCGGCGGCGGAGACGACGACCGTTTCACCCTCGGCGACTTCGGCCACCTCGAGCATTCCGATGTACGCGGTGCACCCGGTCGAGCCGTAGAGGCCGAGGAAGGCTTCGAGGTCGTACCCGGGGTCGGGGGCGGAAACGAATGTCGAGAAGAAGTCGTCGCGGATGACGCTGTGGTCCTCCCACCCGCCCAGCGTGGTGATGATGTCGCCAATGGCGTACCGGTCACACTTGGTGGCCACGACCCGGCCGATCGTGGAGCAGCGAACCACGTCACCCAACTCCACCGGTGGCAGGTACCCGGATCCCTCACCCAGCCACGAGCGAACCGACGCATCGATGCCGATCACCTCGTTGCGCAGCAGCGCCTCGCCGTCAGCCAGCTCCGGCATCGGCTCGGTCACGAGCTCAACGTCGTCTTCGGCCACCAAGCCGTCGGGCCGTTTGCGCAGCAGTACCCGTTGCGTGGTCGAAGGCACGGTGGGTGGTTCGCTCATGGACGGATCCTTGCTCGTTGCGCACTGCTTCGCCGCACACCGTTGCACATCAGCGGCGGTCCCTGAGCACGGTTCTGTCGCACGGTCTAACCTGACGCCCGTGTCAGTTCCAGATCGGCGGGTCAGCACCCCTGGCATGCCTGGCCTCGGCCCATGAAGCTCACCTGGGATGCCGAGGTGGAGCGGTTCCGCTCCGAACTGCTCGCCTTCCTCGATTCGCACGCGCCACCCGAAGCAGCCGGCGGCAGGGACTGGATCGGTACTGAGGCCGGCGACCTCCCCCAGTGGGCGGTGGACTGGCAGGCCACGTTGTTCGACAACGGCTGGATGATCCCGCCCTACCCGCCGGAGCATGGCGGACGAAACGCCACACCGCTTCAGACACTCGTGTTCCAGGAGGAGATGGGCCGCCGCGGGATCCCGCGATCTGTGCACTTCGGCGGATATGCGATCGTCGGGCCTTCGCTGCTCGAGTTCGGCAACGACGCGCAGAAGGCGCTCGCGCCCGCCGCGATCCGCGGCGACACGGTCTGGTGCGTGGGCATGTCCGAGCCCAATGCGGGCAGTGACCTCGCAGCCTTGTCCACCCGGGCCGTGGCCGATGGCGACACGTTCGTCGTGAGCGGTCAGAAGGTGTGGACCAGCTACGCGTCCATCGCTTCCAAGTGCTTCTGCTACGTGCGCACCGACCCCGAGGCCCGAAAGCACAAGGGCATATCGGTGCTCATCATCGACATGGACACGCCCGGCATCGAGGTGCGCCCGCTGCGCCACATCACGGGATCTGCCGAGTTCGCCGAAGTGTTCTTCGACGATGTCGTCGTGCCGGCGGAGAACCTCGTCGGAGAGCTCAACGGGGGCTGGCGCATAACCATGGGCTCGCTCGCTCACGAACGGGGCGGATTGTGGGTGGAGGGGGTCACTTCCGCCCAACGAGGCATCGATGACCTCGTGGCGATGTCCAAGCGGCTGGGGCGTGATTCCGACCCGGTCATCCGGCGCCGCATAGCCGAGCTGCACGAGGAGGTCCGCTCGTTGCGGGCGATGGGCTACAAGGGCTTCGCGAGCTTCGCCCAGGGGTCCTCGGCCCCGGAGCACAGCTTCATGAAGCTCGCCAGCTCCGAACTGCGCCAGCGCATCTACGAGTTGGGCATGGACCTGCAGGGCCCGTACGCAACCGTGACCGATCCGGCGTTCTCCGAGGAAAAGGGCCGCTGGCAGCATTCGTGGCAGATCAGCCTCGCCGCCACGATCGGCGGAGGCACCTCCGAGATCCAGCGCAACATCGTCGCCGGGCAGGTCCTTGGCCTGCCCAGGGGATAGCGGCGCCGTGGACTTCAGCCTCACCGACGAACAGCAGCTGCTCGCCGACACCGCCCGCTCGCTGTTCGAAGCCGAGTTCCCGTCGTCGTTGCTGCGCGAAGCCGTCTATGACCCCACCCCAGATGGCCCGCATGCGATGGCGAAGGCGTTCGACGCCCACCTGCGCGGCTGGTTCGCCCTGGGCGACGAGTCGGTGGTCGACCAGTGCCTGTTCATCACAGAGGCCGGTGCGGCCGTGCTCGGCGGGCCGCTGTGGTCCTCCAGCGCCCTGGCGCTGCCGGTGCTTCGCGCAGTGGAAGCCGGCGGTGCAAGCGGCGAAACGGCGGATGCGGTCGCGGCGGGGGAGCTGACCGCGACGGTCGCAATCGCAGGGCGTGACGGTGTATGGGCCCCGAATGCAGAGCCGGTCAAGTGCCTCGTGCCCGACGCAGGTGTGGTCGACCGCATCGTGGTGGTCCGATCGGGTCACGGGGGTGAAGTACGCGTAGCCGTGGTGGGTGCCGGCGAGGTGCAGGCGGTTCCTGTGGCGGCGCTCGACCGTTCGAGGCCGTTGTTCGACGTGGCCGTCGGCGAAGGGCCCCCAGGAGAGGTCGTCGACCAGGGTGCCCTGGCCGGTGCGCTGGAGCGCTCCACGGTCACACTGGCCGCAGAGCTGGTTGGCGTGGCGCGCTGGCTGCGCGAGGCCACTGTGTCCTACGTGTCCGAGCGCGAGCAGTTCGGTGTGCCGGTCGGTTCGTTCCAGGGCCTGCAGTGGAAGCTGGTGGACGCTGCGCTGGCGCACGAACGGGCTGCCGCAGCAGTCGCCTATGCGGCCATGTGCATCGACGCGGACGACCCGGACCGTCACGACGCGGTCCACGTGGCCAAGGCCTCGGCGGGGTCCGCAGCGCGGGCCTGGTCAACCGAGGGGCTGCAGGCCCATGGCGGAATCGGCTACACGTGGGAGCACGACCTGCACCTACGACTTCGCCGGGCCTACGGCTCGGACCACATTCTCGGCGACGCCGACTGGCACCGTGACAGGATCGCGGACCTGATCTTCTAGCGCCGACGAAACAACCCACAAGGCAAGGACAAGACAGAGCAATGGCTGAAACAGACCCGGTCTCACTCGACAACAAGGTGGTCATCATCACCGGTGCCGGTGGGGGCCTCGGCCGCTGCCACGCGCTGCTCATGGCACAGCGCGGGGCGCGCATCGTCGTCAACGACCTTGGCGGCACGGCCGACGGGCAGGGCTCCGATGAGAGCGCTGCCAACAAGGTCGTGGCCGAGATCGAGTCAGCTGGCGGCGTGGCCGTGGCCAACCACGATTCCGTCGCCACAGCCGATGGCGGCGAGGCGATCGTGCAGGCGGCCCTCGACGCATACGGCCAGGTCGACGTGGTCGTCAACAACGCAGGGATCCTGCGTGACATGTCATTCGCGAAGATGACGCCCGAGGCGATCGACGGCGTTGTCGACGTGCACCTCAAGGGGGCCTTCTTCGTGAGCCGCCCCGCCTACGCGGCCATGAAGGAGCAGGGATACGGCCGGTTCATACACACCACCTCCGCGGCCGGGCTGTTCGGGAACTTCGGCCAGACCAACTACGCGGCAGCCAAGATGGGCCTCGTGGGGCTGTCCAACGTCATCGCGGTCGAGGGCAAGAAGTACAACATCAACTCCAACGTGATCGCCCCGTTGGCCAAGACCCGCATGACCGAGGAACTGATGGGGCCCATGGCGGATTCGGTGCAACCCGAGCAGGTGTCGGGCCTGGTCACCTACCTGGCGTCGGAGCAGTGTGAGCTCAGCCACGAGGTGTTCAGCGTCGGTGGCGGCCGCATTGCCAGGGTATTCGTGGGCCTGGGCCCCGGCTGGTTCGGTGGCAAGGGGCACGTGCCCACGCCGGAGGACGTCGTGGATAACCTCGACGCGATCAGGGCCACCGAGCCCTGCGTCATCCCCGATGACGCTTCCGGCGAGATGATGGCTGCCCGCGAGATCTTCTCGTGAACCTGCCGGTTGAGCCACAGTTCACACCGCCAGGCACGACAGACCGATTCAGACTGACGCACGTGTCAACTACAGTGCGGAATTCGAAGTGACCCAGGGGGTACCGCCATGGCCGAGCAGGCACTCAAGTTCGACGATGTGAGCGAGGGCGACGAGGCGCCCGAGTTCAGCCACAAGCTGGACCGTACCGACCTCGTGAAGTACGCCGGCGCCTCCGGTGACTTCAACCCCATGCACCACGATGACACCAAGGCCGAGGCAGCGGGCCTTCCGAGCGTGTTCGGTCACGGCATGTTCTCCATGGGCATCCTCGGAAAGGCGCTCACCGACTACGTGGGTGTGGGCAACCTGCGCAGCTACTCGGTGCGGTTCACCAAGCAGACCTGGCCCGACGAGGTGCTCACGACCAAGGTCGTCGTCACCGCCAAGCGCGAGGACGGCGGCGAGAAGCTCGTCGACTTCGACTGCTCCCTCGCCAACGCCGACGGCGAGGTGAAGGTGCAGGGCACCGCCACCGCCGCAGCCGACTGACGACACCGCCTGGGCGGGGGACTCCATGACGATCCACGTCGACAAGAACCCGGAGATCGACGGCGAGGTGATCGAGCACGCGATGCTCATCACGATCGACCGCCCCGAGACGCGCAACGCCCTCGACATGTTCCACTTCCGCGACCTTGCCGGCGCGTGGAAGGAACTCCGCTACGACGACGACATCTGGCTCGCCATCGTGACGGGCGTTCCGGGCAACTTCATGTCGGGTGCGGACCTCAAGACTTACATTCCCCAGGTCACCGAGCTGGCCCAGGAGATCGGCAAGGGCGAAGTCACCGAGATCGACGGCTGCCGGCTGAGCGATGGCACGCGCGCCGTGTTGCGCGACACCAGGATCTACAAGCCGATCATCGCCGCGGTCGACGGCCCGTGTGTGGCCGGTGGGATGGAGATGCTCGGCGGAGTCGACATCAGGGTCGCCACACCCAACGCGAGCTTCGGGGTGATGGAGCCCAAGCGCGGCCTGTTCGCCGGCGGCGGCACCACCGCCCGGCTCCCACGCCAGATCCCGTTCCCCGCCGCCATGGAGTTCCTCCTCACCGCGGAGGCCTTCCCGGCGGAGCGTGCACTCGAGTTGGGGCTCATCAACGAGATCGTGGACGCCGTGCACCTGATGCCGACCGCTGCCGGCTGGGCACGACGGATCCTCGCCAACGGCCCGCTCGCCGTACAGGCCACCAAGGAGTCCGTCATCCGTGGGTCGGCCACCACCCTCGAGGAGGCCTACGAGATCGAGGCCGACCTGTCCAAGGTGGTGTTCGCCTCCGAGGACGCAAAGGAAGGCCCGGCCGCCTTCAAGGACAAGCGCGACCCGGTCTGGAAGGCGAAGTAGCCGCAGCGATGGCAGTCGACCCCAGGGTTCCCTGCATCATCGGGGTCGCTCAGCGCACATGGCACCTCGACGGCGAGGAGCAGGCTCCGGAGCCGCTGGCGATGCAGGCCGAGGTCGTGTCTGCCGCGATGGCAGACGCGCAGGCCACCGGCGACCTGGCCGCCGCCGTGGACGGCCTCGACGTAGTGCACTGCATGACCTGGCCCTACGACGATCCCGCTGGCCGGCTGGCCGATACGGTCGGCATCAACCCGGCCAGGCTCAACAACGCCGGCATGGGTGGCACCATGGGTCAGCAACTCCTAGGCGCTGCCGCGGACCGCATCTCGACGGGGGAGTCGGAGCTACAGGTCGTGGCGGGGGCCGAGGCGCTCGACACCAAGCGGCGCCTGAAGAAGGCGGGCGAGCGCCCGTCGTGGTCACACCGGCACCCCGAGCCGCCGGGCATGCCCTTCGAAGCGCCGTTTCACCCCACCGAGATCGCACACGAGGTGTTCCAGGCCTGGCTCACCTTCGCCGTTCGCGACATCGCCCGCAGGGCTGCACTGGGCACGCCGCCCCGGGATCACCGACAGGCGCTGGGCGAGCTGCTGGCTCCCATGACCGAGGTGGCAGCTGCCAACCCGTATGCCTGGTTCCCCCGGGAGCGAAGCGCCTCCGAGTTGATCACCCCCACCGCTGGCAACCGCATGGTCGGCTACCCCTACACCAAGACGATGGTTGCGGTGATGGACGTCGACATGGCGGCGGCAGCTGTCATTTCATCGTGGCAGGAGGCGGACCGCCTCGGCGTGCCACTGGATCGCCGGGTGCCGCTGCGCGGCTGGTGCCACGCGACCGATTCCACCTACGTGGCCGAGCATCCCGACCTTGCCCGGTCACCGGCGATGGCGGCGGCATCCGCCGAGGCGCTGCGAGTGGCCGACTGTGCTGTCGATGACCTCGCGTACCTCGACCTCTACTCATGCTTCGCTTCATCGGTCGACTTCGCCCGTGACGCGCTGGGACTGGCCGCTGACGACCCACGGGGGTTCACCGTGACCGGCGGCCTTCCCTATTGCGGTGGCCCGGCATCGAACTACATGTCCCATGCGGTTTGCACCATGGTCGACCGACTCCGGAACGATCCCGGGTCACTCGGTCTGGTCAGCGGTGTCGGAATGCACATGACCAAGCACACTTGGGCGGTCTATGGAGGCGATCCGTGCAGCGCGGGTGCCCCCGGTGCCGATGACGTGCAGCCGCGCCTGGATGCTGCCAATCCCGACCTCACGATCGCCGACACGGCTCAGGGCGCTGCCACCCTGGCCGCATACTCGGTGGTGCACGGCCGCGACGGCGAGGCTGCCTGGGGACTGGGCGTCGTAGACCTGCCCGACGGGTCACGCGCGTATGCCCGCACGGAGGACGCATCGCTGATGGCCGACTGGGAGGCCCGCGAGTGCGTGGGTGACGAACTGGAGCTGCGTGCCGACGGATCGGTCAACAGGATCGCTACCTGAGCAGGGTGCGGGGGTTCGGCGCGTGCCTGCGGCCGTGCGGCGATACTGGGTCGACAGACCCGGACGGAGCGGAGGCAAGTGACCACAACGCGGACGAGGGCAGTCGTGGCTGCAGCCACCGTCGCCGCAATGTTGGTGCTGGGCGCACTACTGGCGGTCGGCATCGCACGCAGCAGTGGCAGCGACGGATCCGCGAACCCCCCGGCTGCCAGCACCGGTGCAGCGGGCCTTGTCGAGGTGCAGCCCCGGTTCGAACCCGGGGGAATCGATGGCGGCTACGCGGCCAGCGCGATCGGGACCGTGGCCGGGTCGGAATGCTCGGTGTTTCCCGCCGACAACGTGTGGCATTCGGTGATCGACGGGCCCGACGTGCCGACCGTGCCTGCCGACGATCCCGCAGCGGTCCTGTTGGCCGGAGCCACAGGTCCGGCCCGCGCGACGTTCCGACCGGACAGGGGCGAAGGCCTCAACCTGGTGCCCGCGGCCAACAGTTCGGTGCAACCGATTTCGGTGGCGTCCAACTGGCTGCTGTCATCCAACCTCGGCAGCGCACGGGCCTCGGACGCGAACCGGGTCACGATGGGCCCGGCCGCGACACCCCAGCTGTGGCTGGACCTGGAAGCGCCGGCGCCCGGGGAGCTGCAGTGGACGAACCAGTCACTCGATCCACGCACGGACAACCGGCTGTACGTGCTCGACACCGAAGCGTGTGTGGCATCGGAGTTCATCGGCTTCAGCGGATTGCTTCTGCGCTCCGGCGGCGGGATGACGGCCAACCGTTCGAGCCAGTTCGACCTGCGCAGCAACAACCGCCGCGCCAGTCGCTGGTGGGGCGAGGGACCCTGCCCTGACATCCCGCTCAACCCCCACTTCGATCCCGGTTGCGATGGTTCGACCGAGAAGCGTGGCTCGGCGCGTGGCGGCTCGGGGCTCTCGGGAGTCGGCGGTCTCGTGCGGTTCGAGGAGATCGAGAGTGCCGCCGGAATCGACCACGCGATCGGCGTCGTGCTGCCGCGCAACGTGATCGGAGCGGAACCGGTGTGGCCGGCAACGGAGAGCGATGGCCTCGGTGAGCCGGGCACCTTCGCCGAGGCCCCTGAGGGTGCCGGTCCGATCCCGATGGGGGCCCGACTCCGTCTGCGTTCGGACTTCGCCCTCGACTGCCCGGAACAGGAGTGTCCGCAGGCCACGGAGGTGGTGCGGGCCCTGAAGCGGCACGGGATGATCGTGGTGGACTCGATGGGCCCGGTGGACACCCTGGCGCAGGCCGGAGTTCACATCCTCGGTGAGATGTCGCCCGGTTGGGACGGCGTCGACCTGCGCCGCATCGAGTGGCGAGCCGACGGCACCGAGGCGATGCGCCTGTCGGACTTCGAGCTCATCGATGCCCGGGACATGCGGGCACGGCCCGAGGCCGGGCCCCAGGATGACGGCTGGCTCCAGGTCCGCTGAGAGCTGTCAGGCCGGACGAAACGCAGCGATCGTCAGGTCCTCGTCGAGGTCTACGAACTCGACCTCGAGCGGCATCCCGATGCTGAGTTCGTCGCCCTCCGCACCGACGATGTGGGTCATCATCCGGGGTCCCTCCGCGAGTTCGACGACGCCGGCGACGTAGGGCACGCGGGAGGGCCAGGGAGGCAGGTCGTTGGTGTGGATGACCGACCAGGTGTAAAGCGTCGCCTGACCGCAGGCCGGCACCCACTCGACGTCGTCGGACCAGCAATGCGGGCAGTGTGGCCGCGGGTAGTAGTGGTGCCGCTCACAGGATCCACACCGCCCCACGAGCAGTCGCCCGTCCTCGAGCGCCTGGAAGAAGGGCTCGTTTTCGTTCTCGACCAATGGGAGGTCGAACCGGGGCGAAGCTGACACGAGCGTCAGGTTAGCACCGGGTCCTGCCCGCTGATCAGGCCCGCTCCTTCGCCTCGTACATCGCCGTGTCGGCTGAGCGGATCAGCATCTCGGGATCATCGTGATCGGAGCTGTGAGCGAACCCGAAGCTGCAACCCGGGTGCCAGACGTCGTCGCCGACCGAGATCGGGTCGGCGAACGTCTCCCTTATCGTCCTGCGAAAGAGGTCCTCGCAGTCGCCGGGTCCGATCATGGCGAACTCGTCTCCACCCCATCGGCCGACGATGGCGCCCTCGGCGCGGGTGATAGGAGGGAGGCGGCTTGCGAGTCGCCCGGCGATCGCCTGCAGCACCTCATCGCCGCGCTGGTGGCCCAGGCGGTCGTTGACCTCCTTGAACCGGTCGAGGTCGATGAACGCGACCGTTGCGGGGCCGGAGTCGAACATCGTGCTGAGGGCGTCGTCGAGTGCGGCACGGTTGGGCAGTCCGGTGAGCGGGTCGGTCGAGGCGCGCAGGGCGAGATCGCGCTCACGGGTGCGTCTTTCGGTGATGTCGTGGGACACCGACAGCACCACCCCGGCGCCGCCGACCTCCAGGCGGTTCATCACCGTGGACTCGATCCACCTGACCGTGCTGTCGGGTCGCACGATTCGTTGTCGAATGGACCGGCTGCTGCCCGGCTCCTCGAGCAGGGCGGACCACATCTCGACGCCGGCGGGGTGGTCGTCGGGGTGGATGAAACGCAGCACGGTGTTGCCGACGAGATCGTCGGCGGTGCGTCCGAAGACTTCCTCCACATCGCCCTCGGTGGCGAGCACCCGGCCGATGCCATCGAGTTCCTGGAGGATCCACACGGGGCGTTCGAAGCGGGCCACATCGAGCTCTGCGAAGCCGCCCGGACCGGCCAAGGTGCTGGACCGCGACCCGGTTGACTCGGGTGGATCCGCCGCGCCCCGGTCCGTGGTGGCGACCAGCACCACACCGACACCATTTTGGTGGCGAAGGTCGAGCACCTTGGTCTCGCGGCTTCGCCACACCCCGTCGACCAACTGACGAAGGCGACCGGATCGGACGGTGCCCGGGTTGTCGAGCGCATCCCACCACAGACGGGCCAGTTCGGCGCGGTCCGGTTCGCAGACTGTCTGGATGTGCGACTCCCAGCCTGTGTCGGCCACCTCGGGTTCCGGCAGGTCGAGTGCCTCGGGCAGTTCCTGTACGCGAGCGGAGTCGTCGCGGGCGTAGATGGCCGCGTTGCCCATCTCGGCCAGCACCTCGCCGCGGGTCCATATCGGTGGCTCCTCGGTCATGGATTCAATGTAGAGGGGTGCCTTGGAAGATGTTGTTTCAGATGGTTTGCAGTTATTTCATACCAAGAGCGGATTCAGGTTCCAAGGATCAGGGTGCCGTTGGAGCAGAACCACCCTCCGGTGCCGGACACCGCGGCGAGCTTCGCGTCGGCCACCTGCCGATCGGGTGCATCCGCGGCCTCGTAGTCCCCCCGCAACTGGCGCGTCGCCTCCACGATCAGGAACAGCCCCCTCATTCCCGGATGGCATGCCGAAAGGCCACCCCCGTCGGGATTGACCGGCAGTTCTCCGCCGAGGCGGGTCGCTCCCGACGCGAAGAACGGTCCGCCCTCGCCCTTCTTGATGAAACCGAGGTCTTCGATGGTGACCATTGCCATGTATGTGAAGGCGTCATACACGCAGGCGAGGTCGATGTCCTCGGGTGACACATCGGCTCGCTCGAATGCGATCGGGCCTGCCACCGAGGCCGGTCCCGCGGTGAAGTCGGTCCATTCGGACATGGTCGTATGGCTCGCGTGATGGCCGTGGCCGAGAACCCAGACCGGGTCCGAAACGGAGTCGGGGATGCGGTCCTCCGCCGCGAGCACCACCGCGCAGCCGCCGTCGGAGCGGATGCAGCAGTGCAGCTTCGTGAAAGGGTCCGCGATCATCCGGCTGCCGAGCACCTCGTCGACGGTGATGGGATCGCGGTAATAGGCATCGGGGTTGAACCCCGCGTTGTAGCGGGTGGACACGGCCACCTCGGCGAGTTGCTCCAGGGTGGTGCCGTACTCGTGCATGTGCCTGCGTGCCGCCATCGCGTACTTGCCGATGATGGTGTGGCCATAGGGCACCTCGTAGCCGACCGGCCCGCGGGCGCCGAAGTTCAGGTTTGCGAGGCGCCGCCTGTTCTTCAGATCCGCCCTGGTGGTCGAGCCGTAGGAGAGAACCACAACATCCGCATGGCCCATGGCGATTGCATCGGCCGCGTGGCCTGCCATCACTTCCCAGGTGCCTCCTCCCACACCCGTGGAGTCGACCCACGTGGGCTTGAGCCCGATGTACTCGGCCACCTCGATCGGATTGAGGGCACCGGTGCCGTTTGATGCGAAGCCGTCCACGTCGTCGCGGGTGAGCCCGGCATCCGCGACGGCGCGCCGCGTGGCCTGTGCGTGCAGGGCGAACGGCGACTTGGTGTCCACCCTGCCCACATCGGAAAGGGCGGCACCGATCACAGCAACTCGTCGAGGCATGGACGCACATTACCCGAGGCCACCGAACCTGACACGGGCGTCAGGTGGCTCGGCACTGGACAGCACAGCGGGAGCCGGGTCTAGTGTCGTGCGGTGCGCGCAGCTGCATCGATGCGACGCCAGTGGTCCGACACCCCGGCCGGTTCGGGGACACCTCCGCCACCCGGGCCAGAGGCGCAGACCCGGTCTGCTACCCCCGCGCGCCCAAGCGAAGCGCCCCCTGTGTGGTCCGTCGCCCGCGATGCGGAACTACCGGGAAGGGCGGACTCCGCCTCACCCTGGATCGAAAGGCCCGTTGCACCGCCACGGTCACGCGCCGGCGTGCTTGCGGTTGGGCTCGCAACGGCCCTGCTCGCGTTCTACGTGCTCCAGCTCGGCGCGGCTCTGCTGTCCTGGTACGACTCGGAGATCCGCACGCCTGGCCAGAGCGACGCGATCGCCGCCTATTCGGTGTGTTCCCTGCTGCTGGTGCCGGTGTACCTGTTCCGTGGCCGGTGGCGGGTCGTACCGATACTGGCGGCGACCGCCGCGGGTGTGGCGACGCCGGTGCTTCTGTCGCGTGACCTGCTGGGCATGCTCGGGGTTCCCGACGTGTGGATCGGCCAGTCGCTGACCCTTCATGTGCTGTTCCCGTTGGTGGTCGGGCTCGTGGCCGCCACGGCCGTGCTCGTGCGCGGCTCGAGGCGCAGCTGAGGCGTTGACTGCGCAGCCCCGGTCGGCAAGGCTGAAGCTGAACGACATTCGAGAATCCACGGGGGGTTACGTGAGCGATGTCGACAGGGGCTACTTCCCCAAGGGCGAGTCCGTACTGCGGATGGTGATGGAGGAGCGGCTGGTCGGCACGCTCTACGGATCACGGGCGCTCGTGGTGGGCGCACTGGAACCCATGGCCTTCACCGGCACCTACCTGCGCAGCCGGGCGACCCGCAGCGGCGACTACTACGGCCGCCTGCTCGACACCCAGGCTGCATTCGAGGACGTGTTCTTCGAAACGCGCGCCGAGGCTGACAAGACCCTCCGGCGCGTGGCACGAATGCATGCCGGAGTGAGTGGACAGGTCAACGAGGGCATCGGTCCCGACTACCCCGAAGGGTCCACCTACAGCGCCGGCGACCCCTGGCTGGCGTTCTGGACCATGGCAGTGCTCTGCGAATCGGCCTATGCGATCTACCGGGCCTACGTACGTGACCTGACCGAAGAGGAGAAGGCCCTCTACTGGGCCGACTGGCGGCGATTCGGCGAGATGTTCGGCATGCCTGCCGACGCGGCACCCGAAACCTGGCAGGAGTTCCGCCAGAAGTACCTCGGTTACATCCACTCCGACCGCCCACACGTGCTGCAGATGGCCAACCGTGCGGCAATCGCGGTTGTGAACCTGCCCGGCGGAGCACCGGTGTCGCCCGCACGCCGGGTGATGTACCTGCTGATGGTCGGCACGTTGCCCGACCGCGTACGCAAGCTCCACGGCCTTTCATGGGGTACCGCAGAGCAGCTCGCCTGGGTGCCGGTGCGCGAGGCGGCCCGGGTCGGCGGGCACGTGATACCCGCGCCGGTGAGGCAGGGCCCGGTGGGTGGGCGTGCCCGACGAATCCTCGATCCGCTGCGCGACCGCGAAGTCGAACTGATCCGCGACCTCCAGTCGCGGCTGCCCATGCCCACCTGAGCTGTCCGACGCCGCTGAAGCCCGCACCGGGCAACACGGCAACACCAACGAGACCAAGAGAGTCGAGATGACCGACAACGCTGCAGCAGACATCGCGGATGACACCGAGGTGGTGATCGAGGCCCCGTGTGGCGACCTGCTCGGACGATGGGGGTCCGGCGTGGCCCGCTTCGCCGGGATCCCATTCGCTGCTCCGCCCACCGGGCAACGCCGCTTCCGCCCGCCGGAGCCGGCCGCCAAGTGGGACGGGGTGCGCAACGCCCTGCACTTCGCCCCCATCTGCCCACAGAACCCCTCGATGATGGACGCCCTCTTCGGGGGTGAGGCAGAGCAGTGGGACGAGGACTGCCTGCATCTCAACGTATGGTCGCCGAAGCCCGAAGGCGACGCCGATCTACCTGTGATGGTGTGGATCCACGGCGGCGGATTCGAGATGGGGTCGGGGTCATCCCCGCTGTACCACGGCGAGTCGTTCGCCCGTGACGGCGTGGTGTACGTGAGCATCAACTACCGCCTCGGCAGCTTGGGCTTCCTCGAACTGGGTCACCTCGACCCTGAGCTGGCCGGCTCGGGCAACGTCGGTCTGCTCGATCAGGTCGCAGCTTTGCGTTGGGTGCGCGACAACATCTCCTCGTTCGGAGGCGACCCGGGCAACGTCACGATCTTCGGCGAGTCGGCAGGAGCGATGAGCGTGTCGCTGTTGCTCGCGATGCCCGAGGCCGAAGGCCTGTTCTCGAAAGTGATCTCGCAGTCGGGCGCCCTTGCAACTGCCAAGGCTCCCGCCCAGGCGGCGGCCGATACCGAGGAGTTCATGGCACACGCGGCAGTCGACTCGGTCGATGCGCTCCGCGACCTGCCGATCGAGCAGTTGCTGGCCGCCCACGCTGCCATGTCGGCTGCACGGATGGCGGAGCCCGAAGAGGTGATACGGCGCTTCGGTAGCCCGCTCGCCTTCCTGGCGTTCCGCCCGGTGGCAGATGGTGCAGCCGTGCCCACCGACGCGATCGCGAAGGTGGCCGCAGGCGAGGTACCCCGGGTCCCGCTGTTGATCGGCAGCAACCTCGAGGAGTGGAAGCTGTTCGCAATGATGGCGCCGGGCTCGCAGAGCACTGACGACCTCCGCGAACGCCTCAAGATGCTCACGCCTTCGCCCGACGAGGCACTGGCCGTCTACGAGTCCGAGCATCCCGGCGCCAGCCCCGCCGACCTCGAGTCGGCTGCGCTCACCGACGTGGTGTTTCGCATCCCTGCCACCCAGATGGCTGAAGCCCACGCTGCCCACAGCGATGTGTGGCAGTACCGCTTCGACTGGCGCAGTCCTGCGCTGGGGGGCTTGCTGGGCGCGGCGCACGCCATCGAGATCCCCTTCGTGTTCGACATGGTCGAAGACCACCGCCTGCATGTGCTGGTGGGTGCGGAGGCGCCCGTGGCACTGTCCCGTGGCGTCCACGCCGCATGGGTCGCCTTCGCACGAACCGGCTCGCCAGAGCTCGACGGGGTCGGGTGGCCATCGCGCAGTGGCGGTTCCAGGCCCGTTCTGGTCCTCGACAACGAGGTCACGCTCGTGGACGACCCACAGTCGGCTACCCGGGAGTTCTGGGCCCGCTGAGAGCAGCGTCCGGCGCCTGCAGCCGCGTTAGCGGAAGTCCCAGAACTGCACCTCCACCATCAGCGGGAGTCTGAAGCGCACGTAGAAGGCGTGAAGGTCCAGCACCTCGAAGTCGTCGGAGTCGGGCTCGATCACATCGACCCGGTCGTCCTGGTCCGCCCGAGCGCGAACCCGCTCCCAGCAGGCATCGAAGTCACTCTTGGACCGCACAGACACCCCGAAGTGGTCGAGGCGCACAGTGGTCATGGGCGTGTCGTGCGCGTGCAGGAACACGAACTGGTCCCAGTGCCCGACGGTCATGACTGCGATCTTGCCCTCCTCGCCCTGGTCGGCCAGCTCCTCCCACCCGAAGCAGTCCGAGTAGAACCCGAGCAGCTCCGCGCGGTCCGATCCGTGCAGCAGCTCGGCGGGCACCGACATCGCCACGTGGTTGAGCCTCGGGATGCCGGCCGGGAACAACTCGGACGTGCGTGTCATGTCTGCTTCCTTCCCAAGGCCGGTCCGATCATGGCTGTGTCGCCCTGCCGGGTCTGATCATTACCTTGCCCGCGTGCTCGCCGGCGGCCAGCTTCGCGGCCGCCTCCGCAACGCCGTCGAGGCCGTACTCGACCGGGTCGACCAGCTGCGGCGCGGGAAAGGCTGGATCGGACAGCAGGTCCACAGCCTTGTCGAACCCGTGCTTGTCGTAGACGAAGCAGCCGCGCACGCCCAGTTCCATCACGATCATCCGGTTGGGGTCGAACGACGGTCGCTGCAGGCCGGTTCCCACCATCACCAGCGTGCCGCCGCGGCGGAGCTGCTGGAAGCCGACCTCGACGGCTTGGGCCTTGCCCGACGTGTCGATCACGGCGTGGTAGGCAGGATCGGCGACGGTGTCCACCTGCGACATGTCGAAGGTGCCGAGCTTGTCGGGATGCACGACCTCCAGTCCGACACTGCGTGCCAGCTCGGCGCGCGATTCCGCGGGCTCACTCACCCGCACTCCGTGGCCGTCATGTGCAAGCGCCGCTGCGGCGAGAATCCCGATCGGGCCCGCCCCCTGCACGAGCACATCCGACGACGGCTCCAGTTCCGCGCGGGTGATCGCGTGCAGCGACACCGCAAGCGGTTCGGCCAGCGCGGCAGTGCGCATGTCGAGGCCGTCCGGGACGGCCATCAGTCCGTCAGCCGCCGACAACACATGTGTTGCGAACGCGCCGTCGAACTCTCCGGTCATCGGATCCTGGTTCTCGCACTGCGCCGGCTTGCCGGCGAGGCAGGCTTCGCAACTGCCGCACTTCGGGTCGTCGGCCGACAGCACCGGCTGGCCCACCGTGAACTGCTCGACGCCGTCGCCGAGCTCGACCACCCTGCCGCTCCACTCGTGGCCGAGCACGTCACCAGGGGTGCCCCATCCCTCCACGATCAGGTGCAGGTCCGAGCCGCACACACCGCAGTAGTCGACCTCCACGAGCACTTCGCCGGGCGCCGGAGCGCGGATCGGCCGGTCCTCGACCTCGACCACTCCGCGGGATCGGTATACCGCCGAGGCGACCGCGCGCACCGACGCCGGATCGCTCACGGTGCATCCCCATCGTCGTCGGAGGCACCGGCCGACGGGTTGCCCGCCGGCAGCAAGATCTCACCGTCGAGTGAACGGGCCTCCGACGGCGTGCCGCGGAACGTGACCTCGCCCTTCTGGATCACCACGACCTCGTCGGCGAGTTGGAGGGCGTGGTCGAGGTGCTGTTCGACCACGAGAAGGGCGCATCCGGTCTCGCGGACTCGCTCCAGGGTCCTGTAAACCTCAGCGGTGACCAGTGGTGCAAGTCCCAATGACAACTCGTCGGCGACCAGGAGCCGCGGGTGCACCACGAGCACCCGTGCGAGCGTGAGCATTCGCTGTTCGCCACCTGACAGGGTGCCGGCCAACTGGTTGCTTCGGTCCTTCAGCCGGGGGAACATGTCGAGCGCCTCGCCGAGTGCCGCCTCGGCGTCCGAAACGCCCGGTGAGTTGCGAAAGGCCACGCGCAGGTTGTCCTGCACGCTGAGCGTGGCGAACACTCCGCGGCCTTCAGGTGCTGTCGCGATCCCCGCCCTCGCGAACCGGTGCACCGGGGCGCCCGTGAAGTCGTCGCCATCGACGAGCACCCTGCCCGCGGTGGGCTCGACGAGTCCGGTGGCCACCCTCGCCACCGTGGACTTGCCGGCGCCGTTGGCTCCCACGAGGGCCACGGCAGAGCCGGCGTCGACCTCGAGTGACAGGTCGAACAGTGCCCGGAACGCGCCATAGCCGGCGTCTACTCCGTCGAGGCGCAAGGCCGGGGCGGGCGAGGTGGCCACGGCCGGGCCATCGGCGGTGCCATCGGGTCGGGGTGTCATGTGGACACACCCAGGTAGGCGGCGCGGACCTTGTCATCGGCAAACACGGTCTCGGTGGGGCCGGAGGCAATGAGTTGGCCGTAGTCGAGCACCCAGACCGTCTCAGCCAGTTCGGCCACCATCGCCACGTCGTGCTCGATCAAGACCACTGCGGTGCCGGAGTCGTCACACACGGCCCTCAGTACGGCTGCCATGTCGGCGGTCTCGCCACGGTCGAGCCCGGAGGAGGGCTCGTCGAGGAAGAGCAGCTTGGGTTCGGTCATCAGTGCCCGCGCGAGTTCGACGAGGCGCGCCCGCCCGAGGGGCAGCGACTCGGCGGGGGAGTCGGCCAGGTCCTCTATGCCGAGGACGCCCATGACATCGTGCGCCCGCTCCATCTCCGCCGTAGTCGGCCGCGACGAGCGGAACAGGTCCGACAGCAGCGCTCCTCGTAGGTGCCGGGCGCGTTCCGCCACCACGAGGTGGTCGAGCACCGTCATCCCCCCGAACAGCTCGATTCGCTGGAAGGTGCGCCCGATACCCATCCTCGCCCGGGAGGAAGCGGACTGCCCCTGCAACGTCGTGCCGTCGAAGGTGACCGTGCCGGCGTCGGGGGTGAGCACACCGGTCAGACAGTTGAACAGCGTTGACTTCCCTGCACCGTTGGGCCCGATCACGGCGCTGAACTCGCCGGCCTCGACGCGCAGGTCCACGTCGTTGAGCGCCACGATCCCGGCGAACCGCTTCTGGATGCCGGACACCTCGAGCAACGCCCGGCCCGGCACGGCGCTGGATCCGTCAGGGCTGCTCATGTGGTCGCCTCCCGCTCAAGGGCCGGCCCGTCGCCGCGGTCCTTGCCCACTCTCCTGACGATCGCGTTGACCGCCTTGGCGGTCTGTGCCTCGATACTTCCCTCTGGATGGCGCGCATAGGTGATGGCGCCGAAGCCGAACAGGATGAACGCAACCGGGACCGCCCAGCTTGGCGACACCCAGCCGAGCGCCGTGGCGAGCGGCTCGGGCAGGTCCGGGTTGGAGTCGGCCAGATTGCCGGGCCACGAGAAGAGCTTCTCGAGCAGGGCCGGCACGAGGAAGAAGAACAGCCCGGCCATCACTGCCGCCTGCACGCTGCGCGAACCGGCCGACACGACCAGGGCCACCCAGACGAGGCCGAACAGGTAGCCGAAGCTGGCCTGGAAGTTGGCCTGTTCCAAGTAGGTGGCCATGAGGCCACCGCCGAATCCGGCAACCCCTGCAGCCACCGAGAACGCGACGACCCTCGAGCGGGTGGCAGAGATGCCGATCGAAGCGGCTGCGGTCGGGCTCATGTGAAGGGCCTGCAGGTACCGACCGGTCGTGCCCTCCCGCAAGCGGATCACACCGATGCCCACGATGGCCAGGCACACCGCGGCGAATACCAGGAACCAGCGATCGTCGGCCATGTCGACGGGGCCGATCAGGGGTCGCGGCACGGTGAGCGGCACCGCGCCGCCGCTCACCCACCCGAGCGGCACCAGCACCGCCTCGAACATGAGGGCGAATGCCAGGGTTGCGAGAGCCAGGTAGACCGCGTCGAGGCGCACGATCGGCACCGCGAGCACGGCGCCCACCACTGCTGCAACCAGCGCCCCCAGGAGCATCCCGACCACGACGGACATGCCGGTGGCGGCGACGATCTGCGCGCAGGCGAACGCCCCGATTGCGGCAAACGCCGCCGGAGACAGGGACAACATCCCGCCGAGCCCGGTGGTCACGGTGATCGACAGCATGATCACGCTGAGCACGACCCCGCTGATCACGAGCCCGAGCCAGAACGCGTCGAGCACGAACAACGACACCCAGAGCCCCACGGCGATGATCGCCACACCGAGACCGCGGGTGCCGATGGTCATCCACTCGGGACGGGTCTGCGAAACCGGTGCCGGTGGGGGTGGGTCGACCGAGGCGAGTGGATCCGTTGACTCACGGTTGCGGAGGCCCGGGCGGAACACCAGCAGTGCGAACAGCACGACGAAGGGGAGGGCCGGGCGGAGGCCCGAGGCGAGCACACTGTCGGTGGGCAGGGTGCCGGCCAGCACCGCCTGGAGCACGCCGAGGCCGATGCCGCCGGCAAACGTGAGCGGGATGCTCGTCAGTCCACCAACGACCGTGGCCGCCAGTGCGGCGACCAGCAGCGTGAACAGGTCGATCGGATTGAGCGAGGCGAACAAGGGCGCCACGAGCACTCCGGCGAGCCCCGCGAGCAGCGACGAAAGCGCCCAGGAGGCCATCGACACCCGCTCTGAGTTGACGCCGTGCAGTTCAGCCATGCGGGCGCTCTCCACCACGGCCCGCATCCGCAAACCGAGGTCGGTACGGGAGAACAACAAGACGAGCCCGATCACCACGACGATCGTCGACGCGATCGTGGCCACCTGCCCGGCATCGAGCACGAACCTCGCGCCCTCGGGCCAGAGCCACTCGTCGGTACGCCGCACCCACCACAACGGTGGCGGGTTCTGCTTGGCGTCCTGGCCGATGAGGAGTCGCACGATCTCGGGTATTGCGATGAGAAGGCCCAGCGAGGTGACCAGCTTCGCCATGGCCCCGGAGCCGCGCAGGTAGCGGAACAGGGTCCGTTCCAGCAGCAGCCCGATCGCGGGCCCCACGATCACTATCGACAGCAGTGCAGCAGCCCACAAGGGCCACTCGTGCTCTCCTCGTACCACGAAGAAGCAGGCTGCGCTGGCAAATGCCTGCGCGCCGTAGGCCAGATTGAATACTCCAGAGGTCTTGTAGGTGAGAACGAGCCCAACCGCGAGGAGGGCGAACACGCAGCCGGTCGGGATGCCCCTGAGTGCGTACTCGAGGATCTCCACTGCCGCGACCGCCTACTGGGTGTCGACCTGCTCGAGCTCGTCACCGCTGACGTCGAAACAGGTGAAGATCGAATCCTGTTCCGTGGGCGTCATCTTGCCGTCGACGATCTCGAGGTAGGTGGAGCAGTTGATCGGGTTGCGTTGCCAGTGGCCGTACTCCGCCCAGTTCGTGCCCGGCAGCATCCCCTCGGCGTTCTGGTCCTCGAGTGAGTTGATGGCGTCGATGACCTTCTGGCGAGTGAATTCGGGCCCTGCCTCGCGTAGCCCCTCGACGAAGGCGGCGGCGTTGAGCCAGCCCACCATCGAGTTCTCCGTTCGCTCGCCCCCCGTCGAGTCGATCCACTCCTCATAGAGGTCGAGGCCTTCGGGGCGAAGGTCATCCGGAGCCTCCAGGGGCGAGAAGCCGATGATCACGTATGACCCCTCGAACAGGTCGCCGAACTCCTCGAAGAACTCCTGGTTGTAGGCGTTGGGCAGCAGCTGGATCGCGTCGAGGCCCTGCTTCTTCATCTCCTTGGCGAGCGTGACGATGGCGTTGTTGTCCATGCACGTCGCCACCATGTCGACGCCGGCTTCGGCCATCTTCTGCACCTGCACCGACAGGTCGGTGGTGCCATACGCCAACGAGGCGTCGCTGAACACCACTTCGGCGCCCGCCGGGGCGCCCCACTTCTCGATCGACTTGCCCCATCCGTCGAGGCAGGTTGACGACTGGGGCACGTTGTAGGCGAGGAGCCCGACCTTGCTGCGGTCGGCCCGCTCCGCGATGTAGGGCGGGTACGGCTGGGCGCAGCCGAGGCACAGGAATGACCCCGCCTGGCCGAACAGATTGAGCTTCTGGTCGTCCTGCGTGCCCTGCCACTCAGGGTTGATGGTCCAGCCGAAGGTGGGGATCCCGGCCTCGACGAGGGTGTCGGCGCCCGTGAAGAGCAAGGTGGCCACCGGGATCACCGCGAAGGCCTCGTCGGAGTCCACCACCCCCTTGGCCTCCGCGGTGTTGTTCGCGACCTTGTCGTCGCGAACGTCGGCCAGCACGAGCTGTCGGCCGTGCACTCCGCCGGCGTCGTTGACCATCGCGAAGTAGGCGTTGACGCCGTCGGCCGCGCTCGCGTAGTTGGCGCCGAGCGGATTGGTGGCCGACACGATGCCGGTCACGCGGATCTCCTCGTCGCTGACTCCGGGTGCGTTCACCGCGACGTTCCCGGTGCCGGAATCGGTCGTCGACCCGGAGTTGCCCGATGTCGTGCCATTGCCGGCGCCGCTGCCCTCGGAGTTGCCGCATGCGGCTGCCAGCAATGTGGTGGCTGCCAGGGTCACGATCCAGCGAGCTCTCATCTTTCCCCCGTATTGACCGGACGGGTGCGCAGGAGCCTGCGCACCCGTCCGCCCCCGATTGCCTAACTGACACTAGCGTCAGTTCGGCGGCCGGGTGGAGGAAAGGCTGTGCCCCTTCCGGGTGTCGTCAGTGTCCGGGACCGAAGTAGGCATCGAGAGCGATCGAGGCGAGCACCTGCACCAGTCGCTCGCTGTCGTCACGGAGCTGGTCGGTGGCCAGGAAGTAGTTGACGCGTTCGACCATGGCGACCACGACCAGCGACGCGACCTCCGGGTCGAGCTTTCGGCTCTTGCGGACCTTCACCTTGGTCGACAGCTCGCTTGCGATCCGGCCGAGCAGGTCGGGTACTCCGGGGCCATCTGCATCACTCGGTGCCTCTGCATCTGTCCAGGACCGGATAAGCGGCCCGTACCCGCGGTACAGCTCCACGAACGACACGAGCCAGGCCTCCAGCGCGGCCCTGCCCTCGGCATCGTCGCGGATCGTAGGCAGGCCGTCCGTGAGTTGGTGGAACTCCTCGGCGACCTCTGCCACCAACTCGTCGAACAGCTCCTCCTTGGAGGAGAAGTACAGGTAGAAGGTGCCGTGCGAGGTCTTTGCCCGCTTCACGATGTCGTCGACCCGCGTGGCGTGGAATCCCCGCTTGGAGAACGACCTGACTCCTGCAGCCATCAACCGGGCCCGCGTGGCACGGCCGCGTGCGCGCCGCGGCTCGCCCTGCGCGTCGTCGCCGGATCCGCCGGATTTCGTCCGTGCGGCGGTGCCGCTGGTGCTGGTGGCCATGGCTGGCCCGAGGCTAGCTGCCCGGGTCGGCTGACGCTGGTGTCAGTTAGGATGCGCGCCGTGGCGACCACGAGTGCAGGACAGGCCGACGCGCAGCAGGGTGGTTCCGCCTCTGCGCCTCCACCCGGCCGCGCCCCCATGCCTGCCGATGATGCGGCGGATCTGCTCCGGCGCAACGCTGCTGACCCCCAGCTGTCCTCGCGGGCAGCGATCCGTTTCGGGGACCTGCGCTGGACACATGCCGAGTACTTCGAGCAGTGCTGCCGGGTGGCATCCCTGCTGGCCGCAACACCGAGGATCGAGCGCGGTGTGCATGAAGTTCCCGAGGCGGAGCGCCCGGTCCATGTCGGCGTGCTGCTGGATAACACACCGGAGTACCTGTTCCTGCTGGGTGGGGCCGCCCTCGCCGGTGCAACCGTCGTGGGCCTGAACCACACACGCTCGGGGTCTCAGCTGTGGAGGGACCTGACCCATACCGATGTCGACCTGCTCGTCACCGAGACGCGGCACGCGTCGCGGTTGGCCGGGGCCGTGGCAACCCGCGACGAAGCAGACCCGGTGCCTCCCGTGCTGGTGAGCACGACCTACGACGAGGGGCCGTCACCCGAACCGGGCGTGTCGGTCACAGCGGGCGCAGCGGACCTGGGTGAAGCGCTGGCAGCACACCCGGCCACCGACCCGGGTCTGCGGCCCGGTGCCGACACCAGATGGGCGCTCGTGTTCACCTCCGGCACCTCCTCTGACCCCAAGGCCGTGATCTGTTCGCAGCGGAGACTGCTGGTCACCGGCAACCGCATGCGGATGATGCTGGAGCTCGGTGCCGACGACGTCGGGTACGTCTGCATGCCTCTGTTTCACTCCAACGCCCTGATGGTCGGCTGGGCGCCATCGCTGGTCGCGGGCGCGTCCGTGGCCCTGGCCCGGCGGTTCTCCGCCTCCGGTTGGTTGGCAGACGTGAGGCGCTACGGAGCCACGTGGTTCAACTACACGGGCAAGCCGCTCAGCTACCTGCTCGCGACACCCGAGAAGCCCGACGACACCGACAACACTCTGCGGGTGGCGTTCGGCAACGAGGGGTCGCCGCGGGTACTGGAGGAATTCGCCCGGCGCTTCGACATCAGGATCATCGATGCATTCGGGTCTACCGAGGGCGCAATAGCGGTCAGTCGCGACGCGCCACAGCGCCGTGGTGCCATGGGGGTGGCGGGTGACACCGTGTTGGTGGTGGATGAGGATGGCGTGCCCTGTCCACCAGCCGAGTACGACCGCGACGGGCACCTCTCGAATGCCGACAGGTGCGTGGGTGAGATCGTCAACACCGCAGGTGCCGGACCGTTCGAGGGCTACTACAACAACCCGGAGGCGACGTCCTCGGCCCTCCGCAACGGTTGGTACTGGTCCGGCGACCTCGGCTACCTGGATGCCGACCGCTACCTGTTCTTCGCGGGTCGCACCGCCGACTGGATCCGGGTGGACGGTGAGAACTTCCCGGCCGGGCCCATCGATGAGGCGCTCCTGGCCCACCCGGACGTCGTGGCCGCTGCTGCATACGGGGTGCCCGACGCCGATGCCGGCGACCAGGTGATGGCGGCGCTGGTGATGCGCGAGGGTTGCCGACTCGACCCGGCCGCGTTCGCTGACTGGCTGGACGCTCAGCCGGACCTGCCTCCGAAGTGGAGGCCGCGCTACCTGCGGGTCGCTGCCGAGCTGCCGAACACAGGCACCAACAAGGTGGTGAAGCGAACGCTCGTGCACCAGAAGTACCGTCCCGACCGGTGCGACGACGACCCGTTGTTCGTGCGCGAGCGGGGCGAAGCCGTCTTCTCGCCACTGTCGGAGCAGCGCGTCGCCGCCATCGCGGAAGCGCTCATCGATGCCGGGCGAGAGCGGTTCTGGGACCTGTGATGCCCGCTGCCCCCAGCCGACACTCCCCGGGGCACCGGTGGACCTGAGCTTCAGCGACGACGAGAAGGCCTTCGCTGCGACCGCGCGCGAGTGGTTGGCCGCCAACCTCGGTGATGTCCCTGCCTTTTCGGACCTCGAGGAGGAAATCAGCTGGGGTCGCGACTGGCAGGCGCGGATGGCCGCGGACCATTGGGTCGGGATCTATTGGCCCGAGGCCTACGGCGGCCGCGGTGCGTCGCCTGTGCAGGTTGCCCTGTTCAATATGGAGTACGCCCGTGCCGGAGCACCGCAGCCCGTGAACCGGGTGGGGATCAATCTCGCGGGCCCCACGCTCCTGGCGCACGGCACCGAGGAGCAGAAGCAGCGCTGGCTGCCGAGCATCCTCGACGCGTCGGAGATCTGGTGCCAGCTGTTCTCCGAACCGGATGCCGGCTCCGACCTGGCGTCGCTGCGCACGCGTGCCGAGCCCGCAACCGACTCCGAGGGCAATCCGGGGTGGCTGCTTTCGGGCCAGAAGGTGTGGACCAGCTATGCGACCTTCTCGCGTTGGGGCATCTGTCTCGCGAGGACGGACGCGGAGGCGCCCAAGCACCGGGGAATCTCGTACCTGGTTGTGGACATGGATGCGCCGGGCGTGGAGATCCGGCCACTGCGCCAGATCACCGGCGAGTCGGAGTTCAACGAGGTGTTCCTCGACGAGGTGTGGGTTCCCGCCGCCAGCCTCGTGGGTGGGCTCAACGATGGCTGGGCGGTGGCGAACACCACCCTGGCGCATGAGCGCGGCACCAACTTCCCTTTCAAGGAGCAGGTTGTCCACGAGGTGTTCCTGTCACGTCTGCTGGCCGAAGCAGATGCCAATGGCCTCCTGGACGCCCCCGAGGTGACCGACCGACTGGTCGATGCCCGCGTTGAGCTGTCCCTGTTGCGACTGCACAACTGGCGCACGCTGACCGCGCTCTCGAAGGGGGCCGAGCCCGGCCCGGAGTCCAGCTGGATCAAGCTCACGTGGACCGACATGACCCAGAACCTCTCTGCAGCGGCGCTGGAGGTTCTCGGTGACGACTCGTCGCTGTGGGGAGAGTGGCAGCGCCAGTGGCTGTGGTCCAGGGCGGCACCGATCGCGGGGGGAACCTCTGAGATCCAGCGCACCATCATCGGTGAGCGGATACTCGGACTGCCGCGCTGACGGTGGGTCCGCTACCTGATGGTGTGGGCCGCGGGCCGGGTATGGTCGCGCGCCGTGCCGGCCGCCATCCTCGCCCAGGACGACTTGACGAACCACGTCGCCGTCGACGTGGTTCTGGCGATCACAGTCGGATTCGTGATCGCGGCCCTTGCCCGGGTGCTGGTGCCCCGGGTGCGGTCCATCAGCTGGCCCACCTCGGCGCTGCTGGGGGCCCTCGCCGGATCAGTGTCGTTCGGCCTTGCCAGCTTCCTCGGCAGGGATCCGACGTGGCCGGCGATGGTCCTTGCGCTGGCCCTCACGATCGTCCTGCTGCTCGCGGCCACGATGGTCGAGTCGCGGATGCGGCCCGCGGTGGCCGTGCACACGACGCCCACGGTGGAACTGCTGCGGCTGGGCGAGTCGGGGGTGGTCGAATTCAAGTCGACCGCGCGCCGGAACCTGCACTCCATGGAACGTGACCCGAAGATCGAGGGCGCGATCGCCAAGACGGTCTGCGGCTTTCTCAATGGCCGTGGCGGCACCCTGGTCGTGGGCGTCGATGACCACGGGGTTCCCCTCGGCCTCGACGCAGACATGGAGCTGATGAAGACGCCTGACATCGACAGCTACCAGCTGTTCCTGCGGGACCTGCTCTCCGCCACGCTCGGTGTCCCTGCGGCGTCCGGAGTGCGTGTGCGATTCGACGAGGTCGGGTCCGGTGAAGGCGACGCGCCACAGACCGCCGGCGTTGCGGGCAGCGACCCCACACGCCTGGTGTGTCGTGTGGACGTCGTCCCGTCACCCGACCCGGTGTTCCTCACTCCTGCCAAACAAAAGGGCGAGGGCCAGCGGGAACCCGAGTTCTGGGTTCGGGCCGGCAACGGCACCCGGCGGCTGCGAATCGATGAACTGCTCGACTACAACCGTCGCCGCTGGGGGACCTGGACTTCGCGATTCGGCAACTGAGGGGCCTGCCGCGTGTCAGTCGCCGATGTGCTTCCAGATGAACCGGGCCATCGCCTCGATGCTGGCATCTGACTCCGGCACGACCTCGGGCGGGAAGATCTGGAAGTCGTGTGTGAGCTCGGGCCAGACGGTCAGCGACACGTCGATCCGGCTGCGCCGGGCCAGAGCCGCGAGTGCCGTTGAATCGTCCAACAGCACCTCCTGGTCGCCGACCTCGATGCACAGTGGTGGCAGTCCCGCGAGGTCGTCGGCGAAGACCGGTGAGACCCGTGGGTCGCGCGGATCACAGCCCGCCAGGTAGGCATCCGCCATCTGGTCGAGGTCTTCCCTCACGAGGAGTGGGTCGAGCCCGTCGAGCCGGTCGTGGCTGTCGGCGCTCTGGGTCAGGTCCGCCCACGGGGAGATCAGGGCGGCCGCCGCCGGCACGGGCCCTCCGGCATCACGCAGCGCCATCAACGTGGCCACAGCAAGGCCTCCACCCGCTGAGTCGCCCGTCAGCGCAGTGTGCTCCGGACCGGGCCGCATTGACAGCAACTCAGAGGTCGCTGCGAGCGCGTCATCCAGGGCTGCGGGAAAGGGATGCTCCGGCGCCAGGCGGTAGTCGGGGACCGCGACGCGGGCCTGGGCTGCGATGGCGAGCCGGCCTGCGAAGCCGCGGTGGGTGTCATGGCCACCCATGCAGTACCCGCCGCCGTGGAGATGCAGCACGGTGGGTGCGTCATCGCCGAGGCCGACGGGTGCAACCCACTCGGTCGGTCGTCCACCCAGCTCACCGGTCGTCACCGTGGTGCCCTCGGGCGCAGGGGAGTTCGCGGCCGAGGCATCCATTGCGGCACGCCGTTCCAGGATGGTGCCGCCGGTCAGGCCCGAATCGGCGAGCATCTCCCTCAAGAGCTTCACACCCGGGTGTTGCGACACGTTGTCCCTCCTGTCGAGCCGTTATGTTCGAGCTGAATCACACTATCGGTGATCCAGCTCGAACATTCCGGGGGCGAAGCAGTGTCAGAACGAAGCCGATACGCAGGCAAGGTCATTGGCGACGACGATGCGGCAATCGCCGCCGCGCTCGAGGACGTCAGCATCCCGGCGCTGATCATGTCGATGGTCCATATCACCGGCGATCCCGCGTGGATCCGGGGCGAGGACGTGCCAGCCGGCAACTACCTCAACGAGGTCCAGGGATTCATGGACCCCGAGTCCCAACAGCGCGTACGCGACGCCGCCTGCACTGCCATCGCCGAATGGCGTGACGCCGGCTGCCCGTTGCCTGAGCAGCCCGGCCCCGAGCTGCTGCACGAGATGATGAACACGCTGGTCGGCGAAGAGGTCCCTTCCGAGTACGTGCCCCTCCTGCTGGAGGAGCTCGAGCTCGACGGGCATGACGCGCGCGAGGTCGACCTGTCCGGAGTCGATGCCGACTCCCGCCGCTCATTTCACGTCGTGGTCATCGGCGCCGGGATGTCCGGCATCCTTGCCGGAATCCAGCTGGCTGAAGCCGGGATCTCCTACACCGTCGTCGAGAAGAACCCGGCAGTCGGAGGCACCTGGTACGAGAACCAGTACCCCGGATGCCGCGTGGACGTGGGCAACCACTTCTACTGCTACTCCTTTGAGCCCTCGGAGCACTGGAGCGAGTTCTTCTCACAGCAGCCTGAACTCCAGCGGTACTTCGAGGACACGGCGCGCCGCCATGACGTGCTGCGGCACATCCGCTTCGACACCGAGGTCACCGCGGCGACGTTCAACGAGGACGAAGGCAAATGGACGGTGGATCTGACCGGGCCCGAGGGTGCCGAGCAGCTCGTGGCCGATGCGGTGATCAGCGCGGTCGGTCAACTCAACCGCCCCAAGCTGCCTGACATCGAGGGAGTCGACTCGTTCGGTGGCGAGTGGATGCACAGCGCCCAGTGGCGCCACGACGTCGATATCGACGACAAGCGGGTCGCAGTCATCGGTACGGGCGCGAGCGCGTTCCAGCTCGTGCCCTCAATCGCCGAGCGGGTCGGTCACCTGAGTGTGTTCCAGCGCAGCGCGCCGTGGATGTTCGAGAACCCGAACTACCACGAGAAGGTCGGGCCCGGAGTCAGGTGGGCGCTCGAACACCTGCCCTGGTACGGACGCTGGTTCAGGTTCCTCATCTTCTGGCCCGCATGTGACGGCGGCATGATCGCAATGCGCATCGACCCCGACTACCCCCACCAGGACAGGGCAATCAGCGAAGCCAATGACGGTGCCAGAGAGTTCTTCTCGATGTGGATCCGCTCGCAGTGTGGCGACGACGAAGAGCTCGCGGCGAAGGTCGTGCCCGACTACGTCTGCCTGGGCACGCGCACACTGCAGGACAACGGTTCGTGGATCGGTGCCCTGCGGCGCGACGACGTGGACCTCGTCACGGACTCGATCGCCCGCATCGAACACGACGCCGTCGTGACGGTCGACGGAGAGGGCAACGAAGAGCGTCACGAGGTGGACGTGATCGTGTACGCCACCGGCTTCGCGGCCAACAAGTACCTGTGGCCGATGCGGATCGAGGGCCGCGGCGGCGCCGTGCTCTCCGAACAGTGGGGGGAGGAGCCGACCGCGCTCTATGGCGTTTCGGTGCCCAACTTCCCGAACCTGTTCTGCATCTACGGCCCGGGAACGAACCTCGCCAGCGGAGGCAGCCTGATCTTCCACTCCGAGTGCGAGATGCGCTACATCATGGGCTGCCTGAAGCTCCTGCTCTCGGACCCGGAAGCGGGCGCGATCGAAGTGACCCCAGAGGCGCACGACGAGTACAACGCCCGGCTCCAGGAGGAGATGAGCCACATGGTGTGGTCACACCCGAGCGTGAAGCACTCGTGGTACCGCAACGAGGCCGGCGACATCTACATCCTGTCGCCGTGGCGGCTGGTGGACTTCTGGAACTGGACGCGCGAGCCGGACCCGGCGCACTACGTGCTCAGCTGAGCCGCGCGGCCCGCGGGGTGTCCGGGCGGATTGGTGCGCCGGGCCCAGGCGCTCAACTCGGGGGAAGCGATGTGGGTAGGAACGGAACCGGCGGGGTGTGGCTGACGAGCCGACCTTCGAGTCGTCGGCAGTCAGAGTCCGAACTCCGCGAGTTCGACGGGGCGGCGTTCGTCGATCGAAAGGTGCGCTGCGGCCCCGGTGGCCACGGCCCACATGCCCTCGGTGACTGTCACGTCCGCGGGTCCGCCCTTGCGGATCGCCTGTTCCAGGGCGACGTGCTCCATGTAGCTCGCACCCTGGTGGAACTCCGGGTACGGCACTCGTGGGTCCATCGGAGCCGGCACCTCACGCGGCGGCTCTCCGTGTGCGGACCCGAAAGGCGACTTCGCGCGCTCGCCCACCCAGACGACGTCGCCCGGAACAGTCGCCTCGAGCTTCGCGGCATCGCCGGTGATCGAGAGTTCCTGCTCGAATCGCCCACCCTCGGCGAACATGCACAAGTCGAGTGACCCGCGCACCCCGTTGGCGTATTCGACGATCACGAACGCGTTGTCGATGATGTCGGGTACCTCGCCCTCGTACGACTCGTTGAGGTGGTTGACGTCCTGGGCGCCGCTTGCCATCACCCGAACGGGCCGGGAGTCGGCCACGAGGTTCATCAGGTCGAAGAAGTGGCAGCACTTCTCCACGAGCGTGCCGCCGGTGTTTCGGTTGAAGCGGTTCCAGTTGCCGACCTTGTCGAGGAACGGGAAGCGGTGCTCGCGGATGGACACCATCCGAGTGGTGCCGCAAACCCCGGTGGCCAACTGCTCGAGCATCACTGCCGGCGTCGGCATGAAGCGGTACTGGAGGCCCATCCATGTGATCGCGTCGCGCCCTGAGGCTGCCTCCACGATCGCCTTTGCGTCGTCAACCGTCGTGCACAGCGGCTTCTCGATGAGTACGTGCTTGTCCGTGGCCAGAGCTGCCCCCGCGATTGACCCATGGGTGTGGTTGGGGGATGTGATCACGACCACGTCCACCTCGGGGTCCGCGAGGAGTGCATCGTGGTGGTCGTACACGCGTACCTGCGAGCGTGCGTTCTCGCCCTGTGGGCCTGCCTCCACGCAGCCGAGTCCGAACTCGATGGAGTCAGGAACGGGGTCTGCGAGGGCGACCACTTCCGCGCCCTCGATGTGGCCGAGGTCGAGGATGTGCTCCGCACCCATCATCCCGGTGCCGATGACCCCATAGCGGATCGGATCGTTCATCGCGTGGAACCTACAGCGGGCACTGCACCTGGGGCGCCTTGTGCTCCGCAACCGGTACGGTGACCGCCGTGGCAGTCCCCGAATCGCACGCCCCCCAGTCCGATGGCCCTGGTGGGTTGCTCCCCTTCGGCCCGATCGCGTACGGGTGCTGGCGCTTCGGTGGTACGAGTACGAGCGAGGCCTCTGTGAAGGTCAACACCGCCATCGAGTGCGGCATGACACTCATCGATACCGCAGCGATCTACGGCTACACCGGCGACGTGCCTGCGGCTGACGAGAGCAGTGGGTTCGGTGCAGCCGAGTCGCTGCTGGGTCGGGTGCTGGCCGAGTCCCCGGGATTGCGGGACCAGATCACACTCGCAACCAAGGGTGGCATCTTCCCGCCGGTGCCGTATGACTCCTCACCGACGTACCTGCGCGCCTCGGTGGATGAGTCGCTGAGGCGCCTCCAGGTCGACCGGATCGACCTGTTCCAGGTCCACCGGCCCGACCTGCTCGTGCACCCGGAGTCGCTTGCTGCGGTGCTGGGGGAGCTGGTGGCAGCCGGCAAGGTCCGTGCGGTCGGAGTCTCGAACTACAGCGTGGCCCAGACGCGTGCGCTCACCTCGTATCTGGAGGTGCCGCTCGTGTCGACCCAGCCGGAGTTCTCGCCGCTCGAGCTGGCACCGCTGATGGATGGCACGCTCGACCACGCGATGCAGCACGGCGTCGTGCCACTCGCATGGAGCCCACTCGGCGGCGGGCGACTCGGCTTGCCGCCGACCAACGACGAACGTGCTGAAGCGGTGGCCCGGATTTGTGACCGGATCGCGTCAGAACAGGGTGTGACCCGCACCGCCGTCGTGCTGGCATGGGTGATGCGGCATCCCGCAGGATGCGTTCCGATCGTGGGCACCCAACGCCCGGAGCGCATCAGGGAATGCGCCCGTGCCGTCGAGGTGATCCTGTCCCGCGACGAGTGGTACGAGATCCTCGTCGCCGGGCGCGGCGAGCCGATGCCATGAGCACCGACGCCCCCGAGGTCGCCTGGTTCTCGGCGCTGTGCGACGACGACTACGAGTTCCTGGGCGTTCCCGACGCGGAGCTGCGTTCGTCCTGGGACCACTGCCGCGACATCGTCACCGCGGCAGAGTCCGCCGGCTATGACAACGTGTTGTTGCCCTCGGGCTTTGCGCTCGGCATCGACGGGGTCCCGTTCGCCGGGGGAATCGCTGCGCTGACCGACCGGATCCGCTTGCTGTTGGCCGTGCGGTGCGGCGAGATGTGGCCGCCCCAGCTAGCACGACAGCTGGCCGGACTCGACGAGATGCTCGCCGGTCGGCTGACAGTCAACATCATCAGCTCGAACCTGCCCGGCGATGAACTGGACAGCGAGCCTCGCTACGCCCGCACGCTCGAGGTCATGACCATCCTGCGAACCCTGCTCGAGGGGCAACCCCTGGAGCACCATGGCGACTTCTACGACCTGGAGCTCGAGGCGCCGCGGATCGCATCCGACCGCGCGGCCGCCCGGCGTGCCGCAGGCCTGCCCGCAGCACCACCGCTGTACTTCGGCGGGCTGTCCGAGCCCGCCCGCGACGTCGCAGCCCGTGCGGCCGACACCTACCTGATGTGGCCGGACACGATCGACGTCGTCGAGGCCACCCTGTCGGACATGCGCAGGCGCGCCGGCGAACATGGACGCACCCTGCGTTTCGGCTACCGGGTCCATGTCGTGGTGCGCGAGACCGAATCCGAGGCCCGCGAGGCTGCCGCGGGACTCCTGTCGCAACTCGACGCTGACGAGGGAGAGCGGATCCGCCGCAGGTCCCTGGACACCGCGTCGGCGGGCGTGTCCAGGCAGGCCGAGTTGCGCGACAGCGCCGGCGGCGACGGATTCGTGGAGGACAACCTCTGGACCGGCATCTCCCGCGCCCGCTCGGGTTGCGGAGCCGCTCTGGTCGGCGATCCCGACCAGGTGCTGGCGAAACTGCGGACCTACATGGACCTCGGCATCGACGCGTTCATCCTGTCGGGCTACCCGCACCGCCGCGAATGTGACCTCTTCGCAGAGCACGTACTGCCCGCACTGCGCGGGACGCGCTGATCAGGGCTCACAGGTCGGCGAGCGTGGCCGCAGGGTCGCCGTCGGGCACCGGCTCCGCAACCAGTCGGCGGACGCGGTCGCGGTCCTCGGTGAGCGCGAACAGCTTGGGGTCGAACCCGCCGGTGATGGTGGCGGCGAGCACGTCGCCTGCCGAATCCAGGTCGACAGACTCGTCGAACGAAGCCACGTCCCTGGTGCCGGTCGCCTGCTGCACGTCGGCCGCCAGGTCGGCCACCATTGCGCCGCCGGGGACCGGATCGCGGCCCCAGACGGTCAGTCCGGCCTTGGTCAGCAGGCCCGACACCGTGGTGACGAGTCCCTGGGCACCGTGCCCCGCACGAAGCCTGCGGGCGACCTCCGCTGTCGCCATGTAGGTGAAGTGGTTGAACGGTCCGCCGGCAAACGGCATGCCACCAAGGAGCGTCGGCGTGCCGTCGAGCGGGAAGCCGAGCTCTCGCTGCTGGAGCCTGACCGAAGCCGGGAAGCAGGAGTAGAGCTCGACCAGGTCGATCTCTGACACCGGGTGGCCGAGATGCTCGGCCGCTGCATCGCCCATGACGCCGATGGCGGGCCAACGGTGCGGCTCGGCCCGGCGCGACAGCGTGAGGCCGAACGAGGAGTCGAGCGCGACATGCGGGTGAAGCAGGTGGTCGCGGTCAGCGCCGTTGGCCCGGGCCACCTCCTCGGTGGATACGAGCAGGGCGGCGGCGTGATCAAGGGCCCACTGGGTGGAGTGCCACTTGTTGTACGGGAACGCGAGCAGGCGGTTGTCGTCGCTCGAGGTCGCCAGTGACTCCGCCGTGTGCGGCGGCCCGCTGAAGCAGGCTTCGGGATTCGACGCCGCGACCGAATCGAAACGCGCCCACAACTCCGACACATCGGTGCTGAGCTGGGTCGGGGAGTCGCCTTCGTGGCGGGCCAGCGCGGAGTCGATCATGGCGTATTGCACGACCGGGTCCCAGAGCATGGCGGCCACCTCGGCATCGGCCATGAACTCGCCGCTCGGCGCCAGGGGAAACGTGGCACCGGGACCGTTGGACACGCCGGGAGGTACCTGTCCGGCTCGCTTGGCGGCGAGGGCGCTCGCCTTTGCCTCGCTGCCGACCACCAGCACCGCATCGGCTGCGCCCGTCTCAACGGCGAGGATGGCATTGCTGACCAGCCGCTGCTGGGGTACGCCGATGGCCGCGACCATGGTCGCGGTGTTGTCGAGGCCGAGCGCCTCGGTGAGCGCGCCTGCAGGATCCGGCGCGTCGTCGGAGCCGACGGGCATCGCGACGATGCCCACCGAATCGAGGATCCCGGCGGAGCCGGCATCGACCGCTGCGGCCGCGACCGCGCGCGCCGCGAGCGCGGTGGCGTCAGTGAGCGGGTCGCCGTCGCCAGGATGGTTCCGGGCTTCACCGACGCCGGCGAGCACGGCCCGTCGCGTGCGCCGGCGATCGCCGGCCGGTGTGCCGGCTGTGCGGTCGAGCGGCTCAGGGGGGTTCCCGGTGGTCTGGGAGTTCATCCGGGTGACAATACGGTGACGACCGGCTTCAGCCGTCATGCGCGATGATCAAACCATGAGCGATTCGGACAAGCGTGAAGTTCTCTCCGCAGATGATGTGCGGACCTGGGCCGCCGAGCACCACCCCTGGGCGGTGGGTACCGGCGGTGACCGGCTGCTTCGCACGTTCATCTTCGAGGACTTCGGAGAGGCCATGAAGTTCATGGCGAAGGTGGAGCCGGTGGCGGAGCAGCTCAACCACCATCCTGAGTGGCGCAACGTCTACAACAAGGTGTGGATCGAACTCACCACCCACGACTCCGGGGGCATAACGGCGCTCGACCTCGAGCTGGGCGAAGCCATGAACGCGGCCGCCCACCAACTCGGCGCGGACTGACAGCTGTCACCTACGTTCTGGGAGCTTGCCCAGGACTCGCCGGCCAATCAACGCGGCAACTGCCAGCGCCGGAAGAGCGACCAGGTCCGTGGGGTCCTCGATGACGCCAACCTGCGCGACCGCCGGCCAGCCATCTCCGGCGGCGATGCTGATCGCCGCACGCCCTGGCCACACGACGTAGCCGACGTAGCTGCGCCAGAGGTCAGCGAAAGGCCTCGAGACCTTGATGAGCGTGAAGACCACGCCGACGGCCGCCACAGCGATCCCAACCGACCGCTCGGTCAACTGCCAGGGCCGGCGACGCAGGGCCCAGCGCCCGGCTTCCACCACGGCCACCGCGAAGAGCGGGAAGTACAGAAGCGCCCCGAAGTCCGACAGTTTTCCGCTGAAGAACCCGGGGTGCTCGACCTTCAGATAGAGGTCGTTCGCTGCGACCGTGAGCAGGGCGATCACCACGAGCGGATGCAGCAGCACATCGCCGGGCACGCGTCCGGAGGACGACTCCTTTGTACGCGTGGTCAGGCCCGCGGGCCGCGCCGCTGTGCTACTGGAGTGCAAAGAACTTCTGGTCCTTGACCTCGTCGAGGGTGAACTGGGACTGACCCAGGAGAACACTTCCGGGGATTTGGTCAACCGGCACCTCGAACACCATGTTGCCGGTCATGGTCGCACCCGGCTGCAGCTGCGCCAGCTGGTCGATCTCTTCGGGGACCTCCGCCACGAATGCCGGGTCGATGCCCACTCCCGAAGGGGGCAGAAGCGAGAGCTTCATCTCGAACATCGGTTCCGCCGGGGCGTCGGAGTTGTTGGTGATGGACATATTGACCATCACGTACTGGGATCCATCCGCCGGAGTGTTGAACTGATTGGCAGCGGCCATCGCGGCGTTTGCATCGAGTTCAGCGGAGTTGACAGTGAGGTTCCAGCCCTTTGCCACCTCCACGTTTGTTCCGATCGGAATGGGTGAGTCGGTCGAAGAGGCAGGTGCGTCAGAACTCCCACCCGACTCGGATGACGCCTCGCTGCTGGAGGAGTCACCGGAGGACGAATCATCACCGCTTGAGTCGGCCTCGGCCAGGGTGACGAATGCAGCGAGAAGCAGTGCCGCGGCCGCCGTTGCCGACTTGATCCAGGTCTTCATTTCATCTCCTGTTGTTGCATCAGTGGCCTCCCGTTCGGGATGAGCCGCGAAACGTACCTAGTTCGTGAGTGAATCAACGGGAGCGTTGCACGTACGGGTGCAGGTGGGTTGTGGGTGGCGTTCCGCTCACGCAGTGCGCGATGGGGATGGACCGTCTGCTCAGGTGAACTTCGTGATCCAGCCGAGCCGACGGAACCGACGCATCTGCCAGTCGAGGAAGACAACGCCGAGCGCGAGCGCGATGGCAGTGCCGAGAGCCGCCCATCCGAGTTCGCCCCAGGCGATCGAACCGGTCTCGAGTCCATACTGCACGGACTGGAAGATCGAGGTAAGCGGGATCACCTCCGCTATTGGCTGCAGTACCGGCGGAAGCGACTCGACCGGGTAGAAGACTCCCGACAGCGGCAGTAGCAGCACGAGCGTGCCCCAAGAGAAGACCTCAGCGGAATCTCCGTACTGAAGCGTGAGCCCGATCACGAACAACGCAATCGCCCACCCGAAGAGCAGCAGCAGTGCAGCGCTCGGGATCAACACCCAGCCCGCGGAGTCGGGGGCGACCGCGTAGAAGACCAGGCCCACGAGCGCGATCACCGTGACCGAGATTGCGGTGCGTATGAGCCCGACGACACCGATGCCGCCGAGGAACTCCCGCTCGGTGAGGGGCGTGGTCATGAGGTTCAGCAGGTTGCGTGACCACACCTCCTCGAGCAGCCCGAACGAACCCGCCAGCGTGAGCTGCCAGATGAGGTGGAACATCATGATCCCGGTGACCAGCAACCTCACCGGGGCTTCGCCTTCGCCGAACGCAACGCCGATCGACCCGAACAGCAAGCCGTCCACCAGCGGCAGGATCAGCAACAGGAACCAGTGGCCTGGATCCCTGCTCTGAACCAGCAGGTTGCGCCTGGACATCGCCCAGACCCGTGAGCGTGCGCGGGTGCTCACACTGCCTCCCCCCGCAGTCGGGCCGCTTCGGCGAGGAACATCGTCTCGAGGTCGGGGTAGCCCGCGTCGGCAACGACCTTCTCGGCGGGACCCTCGGCAAACACCTGCCCCTCGCGCAGGAAGACCACCCGCGTAGTCAGCCGTTCCACTTCGCGCATGTCGTGGCTGGTCAGAAGGAGGGTCGAGTGATGCTCCGCGTTCATGGCTTCGAGCCGGTCCCGCACACGCATCGCCACGTCAGGGTCGAGTGAAGCGGTCGGCTCGTCGAGCACGATGAGCCGGGGTTGGTGGATGACGGCCTTGGCGAATCCGACGAGTGTGCCCTGCCCCGAGGACAGCGAGTCCGTGCGCTGGCCGGCGAGGTGCGAGATGCCCAGTTCACCGAGCACGACCTCCGCCGCGGCTCGCGCGTCGGCAAGGCCGTAGAGCGTGCCGAACAACTCCAGGGTCTCGATGACCGTGAGCTTCGTGGGCAGGGGGATGTAGCCGGCAGCGAAGCCCACGTGCGCCATAGCGTCGGCCCTGCCCTCGGGCAGCTTCTCGCCGACGATCTCGATGCTCCCGCTGTCGGGCTCGATGGCGCCCAGCAGTATCAGCAGCGTCGTGGTCTTGCCGGCGCCGTTGGGTCCCACGATTCCGATGCGTTCGCCGCGTTGGATCTCGATGCTCACGCCGTCGACCGCGGGCTTGCCGTCGAAGCTCTTGTGGAGTCCCGATGCGCGCAGCACCGTCTCCGCGTGGGCGGGGGGCGTGCTGGCCTGGTCGCGCCCGGGACCGGGCGAGGGCGGTGGCATCCGGACATTGTCACCGCTACGACCCGCAACGTCATCCCGTTTAGGCCGCGCGGCCGTTCTCCGCGGGATCGTGTCGGCCCGAGGGGGTTACCCTCGCTTCGTCTGGCAACACATCCACGATTCCGACCAGGGGGAACAATGGGCGACTCAGGACAGGGCGAACGACGAGGTCTCCCACAGCACGGCAAGCCGACCGACGAACTGATCCAGGACCTGCTCGAGGAGCGCAACCACGATCTCGACTGGAGAGGCGGGCGCGCCTTCAGCCTCGTCTACAACAGCGACGACGCCGATCTCGAACGACTGCAGCACGAGGTGTCGCAGATGTTCCTGCACGAGAACGCGCTCAACCCCTTCCGCTACCGCACGCTGTTGCGGATGGAGGGTGAGGTAGTCGACATCGCCACCTCGCTGTTCGGCGCCGGCGCGGGGTCGCTCAGCTCGGGCGGGACCGAGTCGATCTTCCTCGCGGTGCAGACAGCCCGCGACGAGGCCAGGGCCAAGGGGATCATGGAGCCGGAGCTGCTGTGCGCCGAAACCGCACACCCGGCATTTGCCAAGGCATGCAAGTACCTCGACGTCCGCCAGGTGCGCACGCCGGTCTCCGAGGACGGGCGAGCCGACCCCGACGCGTTCGCAGCGGCCATGGGCGAGCGGACCGCACTCGTGGTTGTGTCGGCGCCGTGCTACCCCTACGGCGTGATCGACCCGGTGCAGGACATAGCGGCGTTGGCCGCCAGCCACGGCACCCTCTGTCATGTGGATGCCTGCCTGGGTGGCTGGTTGCTGCCGTTCTGGGAGGCGCTGGGCGAGGACGTGCCCCCCTGGGACTTCCGTGTCGAGGGTGTCACGTCGCTGTCGGCCGACATCCACAAGTACGGCTATTGCTTCAAGGGCGTGTCCACGATCAACTACCGCGACCGGGACCTCTACAAGCGCCAGGTCTTCATGTATGACGACTGGCCCGGTGGCCTCTACGCATCGGCATCCGCTGCAGGTACCCGCCCCGGCGGACCCATTGCCGCCGCGTGGGCCACCATCACCCACCTCGGCCACGATGGCTACATGCGCCTCGGAGCGCGGGTGCAGGCGGCCACGAGCGGATTCCTCGCCGCGGTCGACGCCGTCGACGGTGTGCGCGCACATCCGGCACCGGACATGTCCGTGTTCCAGTTCCAGGCCGACCCCGACGCCCCGGTCGACGTCGACATCGAGGCGGTGGGAGACCGAATGGACGAGCGGGGTTGGGCCATTGACCGCCAACAGGGCGGGCTCCACGTGATGCTGTCGCCGGGCCACGACCAGGTGGTCGACCAATTCGGCGCAGACCTGGCGGCTTCGGTTCTCGACCAAGGGTCCGCGTCAGGGGCCGAGCACACCTACGGTGGGGTGGTCGGCAACTGAGCCCGGTTTCCCGGCTGGTTGCCGCACAGCGCACCAGATCGGGGAGTCATGGCCACCAACACGTCATCGGACTGGTCCTTCGGCGGCCCAACCGCCCCCTTTTTCGACGCCCACGGCAACGACCCGGCGAAGTTCGTGTTCGAGCAGGTGCGCGACGACAGCTTCACACTCGATGAGATTGTCACCTACGACGATGGGGACACCCGGGTGCATGTGCCGGACCGCACCCTGATCACCGACCTGGCATCGATCCCGCTGTTCATGGCCTGGTTCGTGCCGGTCAACGGCCGCCACACCCCCGCCGCAGTGGTGCATGACAAGCTGGTGCACGACGCCACGGCTGACTCGGACGGTGGCGCCGGGCGACTTGCCGCATCGCAGCGCCGGTCCGAGGCCGACGACCTGTTCCTGGCGGCGATGGCAGCAACCGGAGTGCCACTGCTGAGGTGGCGGATCATGCACTCTGCGGTTGTGCTCGCGACACGCTGGCAACGCTCCCTTCCGGCGCGCGTCGGCGTCCTGGCGTGGGTCCTGGCCTCGGTGCTCGGAAGTGCGGGCCTCGTGTGGGCGGTGGCGTCCGGCGAGTGGCTCGTCGCGGCGCTGGCAGCCGTCGCCCCGGTGGTCGGCGGCCTGCTGTGGGGTCTGCGGAGTTGGGGGCCGGCCGTGCTGGCGGGCTACGTGGCCTGGGTGATCGGCCTCCCGGCGCTGGCCACGGCCCTGGGATATGGCGCGTACTGGATTGCCGAGAAGCTGCTCGTTGTGTTGCCGGCCGCTCGCCCGCGGACCGGAGCGCGGCCCAAGCCTGCGCCCTACCGCTGAGCCGGGCGCTGCCGCTGGGCCGGCGCCCTTGCGCTGGAGTTCCTAGCCGGCCCCGCGCGCCGCGATTCGCCGTAGCGGAGGCTCGGTCTTCGGTGGGGCCTGGCGCTCGGGCAACTCGGCGAGGAGTTCCACGGTGGCTTCGGCGATTCGCTCGACCGCCCGGTCGACGGCGGCCTGGTTGGCGGCTGACACCGATGACAGCGAGCCCACCTTGCGCACGTACTGCAGGGCTGCGGCCTCGACTTCCTCGCTGGTCGCAGGCGGTGCGAGACCGCGAAGGGGTGTGATGTTGCGGCACATGGCGGCGACGTTACGCCGGTGTGGACACTGCCGCCTCGGGTAGGTTCGCCCGATGGCTTCACCATTCCGGTTCGCGGTCCAGATGGATGGTCCGCTCGAGGGTCGCAGCTGGGTCGACAGCTGCCGTGAGATGGAGGACCTCGGTTACGACACGATCATGGTCCCCGACCACTTCGACGAGGGTCTCGGCCCGATTTCGGCAATGGCCGCCGCAGCGGCGGTCACGTCCACCATCAAGGTCGCCCCACTCGTGCTGGATTGCGACTTCAGGCACCCGGCTCCGCTTGCACGCGAGCTGGCCACGATCGACGCGATGTCCGAAGGGCGTCTCGAGGTGGGTGTTGGAGCAGGCTGGAAGCGCACCGACTACGTCCGGTCCGGCATCTCCATGGATCGGCCGGGCGTTCGCGTGTCGCGCATGATCGAGCACGCCACGATCCTGCGCCAGTTGTTCACCAGCGAATCGGTGAGCTTCGAGGGAGAGCACTACAGCATCACGGACCTGCCGGGGGAGCCGGCGACACACGCACCCGGCGGGCCCCCCTTCCTCGTCGGCGGTGGTGCTCCACGCGTCCTGCGCTTCGCGGGCGGCTTTGCGGACATCGTCGGGATCAACCCGTCGATCCACTCCGGTGAGATCGACACCAGTGCCGCACAGGACGGCTTGCCGGACCGCATCGACGAGAAAGTCGGCTGGGTGGGCGAGGGCGCGTCGGCCCGCGCGGATGGCAAGTCTGCCGAGGACCTCGAGATCAACGCATGGCTGGCCGCCGCTGAGATCACCGAGGACCGCGCCGGGGTGGGCGAGATGCTGGGCGCGATGTTCGGAGTGGAACCCGCGGTAGGGCTCGAGGCACCGGTGGTGTTGGTCGGCACCGAGTCACAGGTCACCGAGGACCTGCATGCCCGGCGCGACCGGTGGGGCTATTCGTACACAGTCATTCCGGGTGACAAGGCACGTGAGTTCGCCCCGGTGGTTGGTGGGCTCACGGGCTCCTGAGCGTCGCGGCGCCGTCTGTGCTGGGCCACTCAGCCTGCCTTCTCGAGGACCTGAGCGTCGTGGTGACGCTCAGTCACTCCAAAAACGAGGCTGAGTGATTCAGCACAGGGCGTGGTGCGGGTGCGGGTGCGGGTGGGGAGCGCAGTCGGGTCAGGGGCGGAGGCCGACTTCGGCGTGGGCGGTGCCGTCCAGGCGCCACGTACGCTCCGTGCCTGACTGGCTGCGCACGCTGAGCGCGAGGTCGGCACGCTCGGTGTTGGTGCAGGTGGCCGTTGACCCGTCGGGGTCGGTGTACTCGATCTCGACGCAGCGGTCAGCGGGCTGCGTCACCTCGATGGAGACCTCGAAGCCCTGGGTGCGGCCCTTTACCGACCATTGCGGCAGCCCCAGCGTGGTGCGCAGTCCCCACGATGCGATTCGGGTCGCAGGCCAGTCGTAGCCGTCCACCCTCATGCGAAGGAACGTGATCGGTGCCAGCTTCGACAACCCGCTGCGGCGCGACACGGCTGTGACGACTTCCACCAGGTCGCCGTTGCCGAGGTCCGCGTGCAACCACGCCCACCTCTGCGCGCTGCCGTGGCCGTAGATCCGGGCCACGGCCCCGGTGCCGTTGATTCTGTGGCGCTGCCCGTCATGGTCGACCCAGCCCGACACGGGCATCGAGGGTGCGGGAAGCACCTGTGCGCCGGGAAGCAACTCGCGCTCCCATGCCCAGCGCGGAAAGGTGGCTAGAGGTTGCTGGTCGGACGCGTCCCAGTCGATCTCCCACGACAGGTCGGCAGTGTGCCCCTCGGTTCCGGTCGGGTCGATCCTCAGGTCATCGGCGCAGAAACCAGGTTCTCCCTCGGCGGCGGTCTGCGTCGTCGCCTCGGGAACCGACTCCGTGCGTTGCCAGACAGGCCCTGCGTCGGGGGGGAACAGTGCGACCCAGCCATGCGAGGCGACGCCGGAGCCGTCGTCGGTCCCCGCGACGGTCTCGCCGTGCACCCACAGCCCGGTGCCGGTCTCGTCATCGGTGGCCGTCGCGTACCAGACCTCGAGGCGACCTTTCTGGCCCTTCCACCGGGGAGCCCACCACTCCGAGGCCGCCGCTGCCGGTTCCCGCTCTTCATCTGCCATGCGGTGACCGTACATGGGTACCGACCGATGAGTCAGTAGGCGCTGTTCGATCGCCTGGCCCGCTGCCTGAACCGGACGGCAGGATCCTTCGGAAATCGGCAATTGTTCGCACGCGGACGATCTTTCGCGTCGTAGATTGTCGGCCGTGGTTGAGGCGCTCGCACCGACTCACGTTCTTGATGACTCCTCCTTTCGGTCGCTGGTGCAGGCGATCGTGGACGGTCACCGAACGATCGGGCCCCGCCTGAGGGACTCTTCGATCGTGCTCGCCGAGATCAGCGGACCCGAGGACCTGGCCTCGGGCGTCGGCCTCGAGCAGGCACCCGGAGTGTGCCGGGTGGTCGACCTCGACCCTGCCGACTCACGTCGGTTCGCCTGGGCGGTCGGCCCCCACTCGGCCAAGGCCGTGCAGCATCCGGCCGAACAGATCCTGTTCGAGGCCACAGTGGACCAGTCAGGTGTGCACGTGGAGCCGGTGCCCCCCACAGCCGACGACCCCCGGCCCGTCGCGGTGATCGGCCTGCGTCCGTGCGACCTCGCGGCGGTCGGTGTGCTCGACAACGTGCTCGACGGTGGCAGATTCGGCGGCGTCGATCCGTTGGTCGTGGTGGTCAACTGCACCGATCCCGGAGGCACCTGTTTCTGTACGTCGATGGGTACCGGGCCTGCGTTGGATGCCGACCGGGCATCGGGAGCGGACCTCGTGCTGTGGGAGCGGACCGGCACGGATCCCGAGTACCTGGTGACCCACGTGTCCGAGCGGATGGCCCCGACGCTCGACGCCGTCGCCAGATCCGAAGCGACCGCCGAGGACGCATCGTGGGCCAGTCAGGCGACCACCGATGCCGCCTCCCGGATGGGCAGGGTGCTCTCAACCGACGGTCTGGCCGAGCGGCTCACGGCCACACTCGACTCCGAGCGCTGGGATGACATCGCCCAACGTTGTCTGAGTTGTGGCAACTGCACGATGGTGTGCCCCACCTGCTTCTGCTCATCGGTGCACGACACGGCCAGCCTCGACGGGTCCACCGTGGCACGCACCCAGCGCTGGGACAGTTGCTTCAGCCTCGACCACTCGTACATCCATGGTGGAAGTGTCCGGTCCGGCACCGACGACCGCTACCGCCAGTGGCTCACGCACAAGCTGTCCTCGTGGTGGGCGCAGTTCGGCGAGTCGGGCTGTGTGGGCTGTGGCCGATGCATCTCTTGGTGCCCCGTGGGCATCGACCTCGTGGAGGAGGCCAATTTGCTCTCGGCGGAGGCCGACCTCGATCCCGGCGGACTGCAGGCCACCGCGCCCGGCGATCCGACAAGCGCGACCATGAGCATCACCGAGGTGCTGGTGCGCCGGCGGGGCGAGGTCTGAAGTGGCTGTCGGACCTTCCACCGAGGTCGATCCGGCGGGCCTGCTGGCCGGGGCTCTGGCGGGCGTGGATGAGGCCGCCATCGCCACGCTGGCGGCACACTGCGAGGTCGTCGAGTTCGCCCCGGGTGCACGGATCGCGTCGGAAGGCACGCCCGCCGACGCCCTCTACGTGGTGGCATCGGGGCGGGTGCAGCTCAGCATCCACCAACGATCCGCGGAGATTCCGCTGGCCACGGTGGCCGAGGGAGAGCTGGTCGGGTGGTCGTGGATGGTGGCGCCCAACCGGTGGACCTTCGATGTGTCGACAGCCACCGGATCGGTATTGGTGCGGGTGGCCGCAACGACGATCGAGGCCCTGATGGAGGCGGACCCCGTTGCCGGCCTGGCGCTGGCAAGGGCGATGGTCGCCACGGTGAGCCGACGACTGCGTGACACCCGGGTCCAGCTGCTCGACATGTATGCCCGCACATCGGGGGAGGGGTCGTGAACACATCGCTCGATGTGGGCGCTGAGGTTCCGGCCACGATGGTGCCGACCATGCACCGGGTGGCCGGCCGGCGCACCGAGATTCGCCCTGATCCCGCAGCGGGCATCGACGAGGTGGTGACCGTCGAGCTGGAGCCGGTTGCCGAGGCGCTGGGGCCCTTCGAGCCGGGCCAGTTCGCGATGATCTGGGCACCGGGAGTAGGGGAGGTGCCCATCTCTGTGTCGACCGTGGACGGTGGCCGCCTCGGTCTGACCATTCGCTCCGTCGGAGCCACCACGGCGAAGCTGTGTGCGTCACCGGTCGGAAGCGAGCTCGGGCTCCGGGGGCCGTTCGGCCGTGGTTGGACGCTGCCCCAAGCCGGCAAGCAGTCGATCGTGGTCAGCGGCGGAATCGGACTCGCCCCTCTGCGTCTGCACATCGAGGCGCTCGTCGAGTCGCGTCGCGAGCTCGCCGATCCGAAGCTTGTGCTGATCATCGGTGCCCGCACACCCGCGGAGATCCTGTACCCGGAACTGATCGACGAGTGGGGCGAAATCTGCGAAGTGCATGTGACCGTGGACCGAGCTGCGCCGGGCTGGCACGGCGAGGTCGGTCTGGTGACTTCCACGCTCTCGCGGCTGGATGTGGACGCCGACGCCACTGCTGCTCTGTGCGGTCCGGAGATCATGATGCGGCTGGCGGGCGCCGACGTCGTGGCCGCAGGCGCCCCGGCCGCGGGTGTGGAGGTGTCGATGGAACGCTCGATGGCGTGCGCGGTCGCCCACTGCGGCCGTTGCCAGATAGGCCCCGTGCTCGTGTGCCGCGACGGTCCGGTGTTCGCATGGCCCGAGGCCAGTCCGCTGATGGAGGTGCGCAGGTGGTGATCCCGCAATGAGCGGAGCGCCGACGACGCCGAAAGCGAAGCCTTCGCTGGCGGTGTGGAAGTTCGCGTCGTGCGACGGTTGCCAGCTCACGTTGCTCGACTGCGAGGACGAGCTGCTCGCCGTCGCCGGCGCAGTACGGATCGCTTCGTTCCTCGAAGCGTCGAGCGCCGTGGTGGAAGGCCCCTACGACGTGTCCCTTGTGGAGGGATCGATCACCACCGAGCACGACGCGCAGCGGATCCAGGAGGTACGGGCACAGTCCGGGCTGTTGGTCACAATCGGCGCATGCGCGACAGCAGGCGGAATCCAGGCGTTGCGCAACTCGGCCGACGTGCGCGAGTTCGTGTCGGTCGTCTACGCCCAGCCCGACTTCATCTCGACGCTGGACACCTCCACGGCGATCTCGCAGCACGTCAAGGTGGATCTTGAATTGCGGGGTTGCCCGATCGACCGCAACCAGCTGCTCGAGGTGATCGCCTCGCTGCTGGCCGGTCGCCGTCCCGACATCCCCGACCACAGCGTGTGCGTGGAATGCAAGCAGGCCGGCAATGTGTGCGTCGCCGTCGCATCCGGCACGCCGTGTCTCGGCCCTGCCACCCAGGCCGGCTGCGGCGCCCTCTGCCCGGGCTACAACCGCGGGTGCTTCGGGTGCTTCGGGCCATCCGAGCAGCCCAACACCGAGTCGATGACCGCGATGCTCGCCGACCACGGCCTGTCCGGTGAGGAGTTGGTGAGGGTCTACCGGTCCTTCACCGGCGGAGCGCCAGAGTTCGCCGGCGCGGCGGATGCAGTGGAAGTGAGCCTGCGCGGAGCGGACGGGGAGGTGGTGGCGTGACTCATCGCAGCGCCGCTTCGCGCACAGTGCGCGTCGAACAGTTGGCCCGGGTCGAGGGCGAGGGTGCACTCCGCCTCGACGTCGTCGACGGCGTGGTCACCGACGTGCAGCTCAACATCTACGAACCGCCGCGGTTCTTCGAGGCGTTCCTCGAGGGCCGCAACCTGATGGAGCCCGCCGACATAACAGCGCGCATCTGCGGTATCTGCCCAGTGGCCTACCAGATGAGCGCGTGCCGCGCGATAGAGCACGCGTGCGGGGTGACCGTCGACGACACCGTGATGGCTCTGCGTCGACTCCTCTACTGCGGCGAGTGGATCGAGTCGCACACCCTGCACGTGTCGATGCTGCACGCCCCCGACTTCATGGGAGTCCACTCGGCGATCGAGCTGGCCGAGGTCGACCGCGCCACGGTGGAGCGCGCGCTCCGGCTGAAGAAGGCGGGCAACACGATCCTCGAGACGGTCGGTGGCCGGGCGATCCACCCGGTCAATGTCCGCGTGGGCGGGTTTCACCGCCTTCCGCGCCCGGAGGAACTCGCGAAGCTCAAGCCGGTGCTCGATGAGGCAATGGGCGATGCGCGTGCCGTCGCCGAGTGGGTGTCTGGCTTCGAGTTCCCAGACGTGACCATGGACTACCGATTCGTCACCGCGGACGATCCGGGCCACTACCCGGTGTTCGGTGACGGATTCGTGATTGACGGCGGCGAGCACGGCCCGGCGGAGACCTTTGCTGTGGCCGAGTTTCCCGAGCAGGTCGTGGAGAGCCACGTCGAGCACTCCACCGCCCTTCACGCCCACTTGCGTTCCGGCGACGGTTATCTGGTGGGTCCGATGGCTCGCTATGCCATGGCCTCCGAGCGGCTCCATCCGGCAGCGCAGGAGGTGGCCGGGTCAATCGGGCTGTCGCCGCCGGTCACCAATCCGTTCCGCAGCATCATGGTGCGCGCCGTGGAGGTGGTTCACGCCCTGGCCACGGCCCTGGAAGTGATCGACGGGCTCGACTCGGCGGCCCTGTCGGGCCCGGCGTTCGCGGACGTACCGCCTCCAGCTGAGGGCACGGTGGTCGGCCACGGCATCACCGAGGCCCCGCGTGGTCTGCTCTATCACCGATATGGCATCGACTCCGAAGGCCTGATCACCAAGGCCGTGATCGTGCCACCGACCTCACAGAACCAGCCGACGATCGAGCATGACCTCTGGCATGTCGCCGAGGACCTGCTCGCCGCGCAAGGTGACACCCTGACCGACGCCGAGTTGCAGCACCGCTGCGAGGTGGCGATCCGCAACCACGATCCCTGCATCAGCTGCGCGACGCACTTCCTCGACATGACCGTCAACCGCCGCCGCAGCAGTTGACCGGCGCGGATGCTGTCGCTCAGGAGAGGGCCCTCGTCATCGGGGTGGGCAACCGGTTCCGCGGCGACGACGGGGTAGGTGCGGCGGTGCTCGATGCGCTGGGGGAGATCGAAGCGACGGCCGCTGGGCTCGACCTGCTCGAGCTGGATGGAGAGCCGACGCGACTGGTCGACGCTTGGCACGCGAGGCCGAGCGTGATCGTCGTGGACGCGGTGCTGGCTGACGATGTCGAGCCCGGCGGGCTGGTTGTGCTGGAAGGTGAGTCCGCGCTCGACCCGGACCGGGTCGGCCACTGGAGCGCAGGTGTATCCGGGCATTCCGCCGGCCTTGGGGAGGCGCTGCGCCTCGCGGCGGTGCTCGACCGGTTGCCGGCCGAGCTTGTGGTCCTCGGTGTTGCTGCAAACGACTTCGGTGACGGTCCCGGCCTCTCAGGACCTGTGCAGAGCGCCGTGGGCGACGTCGTGGCGGAAATCCGTCGGCGTACGGTTGACTTGGGGTCATGAAACCCCGAACGGTTGGTGTACCCACCGAGGTCAAGCCTGATGAGCACCGGGTGGCGATCACTCCCGACGGTGTGCGTGAGCTGCGCCACCTCGACCTGGAGGTACTGGTCCAGTCCGGTGCCGGCGTGGGCGCGTCCATCGCCGATGCCGACTACGAGCAGGCCGGCGCGACAGTGGTTGCCGAGGCCGTAGAGGTGTGGGAGCGCTCGGATGTGCTCTGCAAGGTGAAGGAGCCGCTCGAGGAGGAGTTCGGTCACTTCCGCGAGGACCTGGTGCTGTTCACCTACCTCCACCTGGCGGCGTACCCACAGGTGGCCGACGCGTTGCTGGGCGCCTCCATGACGGCCGTGGCCTACGAGACGGTCCAGACCACCGAGGGAGCCCTGCCGTTGCTGGCCCCGATGAGCGAGGTGGCGGGCCGCATGTCGATACAGATCGGCGCTCACTTCCTGGAGCGCCACAACGGTGGCCGTGGAGTCCTGCTCGGGGGAGCTCCGGGCGTGCGCCCTGCGCGCGTCGTGGTGCTGGGTGCCGGCAACGTCGGATGGAACGCCGCATGGATGGCTGCGGGCCTCGAGGCCGAGGTACACGTGCTCGATCGCAACATCGACCGGCTGCGCTGGACCGACCAGATCCAGATGGGGCGCATCCTCACGCTCGCCTCCAACCGCGGCCAGGTCGAGCGTGCCATTGCGGAGGCGGACCTGGTGATCGGGGCCGTGCTCGTCGCCGGAGGGCGCGCACCGGTGGTGGTGTCCGAGGAGATGGTTGCCACGATGCGGCCGGGCTCGGTGATCGTCGACATCGCGATCGACCAGGGTGGATGCATCGAGACCTCGCGCGAGACCACACACGCGGATCCCGTGTTCGAGCGTCACGGAGTCATCCACTACTGCGTCGGGAACATCCCCGGGGCGGTGCCCCACACCTCGACCTATGCGCTCACCAACGTGACCTTGCCGTACCTGGCGGAGCTCGCCTCACGCGGCGTACGCGATGCGGCCGCCGTCGATCCGTCGCTGGCGCTCGGGGTCAACACGGCCGGTGGGGCGGTTGTCAACGAAGCAGTGGCCGAAGCCCTGGGACGGCCCTACTCACCGCTCAGCGACGCGCTGGACTGAGTCGGGCGGGCTCTCGCTGGTTCAGCGCGCTGCCCGCAGGGCGTCGGAGGTGGACTCGAGGATCTGTGCCAACTCCTGGTCGGTGACCACGAGCGGAGGGCAGTAAGCGATCGAGTGCTCGCCGATCGGGCGGGCGATCACCCCGGAACCCAGCATGTGGTCCCTCACCTCGCGGGCGGAGGTCTCGTCGGGCAGCGTGATGGCCCAGAGTCCCCCCGCACCCCTGACCGAGGCGGCTGCGCCCTGCTCCACGAGCTCCGCGAGCCCGGCGCCCAGCTCGTCGGCGATGTGCGAAGCGCGGGCTGCGAGTCCCTCTGCCTCGATCAGGTCGATGTTGGCCAGTGCCGCGGCACACGCTGCGGGGTGACCCGAGTAGGTGAAGCCGTGTCTGAACCAGCGTTCGTGGTCGGCTTCCAGCACCGCTCGGGTGGCAGCGCCCACCAGTACCCCGCCGAGCGGCTGGTATCCACTGGTCGCACCCTTGGCGAACGTGACCAGGTCGGGAGTCACCCCGAAGTGGTCTGCTCCCCACCACTCGCCAAGGCGGCCGAAGGCGCACACCACCTCGTCGAAGATGAGTAGCGAACCGTACTCGTCGCACAGCTCGCGCAGGCCGTTCAGGTACCCCGGAGCCGGCGGCCACACACCGGCGGCGCCCTGCACCGGTTCGGCAATCACGGCCGCAACCCGGTCCTCGTGCTCGGCGAAGGCTGCGGCAACGTCCTCGAGGTCGTCGGCATCGGTGTGCACCACGTCGCCGAGCAGTGGGCCCCAGTGCTCCCTGTTGGGCGCCAGGCCCTGTGCCGTCGTACCCCCGTAGCCGACCCCGTGGTAGCCGCGGTCGCGGCTGATGACCACACAGCGCTCCGGGTGCCCCTGCCATGACCAGTGCAGCCGGGCCAGCTTCAGGGCTGTCTCCACTGCCTCGGAGCCCGAACTGGTGAGGAACACCCGCGCGTCGGCCATCGGCGCGATCTGTGCCAGGCGGTCGGCGAGAGCATCTGCGGGCGGGTTGGTGAACTTCTCGAATGTGTGGAAGGCATCGAGGGTATGCAGCTGCGCGGTGATGGCGTCGATGATCTCGGCTCGTCCGTGACCCACCTGGCAGTACCACAGCGATGCCATCGCGTCGATGTAGGTGCGCCCGTACGAGTCCCGTACGGTGCTGCCCTCGCCACCCACGATCGAGATGAAGTCGACCTCGGTCGGTCGGGCGAACGGATGCAGAAGCGCGCGACTGGCCATCGCCGCACGGTACCGGCGCCGGCGAGTTCTCGTGGGGCCAATGGCTGGCACGATCGGCGCCGGATTGCGTCGGCTCTTGCATAGAGTACGAAGCGCGTTTCAGCGCACGGCTCGGCGATTCGCCCACCATGACCCCCGGGAGCCCCCATGAACAACTGGACCCGCAAGCTCGGCAACCTCACCCTTGCGGACGTCGACCTCGTAGGCGGCAAGAACGCGAACCTCGGCGAGATGATCGGCGCCGGCTTCCCGGTCCCCGGTGGTTTCGCCGTGACCGCCCAGGCATACCTGGATGCAATGGACGCGGCGCCGGATGCCTCCGGCAAGTCGCTGCGCCAGGCGCTCCTCGACGACGTCGCGAACGCAGACGTGTCGGATCCGGCCTCGCTGACCGCGCTCAGCGACAGCGTCCACGACCGGATCCGCGCTGCCGGAATGCCTGAAGACATGGCCGAGGTGGTCAAGTCGGCCTACGACGAGGCGGGTGGGGGCGCGGTTGCCGTCCGCTCGTCGGCCACCAATGAAGACGGCGCGGATGCCAGCTTCGCCGGCATGAACGAGACGTACACCAACGTGATCGGTCACGACCAGCTGATCCAGCGCATCGTGGACTGCTGGGCATCGCTCTACGGCGAGCGCGTGATTTCCTACCGCGCAGGCCGCGAGATCGCCGATGAACCGGCGATCGCAGTGGCCGTGCAGCACATGGTCAACTCGGAGGCCTCCGGGGTGATGTTCACCGTCGACCCCTCGACCGAAGACCGCAACCTGCTCGTCATCGAGGCCGCCCAAGGACTCGGTGAAGTTGTGGTCGGCGGGCTCGTGGAACCCGATACCTACACGGTCGACCGTGCAGCACACCGGATCCGCAACATCCGCCTCGGCCACCAGGCGTTCCGAATCGTGCGCGGTGACGACGGCCAGGACCGAACCGAGGACCTCTCCGAGGACGACGGAGCCCAACAGGTGCTGCCGGCGGACCGGATCGTGGAACTCTCCGACATCGGCGTGAAGGTCGAGGAGTACTACGAGATGCCGATGGACACCGAGTGGGCGCTGGAAGACGGCAAGCTCTACCTGGTGCAGGCCCGGCCCATCACGACGCTTCATGCAGGCGGCGCCTCGGCGGGGGACAACGGTGACGGCGCCGCCGCGTCTGACGAGCCGCTGCCCGAACCGCTGATCACCGGCCTGCCCGCATCGCCGGGCGTGGTCACGGGCAAGGTGCGTGTGCTGCAGTCCCATGAGGAGGGCGGGACGCTCAAGGACGGTGAGATCCTCGTTGCCCCGATGACCTCACCGGACTGGGTGCCCACGATGCGGCGGGCCGCTGCACTGGTCACCGATGGAGGTGGCATGACCTGCCACGCCGCAATCGTCAGCCGCGAGCTGGGCGTGCCCGGCATGGTCGGCACCCGCAACGCCACCACGGTGCTGCGCACCGGGGAGCAGGTGACGGTCGATGGCAAGGCCGGACGGGTCTTCCCGGGCGACGTCACGAAGATCCTGGATCCACCTGCACCCAGCGGTGGGGTCGTCGTCTCCGGCCTGCCGACGGAGCCGGGCTCGGTCGAGCCCCTTGCCACGAAGCTCTACGTCAACCTCGCGATCGCGGAGCGCGCCCAGACGGTCGCCGAGATGCCCGTCGACGGCGTGGGGCTGTTGCGTGCGGAGTTCATGATCACCGACGCCCTCGGTGGCGAGCACCCGCGCAAGTTGATCGCCGAGGGCCGCAGTTCGGAGTTCGTCGACAAGATGGCCGACCAGCTCCTCGAGGTGACCCGGCCGTTCGGCACGCGGCCCGTGGTGTACCGCACCACGGACTTCCGCACCAATGAGTTCCGCGAGCTCAAGGGTGGCGACGAGTACGAGCCGCCGGAGGAGAACCCGATGATCGGGTTCCGCGGTGCCTACCGGTACCTGAGCCAGCCCGAGGTGTTCGACCTGGAGCTGCAGTACCTGTCCCGTGTGCACGAGGAGTGCCAGAACCTGATCGTGATGATCCCGTTCGTACGAACGAAGTGGGAACTCGAGCAAGTGCTCGAGTTGATCGACCGCTCGTCACTCGGATCGCACCGCAACCTGAAGCGCTGGGTGATGGCCGAGGTCCCCTCGATCGTGTACCGCATTCCCGACTACGCGGCCATGGGCATTGACGGTGTGTCGATCGGCTCCAACGACCTGACCCAGCTCATGTTGGGCGTGGACCGTGATTCAGAGGTGTGCGCGGAGTTGTTCGACGAGGCCGACGACGCGGTCCTGGACGCGATCGGCAGCATCGTCACCGCTGCCCGCGCGGCGGGGATCACCTCGTCGCTCTGCGGCCAGGCGCCGTCCAACCGGCCCGACTTCGCCGAGCACCTCGTGAGGTTCGGGATCACGTCCGTTTCGGTCAACCCCGACGTGGCCGAGCACACCCGTGCGGTGATGGCGGCTGCGGAGCGCCGCCTCCTGCTCGAAGCGGTGCGGGGCTGAGCTTTGCGGACCAGCATCCAGGGAGCCAGGCCCCGCTCTACCTGACACGCGTGTCAGGTTTGGGGGTACCATTGGCACCCATGAGCGACACTGTCAGGGATTTCGAGGATGTCCGCCGGGGAAACGCCTACGAACCGCTCGCGGTCGACGACTTCATGGCCGGGCTGGAGGAGGTCCAACGGACCGTCTGCAGCACCCGCAACCAGCTGTGGCAGCACGTCGCGGATGGCACCCTCAGCGAGGAGTACCTGCGTCGGTACTGCAAGGAGTACTACTTCCTCGGGGTCAACTACACCCGTGAGTTCGCCTCGTTGGTGGCCAACGCTCCCGACCCCGACGTGCTCATGCTCTCGAACTCGGAGCACTTCGCGCATTGGCTGCAGAACCTCGCCGACGAGACCGGCTACGCGGGCGACGCCAACCACGTCGACATGAAGGTCGACTGGGCACGCATGCTCGGCATCGGTGACGAGGAGTTGGTCGACTACGTCCCGATCCCCGAGACGCTCGGGATGATCTACACGAGCCTCTACTACATGCGCCGCAGCTACGAGGAAGGCCTGGCGGTCTTCGGCTGGGCCGGCGAACGCTTTGCCGCATCCACCGGCTACGCCAAGATGATGTACGAGGGCATGCGGGATCACTACGGCATCGAGGTGCCCAACTTCAAGGTCCACGCCTACGCCGAAGTCGACCATGGCGATGCTGCCGACTACCTGTTGCGCAAGATCGTGGCCGACGGACTGGTGCAGCACCGGGTTCGCCGTGCGGTCACCCATGTGTTCACGGTCCGCAACGCCCGGGCGATCGCGCTCAACCGCTGGCTCGAAGAGCCCGGCGCCCTTCGCTGACCTCTACTACGGTCGGCGCCACAGCGAACCGGCTTGCCAGCATGCGCCGGCGTCTTCGGGAGCACACGAAGGTACGCAGAGCCCAGGTGTCCGACCGGTGAGGCTGCAAGGATGCCCTTCGCCACCTTGCCGTTCGCGGACGACCCGACGATGGAGTTCGTCCTGATCCTGCGGTGGTGTGGCTCCGATGGAGACGAGCTGCCCCCGCCCGCGCCCCCCTGACCCGGAATGGCACGGCCGCACCCGGCGCCGCTGCTCAGGACTTCAGTTCGCTGACTTCCTGGTCGTGGTCGGGGCCCCCGACGCGCTTGGAAACGAAGTCGATCACTACCACGACGAGGAAGCCGACCAGGGCAAGGGCGATTGTCGGTCCCACCGCTTCGCCCGGGGCTTCAAGCACCGTGCTGTCGACGCCTTGGGGCCAGGGCCACAGCACGCGCAACGAGCCGAGCATCAGGCCGATGAGTGCGGCCATCACAGTGTTGTAGTGGTTCTCCAGCGCCCAGTGAAGTGCCTGTGAGAACAGTGCGAGGCCAACCACGCACCCGAGGCCGACCACGCCGATCGTGACGAGGTCACGGTCGCTCACTGCTGCCAGCACCGGCCCGTACATGCCGAGCATCACGAGAATGAACGAGCCCGAGATTCCGGGCAGGATCATGGCGCAGATAGCCACGGCGCCGGCCACGAAGTAGGCCCACCAAGCCGGGTCGCTCACCTGGCTGACCGTCTCCTCGGAAGTGCCTCCCCGGAGCCCGAGCAGCAGGAAGACGCCGATTGCCACCAGGACCCCCACCGCGATGCGCTGGCCGTCACGGTTCTCCAGCAGGCCCCATGCGACTACCACGGACCCGAGCACGAGGCCCATGAACAGCCCGGCCATCATCTCCGGGCGCTCCTCCAGCTGATGCTCGATGACGCTCGCGAGCGTCAGGATCGCGAGACCGATGCCGATCAGCAGCGGCACCAGGAATCCCCACTCGACGCTTCGCAGCGCCACTCTGACACCGTCGATGTCGCCCTTGATCAGGCGGCCGATGGCGCTGGATCCCTCCCTGATGGATGAGATCAGTCGGCGGTAGATACCGAAGACAAGGGCGATCGTGCCGCCGGACACACCCGGTACGATGTCGGCGGCGCCCATGCAGAAGCCGCGGATGATGCTGAAGGGGATCTCTCGCACCCCGAAACGGTAGCCACCGCCACCATTCGCGGCGGCATCCGTTGGCTGCGCCGGCACCGCTACCTGTCGGGGCTCAGCTGCCCCACATCTCGCCCCGCACGAAGTCGTAGATGTTGGTGAAGTCCTGCACGGCGGAGTCGGGGAGCGGCTTCACGCCACCGAGGGCCTCGGCACCCCACATGATCTGCGCGTTGTGCTCCACCACCTGAGCGGAGTGGAGCGCGTCCTGCACGTCCTTGCCCACGCACAGCAGGCCGTGGTTGGCCATCAGGGCTGCGGAGCGGTCAGCCAGGTGCTTGGCGACCTCGGTGGCGAGTTCAGCTGTGCCCGACTGTCGGTAGTCGGCGCAAGGCACGTCGCCTCCGATGTAGATCACGAACTCGTCGATGCCTGCCGGAATTGGCTTGTGGGCGACCGCGAACATCGAGGAGTGCTTGGCATGGCAGTGCACCACAGCTCCGACCTCGGGGTAGTTGCGGTAGCACTCGAGGTGCAGCGGCATCTCGGAGGTGGGGGACCGGTGCCCATCGAGCACCTCTCCCTCGCCGTCGACCACCACGAGGTCTTCGAGGGTCATTCCGACGTAGGGAACCGAGGACGGCGTGAGCACGTAGCGGCCGGGTTCGATCTTGCCTGACACGTTGCCGGCCGTGCCCGACACGAGGCCGCAGGCGTGCAGTTCCTTCGCGGCGGCCAACACGGCTGCTCGGACCTCGTCGATCGGGGGCATCAGCTGACCACCAGCTCGGCGTTGCTCATTTGAGGACCTCGGGGTTCACACAGTGAAGTGGCGGCTCGCCCGCGAGGAGGCGAGCAATGTCGTCGGCAAGCATCGCAGAGTGGTTGACCTCGGTGTCGTACGTCGCTCCACCGATGTGAGGTGTGAGCACCACGTTGGCCATCTCGGTGAGTGGGTGGCCGTCAGGCAGTTGCTCCCCCTCGAAGTGGTCGAGCGCCGCGGCCGACAGCTTGCCGTTGGCCAGCGCTGCGGTGAGCGCATCCATGTCGTGCAGCGACGCGCGGGCGGTGTTGACGTAGACCGCTCCGTCGCGCATCGCCGCGAACTGCTCCGCGCCCATCATTGCCAGAGTGTCGGGCATCGGGGGAGCGTGCATCGAGACCACGTCGGATTCGGCCAGCAGGGCTCCCAGCGAATCGTGCGTGGCCTCGTCGTTGAATGGATCGAACGAGATCACCCGCATGCCGAGGCCCTCGAATCGCCAAGCGGCGGCCCGCCCGACCGCGCCGAGACCGACAATGCCGACGGTGCGTCCGGCGAGCTGCCAGGCCCGGTACCGCTGGTACGGGATGGTCTCGTCACGGAAGACCGCGCTGTCACGCAGATCGGTGTCGGCCGGAATCACGTGCCGCGAGGCCGCAAGGGTCAGGGCGACGGCGAGTTCGGCGACACCATCGGCGTTGCGGCCGGGCGCGTTCATGACCGGGATGCCGCGATCGGTCGCCGCCGCGACGTCGACGTTGTTGGGGTCGCCGCGGCAAGACCCGATCGCGATCAGGCCCGCGTCCATGATCTCGTCGCCCATCACGAAGTCGGACTCGACCACGAGTACCGTCGCCCCGGTTTCGGCAACGCGCTCCGCCAGCTTGGCGCCGTCCCATATCCGCATCGGTACGTGGTCGATCCACGGGTCCAGCACCACGTCACAGACCTCCCGCAGGCGGTCGAGCCCCGGTCCGCGGAACGGCGCGGTAACCAACGCAATGGGTCGATCGTCTGGCATCAGCTTTCCCCTCAGGTGCCCGTGGTGAACGGGTAGGGACAAAGATAGGTGGTGTCGGACGCTGCAGGCAGATCCACTTCGGTGGGCGCGAATGTGGCCGCGACACGTGGCCCACCTAGGCTCCAGACGCTGTGAAATCCGCCATGGTGCCTGGTCTTGCTGCCTTAGCGACGGTGCTCGTTGCCGCGCTCGCCGGGTGCTCCGACGGAGCGGCGGAGCAGGTGGCGCCCGGCTCGAAGGTCACGGTTGCCGGCGACTCGATCTCGGTCGGGCTCGGCGCCGCGTTGCGCGATGAGGTGAATACCGCGGTCACCGTCAAGGTGATCGGGCAGGAGGGAACCGGGCTCGCCCGCCCCGATCGATTCGACTGGCCCGCTCGCCTCGAGGAACTCGCACGCGACTTCCCGCCCGAGGTGCTCGTGTTCTCGGTGGGATCCAACGATGCCCAGGATCTCCGAGACGCCAATGGTGATGTGGTGGCGCCGATGTCGGATGGCTGGGAGGACGAGTACCGGGACCGTCTGGCCCAGGCCTTCGATGCGTTCGAAGGCACTGGCACGCGCTTGGTCTGGGTGGGTCATGTGCGCATGGACGACCCCACCGGCGGGGACACCAACCGCCTCGTCCACGAGATCGCAGCCGACCTGGCCAGTTCGCGTGCTTGGGTGCAAGTGGAGGATCTGGCCGAGCTGACCGGCTCGGGTGAGGACGAGCCCTCGCTGTGCTTGCTGGCCGACGGCGTTCACCTGAGCGTCGAGTGCTATCAGCGAGCCGCCGCGGACCTTGCTGAACGAGTCGGCGCAGCCTGAGTCGAGCCGGTCAGTCAGCCATGTCCGCTGCCATCTTGCGCAGCGTCGCCCGGTCCAGCTTCTCCATGGGTGTCAGCGGAAGAGCGTCCACCAACACGGCCCGCTCGGGGAGCTTGTGCCGTGCGAGCGACCTCAGTGCGTGGTCGCGGATCCCATCCAGCGTCGGTGGGTCGTCGCGATCGTGGGCCACGACGAATGCAACGCAGATCTCGCCCATTACGTCATCGTCGCGGCCCACGACTGCAACGTCGCGAACTCCGGGGCATCCGGCGACAGCCGCTTCCACTTCCACCGGATGCACGTTGTAGCCACCTCTCACGAACATGTCGCCGCTGCGGCCCGCGAGATGCAGTCGGCCCTTCTCGTCGACCCAGCCGAGGTCCCCAGTGCGGATGGCACCGTCGAGCCAGGTGGTAGCACTGGTCGCCACGGCATCGAGCCAGTAGCCGGACATGGTTGCCGGCGAGCGCAGGCAGACCTCGCCCACCTCGCCCGCGGCTACCGGTTGGCCGGCGTCGTCGCGGATGCTCAGCTCCACTCCGTCGTGTGCCCGCCCGACGCTGCACTCAGCATCCTCGGGGTCGTCGGTCGGGCCGGTGCCGACCCCGACCCCCGCCTCGGTGCACGAGTACCGCACCATCACCGGCACGCCGAGGCGCTCGCGGATCTCGTGGATCAGCGACGGCTTGGCGGGCCCTCCGCCCAGGACCACTGAGCGCACGCTCGAGAGGTCGAACGAGTCGACCTCGGGGTGGTGCAGCATCAGGGTCATCTGTGTGGGCACCCCCGCCAGCACGGGCATCCGGTAAGCCTCCACAAGACCCAGAGCCGTGGTCGGTGACCAGCGCTGCAGCAAGTGGGTCGTGCCGCCGCGCATCAGCTTGCCCTGCAGCTTCGTGGTCGGCCCGAGGTGTGTCAGTGACATGCCCGACATTCCGTGGGGCCCGGGAGCATCGGGGTCGCCCCACGCACCCCCGGTGTCGACCTGCGTGATGAAGTCGACCTGGCGTTGTGCATACACGGCTCCCCGCGGAGTGCCGGTGGTGCCGGAAGTGAAGACTATGGCCAGGGGTCGTTGAGGGTCAGGCGGTGGATCTGCGGGCCCGGCTCCTGCGACGCGCAGTTCTGCGAGCGCGTCACTGTCGGAGCTCGCCGGTTCGGCAACGACCGTCGCAGTGTCGCCAGTGCCGACGCCCGACGCCGGGAGCTGCCCGGGGTCGATCACGACCACGGCGGGCATGGCGAGCGCCACCAGCGCCGCGCGTTCCGGCTCGGCGAGCTTGTGATTGACCCCCGCGAGGGCGGCGCCGGCACGAGCTGCCGCAACCTGCAGCACGATGTACTCCGGGCGCGGCGACATGACCGCGGCGACCCTGTCACCCAGCCCGACGCCCAGCTCGCGGAGGCCCGCCGCGACCTCGTCGGCGAGTCGGTCGAGCCGCCGGTAGCTCATCTCCCAGCCTGTGGGCGACACGTAGGCGGTACGCTCCCCGAAGCGATCGGCAGCCTGTCGTACAGTCTCGCTGAGGCCCACAGGCTCCCGATCGCTCACAACAGTCCCCGATCACCAAGGACTTCTGAATGGCCAAGGTCGCCAGCTCCAGCGCCACGGAATCCACAACAGCGCTGACCACCGGCGAAGCCACCCGGGCGCGCCTGCTCGATGCGGCGATCGAGGTGCTCGCCGAGCGGGGCTACAACGCGGTGCGGGTCGACGACATCGTGCAGCGCGCCGACGTGTCCCATGGCACGTTCTACCTCTACTTCGCCAACAAGGACGCCATGGTCGTGGCGCTGGCCGAGCGGTGTGCTGCAGAACTGGGCGGTCTCGTGGCCGGCCTCGGGTCGGTGTCCGCTGCAGCCTCGGGACGCAATGAGGTGCGTGACTGGCTCGAGGACTTCATCGAGCACTACCGCACCTACGGGGTCGTCATCCGCTCCTGGGTTGAGCAGTCGGCCAACCCCGAGCTCACGAAGCTGGGTGTGGACAGCCTCGCGAACGTGTCGTCGGTACTCATCGACCGGATCCGCGAAACACATCCCGGCGACGCAGAGACGCGCGTGACCGCCCTGATCGCCCTCATGGAGCGCTTCACCTACCTGGCGGTCAACCGCGACCTCGGTGAACCCGGGGCAGTGGTCGACACTGCCGCGACGGTGATCCATCGTTCGTTCTTCGCCGAGGCCGGCTGATAGCCGTTCGTTGTGGGGCCCGTGAGGCCTCAGCGGAGTCGCCACTCGATTCGTTTCCCCGAAGCGAAGGCTCGTTGCCCCTCTGCAAGTGACTCTTCGTTGGTTCCGAGGCCGATGAAGCCGTACCCCTGGGCCAATGCCTGGCTGCGATGCATCTCCAGGCCCGCCCAGATCGAGCGCACCGTTCCCTGCACCGCCACAGCAGGAGCGGAGGCAATGGCTGCCGCGGCATGGCGTGCTGCCACGGGCAGTTCCTCGCCCGGCACCACCTCGCTCGCCATGCCGATCTGGTGTGCTCGCTCGGCTGACAGACGCTCGTGGTTGCCCATGAGCGTCATGCGCATGACCTCTCCGAAGGGCATCTTGGTGAGCATGTGCAGCGGCTCGAAGGTGGCGCACATGCCGTAGGTGACGTGCGGGTCGAAGAAGGTGGCGTGGTCGGCCGCGATGATGAATTCGACCTCGCCGAGCAGGTAGAAGGCTCCGCCGCACGCCATGCCGTTGACCGCACCGATCACGGGCTTCCAGAGGTCGGACGTCTTGGGACCTATCCAGTCGCCCGGGTCGTCGAACATGAACGCTGTGCCGGCCGAGCCAATGCGATGGTGGTCGTCGTCGAGGTCGCCGCCGTCGCCGCTCATCTGTTCGCCGCGGTCGATCCCGGTGCAGAACGCCTTGTCTCCGGCACCGGTGAGCACGATGGCCCGCACGGGGTCATGCAGGCGCAGCGCGCGCCACATCTCGTGCAGTTCGCGCTGCATCGCCCGGTTGAAGGCGTTGTGCACCTCCGGCCGGTTGAGGGTGACGACCGCGACGCCGTCCTCTCCCTCTTCGTAGGTGAGGGTCTCCCACTCCCGCTCGCCGGGATCGCTCATGAGGGCCTCCGGAGGTTCAGCCCTTGGAGCTCATCTTGAGCCCGCCGGGACGTGTGCCGAAGACATCCTTGCCCAAAGCGCTGGTGAGTCGGGCCGGATCCCACTTCTGGGGCTCGCCCTTCACGGCGTTGGAGGCTGTCGCACCGATCCGCCAGCCCTCGTAGGCGGAGATGTCCGCTCCGACTGCCCGGAACACCTGTCCGGTGACGAGCGAGGCCTCGTCGGATGCCAGCCACACGACCATGGGGGCCGAGTTGCCAGGGTTGAGCCTCTCGAACTCGTCGTCGTGAACCTCGTTGGCCTCACGAAGCGGGATGTCGGGCATGGTCTCGTGCACGATCCGCGTGGCACCGCCGGGCGCGACCGCGTTGGCGCGCACGCCATAGCGTTCACCTTCGAGCGCTGTGATCACGGTGAGGGCTGCGATACCGGCCTTGGCGGCGCCGTAGTTGGCCTGGCCCCTGTTGCCCTGGAGGCCGGCCGAGGAGACCGTGTTGACGATGGCGGCCTTGCGTACCCTGCCCGCCTTCGACTCGTCGGACCAGTACTCACATGCATGGTGGGTCATGTTGAATGTGCCCTTGAGGTGCACGGCGATGACCTTGTCCCAGTCCTGCTCGCTCATCTTCACGATCGAGGTGTCGCGCAGGATTCCGGCGTTGTTCACCACGATGTCGAGTGCCCCGAACGCCTCGCGGGCCTGCTCGACGATTGCCTTCGAGCCATCCCACGAGGACACGTCGTCGTAGTTGGCCACCGCCTCGCCGCCGCGCTCGAGGATGATCTTCACGGTCTCGTCGACCGGAGAGGTGTCTGCCCCCTCGCCGGATGAGGAGCCACCGAGGTCATTGCAGACCACCTTCGCGCCCTGCGCGGCCAACTCCATGGCCTCACCACGGCCCACTCCGCGACCCGCACCGGTGACGATCGCCACTTTCCCCTCGACGATTCCCATGACAACCTGCTTCCCGCGCCGCTCAGCGCTCGTATGTTTAGATGTGCGAGCCGCAACCTGACGCACACGTCAGGTTGGCGGTGTCACCGTAGCAAAGCACCGATCCGGATTTCAGGGGGCGCCACCATGGCGGACATCAACTTCGACGACTACATCGGCAAGCCGACCGCACACGGCATCGTGACCGTGGAGCGGGCCCCGGTATCCGCGTTCGCTGCATCGGTGCTCGACGACAAGGCCATCTGGAGCGATGCCGACGCAGCGCGCGCCGAGGGCTTCTCGGACATCCCGGTGCCGCCGACGTTCATGTTCAGTGCGGCCGATTCATGGTGCAAGCACGCCGAGGAGCAGCCGCCCGACCCCACCAACGGCAACAACCCGATGGCAGCGGTCATGGGAGGGCTGATGGCCAACGGTGGGCTCATCCTGCACGGCGAGCAGGCCTTCGAGTACCACCGCGACGTGGTCGTGGGCGAGAAGCTCGAGCACAAGGGTGTCGTGAAGGACATCTACGAAAAGCCCACCGGCGACAAGACCATGACGTTCCTGGTGATCGAGAACACCTTCACCGGCGACGGCGGGGAGCCGGTCATCACGGCGACCATGAATGTGATCCACCGCTCCTAGCCACGGCGCGCACAGCCGGCTCAGCTGTGCTGTCCCACTCAGCTGTGCTGTCCCACTCAGCTGTGCTGTCCCACTCAGCTGTGCTGTCCCACTCAACCTGGTTTCCCGAGTAGCCCAGCGTCACATCGACGCTGGGCTACTCCGCTTGTGAAGGTGAGGGGCCCAGCACAGCGACGTCCGCAAATCCGGCGGCCATACCTGACACACGTGTCAGGTGGGGGCGGTACCATCACCCTGACCGGAACCACTCCGGATCCAGGGGGAACCGATGGCGCTTGAGAGACAGATCGACGACATGATCCTCGTGTCGGTGGACGACCACGTCGTGGAGCCGCCCGACCTGTTCGAGAACCACCTGCCCGACAGGTACAGCGACCTGGCGCCGAAGGTGATCCAGGCCGACGACGGAAGCGACGTGTGGTTCTACGAGGGCCAGCAGTTGCCCAACATCGGGCTCAACGCCGTGGCCGGCAAGCCGCCAGAGGAGTACGGCATCGACCCGACCGCGTTCGATGAGATGCGTTCGGGCTGCTACGACATCGACGACCGCGTGGCCGACATGAACGCCAACGGCCTGCTCGGCTCCATGTGCTTCCCGAGCTTTCCGCAGTTCTGCGGCCAGCTCTTCGCCCGCACCGAGGACAAGACCGTCGCTCTTGCGATCCTGCGGGCCTACAACGACTGGCACATCGACGAATGGTGTGGCTCCCATCCGGGTCGTTTCATCCCGCTCGCTCTTCCAGCCATCTGGGACCCGCAGATCATGGCCGACGAGGTCCGGCGTGTTGCCGCCAAGGGTTGCCGTGCCGTGACCTTCTCGGAGAACCCCGAGAAGCTGGGATGGCCGAGCTTCCACAACGAGCACTGGGATCCCTTCTGGGAGGCAGTCACCGAGACCGGCACGGTGGTGTGCCTGCACATCGGGTCGTCATCGGAGCTCACGATCACGTCGATCGAGGCACCCATCAACGTCATGATCACGCTCCAGCCGATGAACATCGTGCAGGCCGCCGCCGACATCCTCTGGTCACGCGTTCTCATCAAGTGGCCGGAGGTGCGCTTCGCACTCAGCGAGGGTGGCATCGGCTGGATTCCGTACTTCCTGGAGCGGGTGGACTACGTCGATGAGCACCACCGCGCGTGGACGGGCCAGGACCTGCCCGAGGGGATGCTCCCCTCAGACCTGTTCAGGGAGCGGTTCATAACCTGCTTCATCGATGATCCCGCGGGGCTGAAGAACCGCCATGACGTCGGTATCGAGCACATGACCTGGGAGTGCGACTATCCGCATTCGGACTCGACATGGCCGGAGTCGCCCGAGCGTCTCGCGAAGTCACTCGACGGCATCCCGGCTGCGGAGGTAGACGCGATCACCTACGAGAATGCGATGAGGCTTTTCCACTACGACCCGTTCTCGGTGCTCGACCGGGCGGACTGCACGGTGGCGGCGTTGCGCTCCAGGGCGACCGACGTGGACACGACGCTGCGGTCGAGTGGCAAGGAGATAGTGCGGCCCGACAGCCCGATCCGGATCATCGACCTCGCCGAGCGCGCCACCGCCAAGAAATCCTGACCACTACTTGTGGTGTGGGCCGCCGCCCGGCCACGCAGGGTGTGCTGACTGGCACAGCGGGGGGTGCGTGTCTCACTGGTGGTGGCTTCGAGCGTCGGAGCGGCGCTTGCGGCCGCGAACGGGGATTCGTCCCCATTGAAAGGCATTGGCCACCGCGATTGGATGGACTCCACGAGAGCCGTTTGGTGCCAACACCGGGTGGACGAGGGGATCCACACAACTCGCAATGGCCCCGACCGAGGGAGAGCGGTCGGGGTCACTGCTGTTCCAGCAGGCTGTTCCGGTCGGGTGAGGTTGCCGCTTCGCGGGTCAGGCCGGAGTCCAGCGCGGGAGCACGACCGCACCTTCGTCGTCGCTGACCGGCCGGGGAAACACGACCTCCACAGGCATGCCGATCGCGATCGAGTGCGGGTCGATCGAGTCGAGTCGGTCGTCAGCTCCGGCTACCACGTTGCCGACCAGCCGGATCGTCGGGTCATCCTCGAGTTCGACCAGCACCACGTTGTAGGGAGCCTGCTCGGAGTAGGCGGGCAGCAGCGGCGGGTGGGGAACGACGAAACTCCATACCGTGCCGAGCCCCGACATCGCATCCCAGCGGTGCTCGAACGAGCCGCACCTCTCGCACCGCGGGCGTGGCGGCATCCGGCGCACACCGCAGTCGGCACATGCCTGGACCCGCAGTTCGCCCCGGGCGGCATACTCGAAGAACGGGGCCGACTCTTCGTCGAGCCCGGGCAGGAGCGGTTGGTCGATCATCGGTCTCTCCTGAACAGCAGCGCTCCGGTGGGCACACCCTCGCCGGACGTGCAGAGGCTGAACTCGGCGCCTTCGACCTGGTTGGTGGATGTTCCCCGCACCTGGCGCACCGCCTCGACGATCAGGTTGAAGCCATGAAGGTAGGCCTCGCTCATTCCGCCTCCTGAGGTGTTGGTGGGGAGGCGCCCGCCGAGCTCGATGCCGCCGTCGTCGGTGAAGTGCCCGCCCTCGCCACGTTCGCAGAACCCGTAGCCCTCCAGTGACAGCGGCACGAGCGGGCTGAACGCGTCGTAGAGCTGGGCGACGTCGACGTCGGCCGGACCGACGTCGGACAACGACCAGAGCTTCTCGGCACACGCCCATGCCGGGCCGCGAAGTGGGTCGTCGCAGAAGAAGTTGGTCATCGTCTGGTGCTGGGCAGGCAGGGACTGAGCCCAGCTGTGCAAGAGGGCGGGTGGTTGACGCAGGTCGCGGGCCCGCTCGGTCGAAGTGACCACAACGGCGCACGAGCCATCGGTTTCCAGGCAGTTGTCGAACAGGCACAGTGGCTCGGACACCCAGCGGGCCGCCATGTAGTCGTCGCGTGTCATCTCGCGGTCGCCCATCACAGCGGCCGGGTTGTTGTTGGCATGGCGTCGGAATGCGAGCGCCACGTTGGCCAGGTGGTCGCGGGTGGTGCCGTAGCGGTGCATGTGGCGGCGCGTCAGCATTGCGATCTCGTCGACCGGCCGCAGCAGCCCCCACGGTCGGCTCCAACGTTGCTGGTCGCCCTGGACCCGGCTCGACACGCCGGCCCAGGGCCGGCTGGACCGCGATCCGCGTTTGCGGCTGCGCCATGCGACAGCCACGTTGCACTGGCCTGTTGCCACGGCCATTGCGGCCTGGCCGACCACACCGCAGCCGGCTCCACCGCCGTAGGGAACCTTGCCGAAGTAGGTGAGGTCGCCGAAGCCCATGTTGCGGGCGATGTCGATTTCCTCCGTGGCCTCCATCGAGTAGCAGGAGAGACCGTCGACCTCGCCGGGTCGGATGCCGGCATCGTCGAGGGCGGCCTTCAGCGCCTTGAGGGCCAGCACCCGTTCGGAGTCGTCGAGGGACTTGGCGAAATCTGTTGTGCCGATCCCGGCAACGGCGGTCTGGTCCTTCACCGGTGGTCTACCCGTTGCGCACGATCAGGGCGTCGATGGCCACCACGCCGTCGGGCCGCACCACGAGCGGGTTGATGTCGAGCTCTTCGAGTTCGCCTGCGAAGTCGAGTGCGAGTTGCTGCACCTTCATCAGCACATCCACCACGGCAGCCACCTTGGCCTTCGGTCGGCCCCGCGCCCCCGCGAGCAGTTTGGCGCCCCTTGTCTGTTCGATCATCCGGCGGGCCTCGGCCCGGTCAAACGGGGGCACACGGAATGCCACATCCTCGAACACCTCCACGAACACACCACCCAGGCCGAACATCACAACGGGTCCGAAGAGCTCGTCCTGGCTGACTCCGACCACACATTCGACGCCCGGGTCCGCCAGCTCACACACGAGCACACCGTCCACCCTGGTGCGCTTCGGGGTTTCGGACTCCGCGATGTCGACGATCTCGCCGAACGCCTTGCGCGCCGCCGACTGCCCCTTCACCCCGACGCGGACCAGCCCGAGGTCGCTCTTGTGGAGGATGTCCGGTGAGGCGACCTTCATCACCACGCCGTCGCCGCGGTCCAGCTGCCCTGCCGCCTTGGCGGCCGCGGCTGCGGAGGTGCAAAGGATGTCCTCGGTGACCGGGATCCCGTAGGCGGCGAGCACAGCCTTGGCCTCGTGCTCTGCCAGCGCACCGCTACCGGCCATTAGGTGTTCGACCCCGGCGCGGTTGTTCGAGGGCTTCGAAGGCAGCTTCGAAAAGGCGCTCCTGTAGCGCTCGGTGAACTCGTGGTGATCGAACCATGCCCGTGCCGTGGTCACGCAGTTGGCGAAGTTGCGGAAGACCGGGATGCGTGCTGGCAGCAACGTGTTCTCGTACACGTCGTCCCAGCTGGGGGAGCCCCACACCACGAACAGCGGTTTGTCGGTCTCCTTGGCCACGATCGAGATGTCACGGGTGAACGGCACCGACAGCGACGCCAGCGCGCCGGTGATGGGGATGATGACCATGTCGACGTTCGGGTCGGCCACGATGGCGCGAAGGATCTCGATGCCCCGCTCATCCGAGCTCGGCGGGCCGCCCGAGTCGACCGGGTTGCTGACGCGCAGGTAGCCAGGGATGCGGCTGCGCAGGGCCTTCTGGGTCTTCGGAGCAAGCTCCGGAAGTGACATTCCGGCGTCGGCCACCAGGTCGGCCATGTGGGCGCCGGTGCCGCCGGAGATGGCGTACACGCAGACCCGTCGTTCCTTCGCCCGACCCTCCGGGGGCGCCACGGTGCGGCAGAATGTGGACGACACGTCGGTGAGTTCGTCGAGGCCGTCCACCCGGATCACCCCGAGCTGGCGAAACACGTCGGATGTCACTCGGTCCGACCCGGTGAGGTGGCCCGTGTGGCTCTTCGCCATCGACGTGCCCTCATCGGTGCGGCCCACCTTCACGCACACCAGCGGTACGCGGGCCTTGGCGGCGTGATCAGCCGCCAGCATCATCGTGCGGCCGTCCTTGAACCCCTCGATGTACGCGGCGATGGCCCCGGTGGTCTCGAGGTCCGCGAAGTAGCGTGCGAAGTCGGCGAACTCGAGGTCGGCCTCGTTGCCTGCCGGTGCCCAGTGGCTCATGGCCACGCCCAGGTCCTGTGACTGGAAGATCGGTCGGCCCTGGTGGCCGGACTGGGTGATGAGTGCGATGGAGCGGTCGCCGTTGTCGTCCCGGAACGTCTCGAAGGCATTGAGGTTGGTGTTGGGGCCGAGCAGGTGAGTCCCACCGGATGCGATCAGGTCTTCCAGCCGCTGCTGGAGCGCCTCACCCTCGCCGTCCATCTCGGCGAAACCGGCTGCGAAGATCACCGCGAACTTCGGCTGCTTCTCGAGCACCGTTTCGAACATTTCGACCGCGGCCCCTACGAGGATCACCGCGAGGTCGATGTCGCCCTCCACATCGAGGATGCTCGGGTAGCACTTGATCCCGTCGATGGACTCCCGCTTCGGGTTGACCGGGATGACCTCGGCATCGAACTTGGTGGCCCAGTCGCGGATCTTGCGCCACATGGCGTCGTTGGGGCGGCGGTTGTCGGAGGCACCGATCACGACCACACGCGAAGGTCGAAAGAACGTGTCGAGGTCCACATCGCGTAGTTCGCAGGGACGTCCGGTCAGGTCGAGTCGAGGTGCCACGGCGGCGACAATACCTGACACGCGTGTCAGTTGCCTCTGGCCTGAGGCCCGTGGCACCAACAAGATGGAACGCGGTGTCCGAGTGCCCGGCCGGCGAGACCGGCGAGGCGAACCGGCGTACCGTTGGGAATGGACACCGATACGGACATGCCGAAGTGGCGGGGCATCCACCACCTGGCGCTCATTACCGACGACATGGACGCCACCGTGCGCTTCTACCACGGCGTACTCGGCGCACGGCTGGTGGCGACCCTGGGCAACGAGGCGTTCCGCCACTACTTCTTCGAGTTCGCGCCGGGGCAGACCGTTGCGTTCTTCGAATACCGCGGAGTCGCGCTCGACGGGTTCTCGAAGCCCGCGGGCATTCCTGATCCGCGCGCCACCCAGTTCGACCACCTGTCTTTCGGGTTGGCCGACGAGGCAGCGCTCGAATCGTTGCGCGATCGCCTTTCCTCGCACGATTGCGAAGTCACCGAGGTGGTCGACCACGGCGTGATGCACTCGATCTACTTCACGGACAACAACGGCATTGCCCTCGAGGCGTCGTGGTGGCTTGTCGACGCCACTGCTGGCGACAGCGAGTTCTCCGACTCGCAGTTGTACGCGGACCCCGAGCCGGTGGCGGCATTCCACGAGATCGCCGATGGACGCCTACTGGCCATGCCGGCGACGCATCTGGTCGAAGAGCCGACACCGGCCGCGGGCTGACCGGTGGAGCTCTCAACAGCGCTGCGTAGCACGGGTGCGATCCGCGACTTCACCGATGAGCCGGTCGACGACGCAGCGCTCGGGCGGATCCTCGAACAGGCTCGGTTCGCCCCCAACGGCGGCAACGCCCAGTCCTGGAAGGTGGCGGTCGTCAAGGATCCCCGGGTCCGTGCCGCTATCCGTGACACGTGGGTGAAGGGCTTCCACGAGTACGTCGCCATGGGTGCGGCGGGCCTGCGGCCGTGGTCGCCCGTCACCGACCGAACCGCCGAGGCCGCGGCGATCGCACATGGACAGGCCGCTGCGGCTGCGGGGGAATCGGTGAGTGAGTTCGCCGATCATTTCGATGAGGTGCCAGCCATGTTGGCGGTGGCGGCCGACCTGCGCCTGTTGGCTGCGGTCGACCGCGACCTCGACCGTCACCCGATCGTGGGCGGCGCGTCGGTCTACCCGTTCGTGTGGAGCATCCTGCTGGCCGCCCACGCCGAGGGCCTCGGGGGCGTGATCACCACGATGCCGATCCGCCGCGAACCGGAGCTGGCGGACGTGCTCGGCCTGCCGGAGCACCACGGTCTGGCGTGCGTACTGGCCCTGGGTCACCCGGTCAGGCGCCCGATGAAGCTGAAACGTGACCCGGTTGGCTCGTTCACGACGGTTGACCGCTTCGACGGGTCGGTCTTCGCGGGCTGAGCCCGTTTTGCTCGAGCTGGATCACGCCTGGCGTGATCCAGCGCCAACGGAACAACGGTGGACCGGTCAGTCCTCGTCGCGGGCTCGTTCGGCGTCGGTCCTGTCGCTGTCGCCCTCGTCGGCGTCGTCGGGGATGATCACCGCGGTCGAGTAACACATCTCGTCCTGGGTGCCATCGGCGAAGAAGATGTAGCGAGGCTCGGGGTCGAAGCGGAGGCTGCGGTCCCAGTTGCACTCGACGGTGATCTTGTCAGCGCGCGTGACCGGGATCGGATCGACCGGCTGGTAGTTGAGCTGCCAGGCAAAGTTCCAGACCGGAATGTCGAGCAGCACCAACTCCTCGGGCGTGCCCTTGTTGAGCGTCATCCGGTATCTCGAACCGATCTCGTGCATGTGGCCGAGGAAGTCCACGAGATGGCCGTCGGTGCGCACCCGGAACTCACACGTTGTGTTCGCCGTGTAGCCGTCGGACCTGGCCGCCAGTTCAGCGGGCTTGGTGCCGCAGGCCCCGTGTAGCGCGTTGGCGATACCGGCACCGCCGAGGCGCTCGTCGACCTCCGCGAAGGCTGCGTCGCGGTCGCAATAGGGCCCGTCTGCCGGCGGGGGGCACGGGATCTCCACCGGCGCGACCAGCTGGGTGGTGCGGAACGGGATCAGCTCATCGGGGTTGTCCGCCACCTCGAACTCGAGCTTCGACTGGTCGGGGCGCAGGATGCCCTCGTAGTGGTAGTGGATCTGGGTTACGACCATGTCGCCGGCGCCCATCGGCATGCCGACTCCCTCGCCGAAATCACGAGGCCGTGCTCCCGGAACCCAGCCGGCGATGAGCTCGCGGCCGCCGGTGCCCATTCCGGTCGGGCACGACCAGCCCGGTCCTTCGTCCTCGGCGTCGCGCTCCACGAGGTTGCCGACCCGCTCGGCCGAGACCCGGTAGGAGAGCACGTGGTGCACCACCTCGGGCGATCCAGGGGTGAACATCGACCCCGTGATCATCGTGTCCTCGGTGAATCCGGGGTCCATCAGGAAGCAGCGGTAGTCGTCGGGCTTCGACCCGTCGCCCACGTAGGGCTCGGCCATCGTCATGACGATGTCGGCGTCGGGAACCGTCACCTCTGGTTCGTCCGGGGCGACGAGCTCGGTCTCTGCAGCGACATCGAGTGGTCCACCCGCCCGGGCCCACCGCTGGATCAGGTCGATCTCGTCATCGGACAGGCCGCGGCCGTGGCGGAGTTCCACTCCCTCATCCGAGGGTGGCCATGGCGGCATGTACTCGGTGCGGGTGACGATGGCGAGGCCATCGGCCACCTCGGCGGCTTCGCCGGCGGTGTCGAGTGTGAGCATCTGGGCGCCCACGGCTCCGGTGTTGTGGCAGGTGGCGCAGTTGGCCTCGAGGATCGGCTGGATGTCGGAGGCGAACGAGGGCGCGCCGGAGGCGTCCACGTCCGTCGCGACGCTCTCTAGCGACAGGCCGGTCGGTGGAGCGAACTTGCGGCTGTCGACGGCCACCAGCTGAAGCTCCACCTCGACATCGTCGCCGGTGGACACGAGACCCACCTTCGTGATCGGGCCAACCCCCAGGTCCGACATCTTCATCTGCGCTGCGACCGTTGCGCTGAAGGTCTCACCGTCGACGGTGCCCTCGCCCTCGAAGCGGACCGGCGTGCGCTGCCCCTTGACCTCTAGGTCGCCTTCGATGGCGAAGGTCGCCTGGCGCGAATCACCGGCCTGGTCGACCTCGACGACTTCCGCATCCAGCAGGCTCACTGTGCGGTGGTCGTGTGAATCCAGGTACTCGTGCTGCAGCACCTTGTCGCGCAGTGAGTTGTCGCTCTCCAGTTGGTGGACGCTGACGGCGAACTCGCTCAGCCTCGCTGTCGACGCATCGTTGTCGGTCACCCCGATGTCGCCGGCAAGTCCGCTGGTGGTCAGCTCGACTTCGTTGTCGACACCTGCGAGCACCTCGTTGACCCTGACCGTTGCGAGCGAGCGGTTGGCATCGACGCGGTAGACCACCTCGCCGGCTCCCGGGTCGAGGGGCTTGACCAGGGGCAGCGTGTAGTCGATCGGTTCTTCCTCGGCGAGGGCAACGCCGATGATGTCGCGGGCGAAGAACGCCACTCCGGCGAGCGCGACGAGGCACACGGCAACGAGACTCAGCCATGGATGTGCCCGGACCGAACCGGCGACCTTCTTCACGATGCCCCTCAGACTTCCCGGGTGCCACTGAATCACCCACCCCGGGCTGCTCATATCGACGCTAGTGGACCTCGTTCACTCCCAGCCATCGCGCGACCTGTGACTCGCGTCCCTACCTGACACACGTGTCAGGAACCGTTGTAGCGTTCGGCCATGGCAGAGATGCGAGAGGCCGTGATCGTCGACACACTGCGCACGCCCATCGGGCGGCGCAAGGGCCAGTTGGCTGGTTGGCACCCCACCGATCTGCTCGCACACGCATTGCTGGCCCTGGTAGAGCGCACGGGTGTCGATCCGGAGCGGGTCGATGACGTGGTCGGCGGCTGTGTGACCCAGGTGGGAGAACAGTCCACGAACGCTATCCGCAACTCCTGGGTGGCAGCAGGCCTGCCGCAGTCGGTGGCCGGTACCACGGTGGATCGCCAGTGCGGCAGCTCCCAGCAGGCCGTGCACTTCGCGGCACAAGGGGTGATCGCCGGTGGATACGACGTCGCGATCGCCTGCGGTGTCGAGTCGATGACGCGCGCCCCGATGGCCTCCAACGCATCCGGCGGCACAGGGCCGTTCAGCCCGGCCTACCTCGAGGCGATCGACAGCCGGCTCATGGTGCAGTTCGAGATCGCCCAGATCCTTGCCGACAGGTGGGGCGTGACCCGCGACGAGATGGACTCCCTGGCCGCGGAGTCACACCGCCGAGCGCAGGCCGCCACCACGTCGGGAGCGTTCGACTCCGAGATCGTTCCGACCCCGGTGAGGGACGACGACGGCAACGAGACGGGCGAGATGATGACCGTCGACGAGGGGATACGTCCTGAGACCACGGTGGAGGTACTTGCCGGACTTGCCTCGGCTGCCAAATGGGACCCGTCGATCGCGCCCGACATCACGCCGGGCAACTCGTCGCAGACCTCTGACGGCGCGGCAGCCATGTTGATCGCCGAACGTTCTGTCGCCGAGCGGTTGGGCTTGCCCTACCGGGCGGTTGTCCGTCACTTCGCGGTCGGCGGCGACGACGCGATCCTGGTGCTGTCGGCCCCCAATCCGGTCACCCGGAAGCTCCTCGATCGCTCAGGGCTGTCCATCGACGACTTCGACGTAATCGAGTGCAACGAGGCCTTCGCCGCCATCGCACTGATGTGGGCCAAGGAGTTCCTGCCCGACGGCGACTACTCCCGCTACAACCCCCGCGGTGGTGCGATCGCGCTTGGCCACCCGCTGGGAGCCTCGGGTGTACGGATCATGACCACGTTGCTCAACGAGTTGGAGGCGACCGGTGGCCGACTGGGCTTGCAGACCATGTGCGAAGGCGGGGGCATGGCGAATGCCACGGTGATCGAGCGGGTTGTCTGAGCATTCGCCTCGCCGTGGGGCGAGCGGTGTGGGAGCGAATGCCACGGTGATCGAGCGGGTTGTCTGAGCATTCGCCTCGCCGTGGGGCGAGCGGTGTGGGAGCGAATGCCACGGTGATCGAGCGGGTTGTCTGAGCATTCGCCTCGCCGTGGGGCGAGCGGTGTGGGAGC